>NZ_JBYIRN010000037.1:0-53916 GCF_057708145.1 Micromonospora sp. bgisy143
GCCCGAACCCCGCGGGCCCTTCAACCCGCGCCGGCCCCATCCCCGCGTCCGCGCGCCGCGCACTGCGCGACCCGCGGGGTGATCATGGAGTTATTGCGGTGACACGCCGGTGACGGTGGCAATAACTTCATGATCAACCCGGCGAGAGGGCTTGGCGCTGGCGATGGGCTGGGCGCTTGGACCAGGTGCCGGCACTCGTCGACCCGTCGACGGTCGTGACCGCGGCGACGCGCGGAGGCAGGGGTGGAGTTGGCGAAAGGCGTCCGGACCCGCCGGTGATCGACTCCAGATCGGCGACATTGGCCTGTCAAGGCCAGCGGGACACCCCCACATCGGCGACGTCGTGTCGATCACGACAGGCAGGGGCCCGGTGGGCGGCTCGGCGGGTTAGTTGCGGGTTTGCATGTCGGTGCGGAGGTCGCGGAGCAGGGCGCCGGCGTCCGTCACCGACCTGCCGGGGAACATCGCCATCACGACGCTGCCGTGATCGGCCCAGCCGCACACCGCGAAGTCGCCGCCCTCACCACTCGTACTGCCGCACTTCATGACACCACCCAGCTCGCCGGCGTCCACCTCGCGCAGCCCGGTGACCGCACCCGTCTCGTCGGACATCAGGCCGAAGAGGCTGTCCAGGTCGCGTTCGGGCTGCCAGAGCAGGGTCGTGCCGCCGAAGACCAGCACCGACCGCTTGTCGTCCGCGGGGTCGCGGTAGACGGTCCCGAAGCTGCGGTCCAGGTCGATGTCGGCGGCCAGGCCGCTGCGCAGGTAGTCCGCCGTGCTCTTGGCCCGCTCGCTGTCGTCCCGGGTCAACCCCGCCACCTGATCGGGCGAGGTCAGCCGGGTGTCCTTCTGCTGGGCCACACGCCACCCGCCGACACCCAGCACACCCGCGCCCGCGAGACCGACGACCAGCGCGACCGTCCAGCCGATCTTGCGGCGGCGGGACCAGCCACTGGAGCGCTCGTCGGGGTCGCCGCCGGTGTCCCGCGTGCTCAGCTGGATCGGCTCCTCGGTCAGTTCGACCGGCTCAGGGCCGTGGTCGAGCGACCGGTCGGTGAGATGTGCGTCGGACATAGCCGACACCGTACGCGAACGACAGGTGGCGCACGTCAGGTCCGCGGAAGCCCTTCGTAGACTTGTCAGGTGACCGAGAGACTGGATGCCCGACGCCCCGACGCCCCGACCCTTGCCGGCCAGTACCAGCCCGGCGAGGTAGAGCAGCGACGGTACGAGCAGTGGGTAGCCGCTGGGCACTTCCGGGCCTCCGCCGACAGCGACAAGCCCCCCTTCACCATCGTCATCCCGCCGCCGAACGTCACCGGGTCGCTGCACATGGGCCACGCGTTCGAGCACACGCTGATGGACGCCCTGACCCGGCGTAAGCGGATGCAGGGCTTCGAGGCGCTCTGGCTGCCCGGCATGGACCACGCGGGCATCGCCACCCAGAACCTGGTCGAGCGTCAGCTCGCCGCCGAGGGCCTGTCCCGGCACGACCTCGGTCGGGAGAAGTTCGTCGAGCGGGTCTGGCAGTGGAAGGCCGAGTCCGGCGGCAAGATCCTCGGCCAGATGCGCCGCCTCGGCGACTCGGTCGACTGGGACCGGGAGCGCTTCACCATGGACGCCGGCCTGAGCCGGGCGGTCCAGACGATCTTCAAGAAGCTCTTCGACGACGGCCTCATCTACCGGGCCAACCGGATCATCAACTGGTGCCCGCGCTGCCTGACCGCGCTGTCGGACATCGAGGTCGAGCACACCGACGACGACGGTGAGCTGATCTCCATCCGCTACAGCGACGAGGTCGTGGTGGCCACCACCCGGGCCGAGACGATGCTCGGTGACACCGCCGTGGCGGTGCACCCCGACGACGAGCGCTACCAGCACCTCATCGGCACCGAGGTCGAGCTGCCGCTCACCGGCCGGCGGATCCCGATCGTCGCCGACGCGCACGTCGACCCGTCCTTCGGCACCGGCATGGTCAAGGTCACCCCCGCCCACGACCCGAACGACTTCGAGATCGGGCAGCGGCACGACCTGCCCTCGCTGACCGTGATGGACGAGCGTGGCGTCATCACCGTGCCCGGCCCGTTCGAGGGGCTGGACCGGTTCGAGGCGCGGCCGGCGATCGTTGCCGCGCTGCGCGAGCAGGGCCTGATCGTCGCCGAGAGGCGCCCGTACGTGCACGCGGTCGGTCACTGTTCGCGCTGCAAGACGACCGTCGAGCCGCGGCTGTCGTTGCAGTGGTTCGTGAACACCGCTCCGCTCGCCCAGGCCGCCGGTGACGCGGTGCGCGACGGCCGGGTGCGGATCGAGCCGGCCGAGCTGGCGAAGCGTTACTTCGCCTGGGTCGACAACATGCACGACTGGTGCATCTCCCGCCAGCTCTGGTGGGGGCACCGCATCCCGGTCTGGTACGGCCCGGCCGGCGAGATCGTGTGTGTCGGCCCCGACGAGACGCCGCCGACCGGCGAGGGCTGGCACCAGGACGAGGACGTCCTGGACACCTGGTTCTCCAGCGGGCTGTGGCCGTTCTCCACCCTGGGCTGGCCGGAGGAGACCCCGGACCTGGCGAAGTTCTATCCGACCAGCGTGCTGGTCACCGGGTACGACATCCTGTTCTTCTGGGTCGCCCGGATGATGATGTTCGGCCTCTACGCGATGGACGGCCGGCCGCCCTTCGACGTGGTCGCGCTGCACGGCATGGTGCGTGACCAGTTCGGCAAGAAGATGTCGAAGTCGTTCGGCAACGTGGTGGACCCGCTGGACTGGATCGACAGGTACGGCGCCGACGCCACCCGGTTCACCCTGGCCCGGGGCGCGAACCCCGGCCAGGACGTGCCGGTCAGCGAGGAGTGGTGCCAGGGCTCGCGCAACTTCTGCAACAAGCTCTGGAACGCCACCCGGTTCGCGCTGATGAACGGCGCGCACACGAGCGGCGACCTGCCGCCCGTCGAGCAGCTCTCCACCGTCGACCGGTGGGTCCTGTCCCGGCTCGCGCACGTCACCGCCGAGGTCGACGAGCAGTTCGAGGCGTACGAGTTCGCCAAGGTGTGCGACCTGCTCTACCACTTCGCCTGGGACGACGTCTGCGACTGGTACGTCGAGCTGAGCAAGCCGGTGCTCGCCGAGGGCGGTGCCCAGGCGGAGGTCACCCGTCGGGTGCTCGGGCACGTCCTGGACCAGTTGCTGCGGCTGCTACACCCGGTCATCCCGTTCGTCACCGAGGAGTTGTGGGTCGCGCTGACCGGCGGCGAGACGGTGCAGGCCGTCGCCTGGCCGGTGGCCGACCGGTCGCTTGTCGACGACGCCGCCGAGGTCGAGCTGTCCGCCGTGCAGCGGGTCGTCACCGAGATCCGCCGGTTCCGTTCCGACCAGGGGCTGCGCCCGACGCAGCGGGTCGCGGCGCGGCTGGACGGGCTGGCCGGGGCCGGCATCGCGGCCCACGAGCCGCTGATCCGGTCGCTGGTGCGCCTCGACCCCGCCGGTGACGACTTCCAGGCCAGCGCGACGTTGGCCATGCCCGGCGCGGTCGGTGTCGCGTTGGACACCCGGGGGTCGATCGACGTGGCCGCCGAGCGGGCCCGGCTGACCAAGGACCGCGCTGCCGCCGAGAAGGAGGTCGCGCAGGCCCGGGCGAAGCTCGACAACCCGGCCTTCGTCGGCAAGGCCCCCGAGCCGGTCGTCGCGAAGATCCGCGAACGGCTCGCCACCGCCGAGGCCGACCTGGTCCGGATCGACGCTGCTCTGGAGACACTTACCTCGTGACCGACCGTACCGATTTCGCCGCCGCCGAAGCCGAACTGAACGCCCGCGGGTTCACCCGCATGGTGTTCGAGCTGGACCGCATCGAGTCGCTGCTCGACCTGCTCGGCAGTCCGCAGCGGGCGTACCCGTCGATCCACCTCACCGGCACCAACGGCAAGACGTCCACCGCCCGGATGATCGACTCGCTGCTGCGGGCGTTCGGGTTGCACACCGGCCGCTACACGAGTCCGCACCTGGAGACCGTCCGGGAGCGGATCAGCCTGGACGGCGAACCGGTGAGCGAAGAACGGTTCGCCACGGTGTACGGCGAGATCAAGCCGCTGGCCGAGCTGGTCGACGCGCGGTCGGACGAGCCGCTGACGTACTTCGACATGACGACCGCGTTGGCGTTCGCCACGTTCGCCGACGCGCCTGTCGACATCGCCGTGGTCGAGGTGGGGCTCGGCGGCGCCGAGGACGCCACGAACGTCATCCAGGCCGGCGTCTGCGTGATCACTCCGATCGGCCTGGACCACACCGAGTGGCTCGGCGACACGCTCCAGGACATCGCGCTGGCCAAGGCCGGCATCATCCACCCGGGTGCCACCGTGATCGCCGCCGCGCAGGAGGAGGAGGCCGCGCGGCCCCTGCTCGAACGCTGCGCCGAGGTGGGCGCCACCATCGCCCGCGAGGGCGCCGAGTTCGGCGTGCTGAGCCGGGCGGTGGCCGTCGGTGGTCAGGTGCTCAAGCTGCAGGGGCTCGGCGGCGTCTACGACGACGTGTTCATCCCCCTGCACGGGGCGCACCAGGCGCAGAACGCGGCGGTGGCGCTGGCCGCCGTGGAGGCGTTCCTCGGGGCCGGGGCCCGCCGCCAGTTGGACATCGAGGCCGTCCGGGAGGGGTTCGCCACGGCCAGCTCCCCGGGCCGGTTGGAGCGGGTCCGCAGCGCCCCGACCGTCCTGCTGGACGGCGCGCACAACCCGCACGGCATGGCCGCCACGGTGACCGCCCTGCAGGAGGAGTTCGCGTTCAGCAAGCTGGTGGCCCTGGTGGGTGTCCTCGCCGACAAGGACGCGAGCAGCCTGCTGGAGCTGTTGGAGCCGGTGGCCGACCTGGTGGTGGTCACCCGCAACAGCTCGCCCCGGGCTATGCCGACGAAGGAACTCGCCGCCCTGGCCAGCGAGATCTTCGGCGAGGAGCGCGTCGAGGTGGCCGAGGACATGCCGGACGCGATCGAGTTGGCGGTCGCGCTGGCCGAGGAGGACGTGCCCGGTGAGCTCAGCGGCGTCGGTGTGCTGGTGACGGGTTCGGTGGTCACCGTCGCCGACGCCCGCCGGCTGCTGAAGCGATGACCGGCCCCGAGCGCGACCCCCGCGCCACCGACAACCCGACCGGCGCGGACGCCGGCACCGGCGGGCCGGTCCAGGACGTACCCGCAGCGGGCTCCGGGGAGCCGGAGGCTGGGCAGGTACGACGCTCCGGGCTGCGGAACCCGCAGGCGGCCGTCCGGGGTCTGGGCGCCGGCACGCTCGGCCTGGAGGCGCTGGTGCTGCTGCTGGCCATCCAGCCGATCCGGGTGGTCGGCGGTGACCTCGACGGGGCCGCGATCGCCGTGGTGGTGGCCCTGGCGGTGGCCGCCATCCTGCTGGCCGGCATGATGCGCCGCCCCTGGGCCTGGCACGCCGGCACCGTGTTGCAGGGCCTGCTGATACTGGCCGGGCTGCTGCACTGGTCGCTGCTCGTGCTGGGCATCATCTTCGCCCTGGTCTGGGCGTACGCGCTGCACGTCCGCCGGGTCATCCTCGGCTGACGCCCGGGGCGCTCAGGGTCAGGCTTCGGCCCGTTCGCGCCACTGGGTCAGGGCGATGCCGTGGCCGTCCGGGTCCCGGAAGGCCGCCGCCCACACCTCCAGCTTGCTGCCCCGGTTCACCACCCGCGGGGCGTACGTGAAGCGGACACCGGAGTCACGCAGCCGCCCGTACGCCGCCTCGATGTCGTCGACCTCGAGGTTGACGTGCACGAGCCGCCGGCTGATCGGGGCCGCCCCGGTCACCTCGCGCAGCACCAGCCGGGTCGCGCCGAAGGCGAGCACCGCGTTGCCGGTGCCCTGGTCGACCTCGGTGAAGCCGAGCATGTCGCGGTAGAAGCCGAGCGACCGGGCCAGGTCGGTGACCAGCAGGGTCAGGCCGACGCCACTGATCGGGCCGGCCGGGTCCGCCGCCGACGCTCCGTCGTACCCGAAGATCGCCTCGTCCAGGGTCTCGGCGGTGACCGTCTCGCGGACCGCTCCCACCGGGGTCGGATCGTCGAGCGGCAGGTCCAGCGGGTCCAGCGGATCCACCACGACCGGGCCGGTCCGCTGCGTCGGCGGGGCCTCGGTGGTCCGGTCCGCGCCGGGCGCGGACCGGGCCTGCGCCGGCGCGTCCGGGCGGTCGTCGTCGGACTCGGCGGGGCGGTCGTCACCCGGGTCGGCGTCGGGCTGCTCGAAGTGCTCCTCGGCCGGAGGTCGGGGTGCGGGAGTGGCCCGTCGGGGCAGGCCCGCGCCGGGCTGCTGCTCGACGACGACGCCTTCGAGGACCACCGGACCGCCCGGGGACTGGCTCACCACCACCGGCTTGCGCTCGTCGGGGACGCCGGACCGGTCCTCGCGCAGGGGATCGCCGCCGCGTGGGTCACGGAACGGGTCGCCGCCGCGCGGATCGCGGAACGGATCGGGGCCGAGCGGGTCGCCGAACGGGTCACCGCCGCGCGCATCCCGGAAGTCGTCATCGGGCGCGCGGTCCGCCCACGGCGGGGCGTCCTGCTGGATCAGCACGTCGTCCACGGCGTCGACGTCGCCGAACTCGGGCGGGAGGTCCGCCACGGCCGCGGCGGTCTCGGCGTGGGTGGGCACCTCGTCCCAGAGGACCTTGACGTGCCGCTGGTCGTCGAGCGCGACCCGGATGGGCAGGGTCTGCCCCAGCGACGGCCACTTGGAGACCGGCACCCGCGGCTCGATGATCTTCTTGGATCGCGGCGGCAGGCCGGGCGCGTCGATGACCAGTTGCAGCTCACACCGGCCGAACGCGTACTGGGTGGGTGGTTCGGAGGCGCTGTGCACGTGCGCCACGCCGACCACCCAGGTGCGTCCGCCGCCCTTCACGGTGGCCAGCGCGATCGCCAGCACCAGCAGGGCGACGCCGAGCGCGACGATGGCCCAGCTGGTCATGCCCAGCCCGAAGAGGACGACGAAGGTGGCCACGGTGCCGAGCACCGTGCCGATCAGCTTGCGTACCGGCGCGATGGGCCGGTTCCCGCCATTCGCCACAGTGGACCTCCCGGGGGTCAGGGCCAGGCTAGGCCGGATCGGCCACCGGAGGAAAGACCGGCCGCCGCGCCGGCGCCGGGACCGGGTCGCTAGGCTGACCGTACCGAGCCCAAGCGTTCTGCGCGTACAGGAGGAACCCAGCGTGTCCAGCAACAGCCCGGAAGAGCGCAGCCTCGTGCTGATCAAGCCCGACGCGGTCCGCCGCGGCCTGGTCGGCGAGGTCCTCTCCCGCTTCGAGCGCAAGGGGCTGCGGATCGACGCGATGGTGCACCGGACGATGGACGCCGAGCTCGCGGACGCGCACTACGCCGAGCACGTCGACAAGGCGTTCTATCCGCCGCTGAAGGACTTCATGACCGGCGGCCCGCTGGTCGCCCTGGTCCTCTCCGGCGACCAGGTCATCGACGTGGTCCGTGGGCTGGTCGGCGCGACCGACGGCCGTAAGGCCGCCGCCGGCACGATCCGGGGCGACCTGTCGCTCTCCAACCGGGAGAACCTGGTGCACGCCTCCGACTCGCCGGACAGCGCCAAGCGCGAGATCGCGCTCTGGTTCCCCGAGCTGGGCTGACGCCGCGTCGCTCAGTCGGCCGGCGGTAGCTTCTCCGGGTTGCCCACCACGTAGACCTCGGTGATCCGGCCGGCTGCCGCGGCGACGGTCAGCGTGTACCGGCCACCGTCGGAGCCGCGCACGAGCAGCAGGGCGGGTTCGCCGTTCAGCTCCAGCCGATGCGCCGTCCACGCCCGGCGCGGGCCGTAGATCCCGGCGTAGTACCGGGCGACCCGGTCCGCGCCCCGCACCGGGTTGCGCGCGGAGCGGACCCGACCACCACCGTCGTTCCACGCCGTGACGTCTGCGGCCATCAGGTGGGTGAGCGTCGCCAGGTCCCCGTTCCGGGCGGCGGCGAGGAACGCCTCCAGCAGCCGCTCGCGCTCCGGACGGCTGGCGGTGAAGCGGCGGTCCTCCTGGCGTACCCGGGTCGTCGCCCGGTGGTACAGCTGACGGCAGTCCTGCGGGGTCCGGTCCAGGATCTCCGCGATCTCGGTGTACGGCAGGTCGAACGCGGTGCGCAGGACGTACACGGCACGCTCCGGCGGGGTGAGCCGTTCCAGCACGTGCAGCAGCGCGGTGGAGAGCGAGTCACGCAACTCCGCGCGGTCCAGCGGGCCGAACGGCGAGGGCTCGGTCGGCACCGGCTCGGGCAGCCACGGCCCGACGTACGTCTCGCGGGCCGCCTGCCGGGCCCGCAGCCGGTCCAGCGCGAGCCGGGTCACCACCCGGGACAGGTAGCGGCGGGGCTCGGCCACCGTCGAGCGGTCCACGCCCAACCAGCGCAGGTACGTCTCCTGGAGCACGTCCTCGGCGTCGTGTCGACTGCCGAGCAGCCGGTAGGCGAGCCCGAGCAGCATCGGCCGGTGCGCCTGGAGCGCACCGGCCGCCTCTGCCGCCGTGGTCGTCACGCCTGAGCCGGAGGCTCCATGCGCGTCGTCACCGCGATGCGATTCCACACGTTGATTGTGGCGATCGCGAGGATCAGGTCGGCCAGTTCCTTCTCCGACCAGACCTTCGCGGCGGCGTCCCACACGTCGTCCGGCACGCCGTGCTCGCCCAGGCGGGTCACCGCGTCGGTGAGCGCCAGCGCCGCCCGCTCCCGCTCGTCGAAGAACGGGGCCTCGCGCCAGGCGGCCACGGCGAACAGCCGCCGGTCCGACTCGCCGTTGGCCAGCGCCTCGCGGCTGTGCATGTCCACGCAGAACGCGCACCCGTTCGACATCGACGCGCGGACCTTGACCAGCTCCAACACGGTCGGATCGACGTTCGCCCGGACGTACTTCTCCAGGCCCGACACGGCCTGGTATCCCTGCGGCGCCACCTCGAAGAGCTTCATCCGTTGCACGGCAACCTCCCTGATCGGTTCGACACCGCTACGACGATCCGGTCGGTCGCGCTGTGACAACCGGGGCTATGAGCCCGGTCACGTCATCGCGCGGGGACGGTGTCCGGGAGCACCTCGCGGGGGCGGGGGATCCGCACGACGCCGTCGCCGCCGGACGGGCCGTCCTGGTCGCGTGGCGCGGGCCGGGACACCCGGGCGGCCAGCTCGCGGCCCACCGTGATCATCGGTAGCTCGACCCAGCGGTAGAGCACGTCCGCGAGGACCAACGCCACCAGCACGGCGGCCACGAAGATGCCGGTGCTGTGCCGACCCAGCGTGGGCAGCAGTCCGACCGCCGCGTGCGCGGCGATGGACTGGACCAGGTACATCGAGTACGACCGTTCGCCCACGAACACCAGCGGCCGCAGTCCCAGCACGCGGGCCAGGACGCTGCGCGACAGCAACGCCGGCAGCAGCAGCGCGGTCGCCGCCGCGTAGCTGCCGATCAGCGCCTCCTGGCCGAAGCGGGCCGGCCAGTACCGTACGGCCACCTGCACCGCGGCGAAGGCCACGATCACCACGCTGGCGGTGACCGGGTGGGTCAGCGGCCGGAGCAGGGCGAAGCCGCGCGGGTGGTGCATCAGCACGGCGATCAGGCAGCCGAGCAGGATCGCCACGTAGTGGATCGGCCAGCTCAGCCAGGCGATCTGCGGTGGGATCAGCGCGACGAGGAGCACGAGGAGCCCGAGGGTGACGGCGAGCCGACGACGGAAGACGCCGGTCACCAGCACGAAGGCGATCGCCGGCCAGAGCAGGTAGAACTTCTGCTCGATCCCGATCGTCCAGGAGTGCAGGTAGGGGGCGTTCGCCGGCAGGAAGTCGTTGAGCAGCAGCAGGTAGTAGCGCAGCGAGCGTTCGACCGCGTCGGCGGTGCCGCTGAGCCGGGCCAGGACCCAGGTCAGGAACAGCACGAGCAGGTACACCGGCATGATCCGGAAGAACCGCCGCAGGTAGAAGGCGCGCAGCGAGACCCGCCCGTAGCGGTGTTCCTCCCGCAACAGCAGCGTCGTGATCAGGAAGCCGGAGAGCACGAAGAAGAGGTGTACGCCGATCCAGCCGGTCAACCAGGCCCAGGACGGGCCGCCGAAGTGGAAGGCGAAGACCATCACGGCCGCCACGGCCCGCAGGCCGTCCAGCGCGGGGAACCGACGCATGGCCTGGAACTCGTCATGGTTGAGCGGACGCACCGGCGAAGTCTGCGCGAGCCCGTCACCGGGGTCAAGCCGCGCAGGCCGCCCGCTCGCGCCCGTCGGACAACAGGCGTTCGGTCGGCGGTCACCCGGACCGCCGGCCGCGGTCATCTGCGCCCGGTAGACCCACGGGGTCAACCCATGACCGGGAGGAAGCATGACCGAGCTTGATCGACGTACCCTGCTGCGGGCCGGCCTGGTGGCCGGAGCCGGAGTCGCCGGCGGCGCGCTGCTGGGCGGCGCCGGCGCGAACGCCGCCCCGGCCTGGCGCCCGGCGGGACGCCCGGTGCTCACCCACGGGGTGCAGAGCGGCGACGTGACCGCGGACTCGGCGCTGGTCTGGACGCGGGCCGACCGCCCGGGTCGGATGCTGGTCGAGGTGAGCCGCCGCCCCGACTTCCGGGGCGCGCGGCAGTTGCGGGGCCCGGTGCTCGGGCCGAACGCGGACTTCACCGGCAAGGTCCGGCTGCGGGGTCTGCCGGACGCCGAGCGGCTGCACTACCGGGTGCGGGTGGAGAGCCTGGACCGGCACGGGGTGGTCAGCGAGCCACGGACCGGGTCGTTCACCACCGCGCCGGACCGGCACCGCCGCCGGGACGTGCGGTTCGTCTGGACCGGGGACATCGTCGGGCAGGGCTGGGGGATCGACCCCGCCTTCGGCGGGCTGTCGATCTTCCGGGCGATGCGCGCGGTCCGTCCGGACTTCTACCTGTGCAGCGGCGACACGGTGTACGCCGACGGCCCGCTCGTCGAGTCGGTGACCCTCCCCGACGGGCGGATCTGGCGCAACCTGGTCACCCCCGAGAAGAGCAAGGTCGCCGAGACGCTGACCGAGTACCGGGGGCAGTTCGCCTACAACCTGCTCGACGAGCACCTGCGCGAGTTCGCGGCGGCGGTGCCGCAGGTCAACCAGTGGGACGACCACGAGGTGCTCAACAACTGGTACCCGGGGGAGATCCTGGACGACCCGCGCTACACCGAACGGCGGGTCGACGTGCTCGCCGCGCGGGCCAGCCAGGCGTTCCACGAGTGGCTGCCGGTGCCGGACAACGGGCCGCTGTACCGGCGGATCCCGTACGGGCCGCTGCTGGACGTCTTCGTGCTCGACATGCGGACCCACAAGGACCCCAACGACGGCAACACGTACGCCGACCCGAGGCGCGGGCTGCTCGGCCGCGAGCAGCGGGAGTGGCTGATCCGGGAGCTGAAGCGCTCCACCGCGACCTGGAAGGTGATCGCCAACGACCTGCCGATCGGCGTCGTGGTGCCGGACGGTTCCGCCGCGCAGGAGGGCGTGGCGCAGGGTGACCCGGGCGCGCCGGCCGGGCGTGAGCTGGAGTTCGCCGAGGTGCTGCGGGCCACCCACCGGGCCGGGGTGACCGGGATGGTCTTCCTCACCGCCGACGTGCACTACTCCGCCGCGCACCACTACGACCCGGCCCGGGCGGCCGTCGGCGACTTCACCCCGTTCTGGGAGTTCGTCTCCGGCCCGGCGCACGCCGGCGCGTTCGGCCCGAACGCCCTCGACGGCACGTTCGGACCGCAGGCGGTCTTCGTGCACGCCCCGCCGAGGGCGAACACCGGGCCGGCCGAGGGCTTCCAACACTTCGGCGAGGTACAGATCGACGGCGAATCCGGTGCCCTGACGGTGAACCTGCGCGACCGCGACGGCGCCTCCCTCTGGACCACCACTCTCCCAACCCCCTAACCCCACCCACCCGGCCCCCGGCCCCCTCGGTTGATCATGAAGTTATCGTCACGACACGCCGGCCCGGCGGGCAATAACTTCATGATCGCCGGGGCGGTCGGGACCGGTCGGGGGGCGGTCGGGGCGGTCGGGGGGTGGTGGGATTACTCGGGGGCGCGGTGCTGGGTGGGTCTTGTATCATTGGGGGTCGTAAGGCGATGACCCGGCCATCACCGGTGAGCCTCCGGAAGAACAGCCGGGTGACCGGCCCAGTAGAACCGGACGGGTCCGGCCCGTCACAGCCGGCCAATGAGCGGGCGGTCGATCCTGACCGCCAAGCGGGGTGGTACCGCGGGCCACCCGGGGAGCGTCGTCGGCGTACCCCGGACGGTTCGTCCTCGCAGACCCACGTTGCGTGAGCTGCTGAGGAGAGCGACAGGCGATGGCCTATCCGTTGCACGACCCGACCGCCGCCGGTGTCCCGGCGAGCCCGGACCTGCCCGCGGTCGAGCGCCGGGTGCTGGAGCACTGGACGGCCGACAAGACCTTCGAGGCGTCGGTCGAGGCCCGTCCCGCCGGGACCGACGGCAAGAACGAGTACGTCTTCTACGACGGCCCGCCGTTCGCCAACGGCCTGCCGCACTACGGCCACCTGTTCACCGGGTACGTCAAGGACGTGGTGCCGCGCTACCAGACCATGCGCGGCCGGCACGTCGAGCGGCGCTTCGGCTGGGACTGCCACGGCCTGCCCGCCGAGGTGGTGGCCGAGAAGCAGCTCGGCATCACCAGCAAGGCCGAGATCATCGACCTGGGCGTGGCCCGGTTCAACGAGGCCTGCCGTACCTCGGTGCTGGAGTTCACCCAGGACTGGGAGCGGTACATCAACCGGCAGGCCCGCTGGGTCGACTTCACCAACGACTACAAGACGCTCGACCTGGACTACATGGAAAGCGTCATGTGGGCCTTCAAGACCCTGCACGACAAGGGTCTGATCTACGAGGGTTTCCGGGTGCTGGCGTACTGCTGGCGCTGTGAGACGCCGCTGTCGAACACCGAGACCCGGATGGACGACGTCTACCGCGACCGGCACGACCCCACGCTGACCGTGTGGTTCGGGCTGACCCCCGACGAGTCCGCGCCGGAACTGCTGCGCGGGCCGGTCAAGCTGGGCGTCTGGACCACCACGCCGTGGACCCTGCCGTCGAACCTGGCGCTCGCCGTCGGCCCGGACATCGAGTACGCGGTCCTCGACCGCGACGGGGAGCGGTACGTCGTGGGCGCGGCGCGCCTCGGCGCGTACGCCAAGGAGCTGGACGGGTTCGAGCAGGTTGGCACGGTGTACGGCCGGGACCTGGTCGGACGCCGCTACACGCCGCTGTTCGACTTCCTGGTCGAGCAGGCGGGCGAGAACGCGTACCAGGTGCTCGGCGCGGAGTTCGTCACCACCGAGGACGGCACCGGGATCGTGCACCTGGCCCCGGCGTTCGGCGAGGACGACCAGAACGTCTGCAACGCCGCCGGCATCCCCACCATCGTCACCGTGGACGACCACACCCGGTTCACCGCGCTGGTCCCGCCGTACCAGGGTGAGCAGGTCTTCGACGTCAACAAGCCGGTGATCCGGGAGCTGAAGGAGCGGGGGGTGGTGCTCCGGCAGGACACCTACACCCACTCGTACCCGCACTGCTGGCGCTGCGACACCCCGCTGGTCTACAAGGCGGTGTCGTCGTGGTTCGTCGCGGTGACCCAGTTCCGGGACCGGATGGTCGAGCTGAACCAGGAGATCAACTGGACGCCGGGCCACATCAAGGACGGCTCGTTCGGCAAGTGGCTGGCCAACGCCCGGGACTGGTCGATCAGCCGGAACCGGTTCTGGGGCTCGCCGATCCCGGTGTGGAAGTCCGACGACCCGAACTACCCGCGCCTGGACGTCTACGGCTCGCTCGCCGACATCGAGCGCGACTTCGGCGTACGCCTGAGCGACCTGCACCGGCCGGCGGTGGACGACCTGGTCCGCCCCAACCCGGACGACCCGACCGGCACGTCGATGATGCGCCGGGTGCCGGAGGTGCTGGACTGCTGGTTCGAGTCCGGCTCGATGCCGTTCGCCCAGGTGCACTACCCGTTCGAGAACGCGGACTGGTTCGAGCACCACTACCCGGGTGACTTCATCGTCGAGTACATCGGGCAGACCCGTGGCTGGTTCTACACGATGCACGTGCTGGCCACCGCGCTGTTCGACCGGCCGGCGTTCCGCAACTGCCTGAGCCACGGCATCCTGCTCGGCTCGGACGGGCGCAAGATGTCCAAGAGCCTGCGCAACTACCCGGACGTCTACCACGTCTTCGACTCGTACGGGTCGGACGCGATGCGCTGGATGCTGATGTCCTCGCCGGTGCTGCGCGGCGGGGACATGGCGGTCACCGAGACGCTGATCCGCGACGCCGTGCGGCAGGTGCTGCTGCCGCTCTGGAACGTCTGGTACTTCTTCTCGCTCTACGCCAACGCCGACGGCCACACCGCGCGGCGGCGGACGGACTCGACGCACCTGCTCGACAGGTACATCCTGGCGAAGACCAACGAGCTGGTGTCGACGGTCGGCGCGCAGATGGACGCGTACGACATCTCGGGCGCGTGCGCCACCGTCCGGTCCTACCTGGACGCGCTGACCAACTGGTACGTGCGTCGGTCCCGGGACCGGTTCTGGTCGGGTGACGCCAACGCCTTCGACACGCTGTCGACCGTGCTGGAGACGCTCTGCCGGGTGGTGGCGCCGCTCGCGCCGTTGACCGCGGAGGAGATCTGGCGTGGCCTGACGGGCGAGCGGTCGGTGCACCTGACCGACTGGCCGTCCGCCGAGGAGTTCCCGGCCGACCACGACCTGGTGGCGGCCATGGACAACGTTCGGGCGGTCGCCTCGGCGGCGCTGTCGCTGCGCAAGGCCAAGGGGCTGCGGGTACGGCTGCCGCTGTCGACGTTGACCGTGGCGTCCCCGGCGGCGGAGCAGCTGCGTCCGTTCGCCGACCTGATCGCCGACGAGGTCAACGTGAAGGCGGTGGAGTTCAGCGCCGAACTGGCCGCGTACTGCGAGCAGGTGTTGACCGTGGTGCCCCGGGCGCTCGGCCCGCGCGTCGGCAAGCAGGTCCAGCAGGTGATCAAGGCGGTCAAGGCGGGCGACTGGGAGCTTGTCGACGGCGCACCGGTGGCCGCCGGCATCACCCTGGCCGAGGGCGAGTACGAGCTTCGTCTCGTGGCCGCCGACGCCGAGCACTCCGCGCCGCTGCCCGGCGGCGAGGGTGTGGTGGTGCTCGACACCGAGGTCACTCCGGAGTTGGCCGCCGAGGGCCTGGCCCGCGACGTGGTGCGGGTGGTGCAGCAGGCCCGCCGTGACGCCGACCTGGACGTCTCGGACCGGATCGTGGTGTCGGTGTCGGCGTCCGAGGAGGTGCGCGCCGCGGTGGCCGCGTACCGGGAGTTCGTGTCGGGTGAGGTGCTGGCCGACTCGGTCGACTTCGCCGAGGGCCTCGACGGTTTCGCCGGTGAGGTGGGCGAGGGCGAGCGGGTGACGGTCACCGTCCGTCGGTCGTAGAACACGGACACGGATGCCTCCACACCTCCGTCTGCGGGGTGTGGAGGCGTCCGCTACCGTGACACCGCCTGCTCGCACCTCATCTGCCGGAGGACCAGTGCCCCTGCTCTACACCATCGGCAAGCTCACCGTGGCGCCCGCGCTGCGGTTGGCGTTCCGCCCGACCGTGGAGGGTCTGGAACACGTGCCGGAGACCGGCGGCGCCATCTTCGCCGGCAACCACCTCTCGGTGGCGGACGAGCTGTTCCTCGGCACGGTGGTGCCGAGGCACCTGGCGTTCTGGGCCAAGTCGGAGTACTTCACCGGCACCGGCGCGAAGGGCGCGTTCTCGAAGTTCGTCCTCACCGGTCTGGGCGCGATCCCGGTCGAGCGGGCCGGAGGGCGTGCCGCGCTGTCCGCGTTCGACGCCGCCATCCCGGCGTTGCGCGGCGGTGACCTGGTGGTGGTCTACCCGGAGGGCACCCGCTCCCCGGACGGCAAGCTCTACCGGGGTCGGACCGGAGCGGCCCGGCTGGCGATCGCCGCCGGTGTGCCGATCATTCCGGTGGGCACCATCGGCACGGACAAGGCGCAGCCCATCGGGGCTCGGGTGCCCCGCCCCGGCACCGCCAAGATCACTGTGAAGTTCGGTAAGCCGCTGGACTTCACCGGCCGCCCGGATGATCGCACCTCGCTGCGGCAGATGACCGACGAGGTGATGAGCGAGATCCAGAAGCTTACCGGCCAGGAGTACGTCCCGCGCTACGCCCCGAAGCGCGCCGACACCGACCCGGCCGCCGAGGTCTGACCCGCGTTCCCTGCCTTCGGCCTCAACCGGACCCCGCACGCCCCGCGGGGAGGCGCTCGCCCCCGACAGCCTGATGCCTGTCAGTCATAAATATGACTCACAGGCATCAGGCTCACTGGCCCGAGCCGTCCGCGTGACCTCACGCAGCGTCACGGATGGCCGCTCAACCCTGCTTCGGTTGGACGATCTGCGTGCGCAGGGTGTCCAGCAAGGTCGCGCTGTCGGCGACGGAGAGCCGGGTGAACACGCCGGTGGCGATGCTGCCGTGGTCGACCGAGGTGCACACCACCACCTCGCCCTCGGCGGGCCGGCCGACCGCGCAGCGCTCGTAGCGACCCCGTACGCCGGTCCGCACCGTTTCGGACGCCTCCAGCGCGTAGCGCTCACCGAGCCGCGTGATCTCCTCGTCCGCGTCCGCCTCGGGGGTCAGCCGGAAGCCGGTGCCGCCGAAGACCGTCACCTGCTTGCCGTCCGCCGTCCGGTAGACACCGGCGAAGGTGTCCTCGGCGAGCAGGTGCTCCTGACGTACCTCCCGCTCCAACTGCTTGGCCGTCTCGGCGCTGCTGTCGTCCTGCCGCAGGCTGAGGTCGGCGACCTGCTCGGGCAGCGCGGCGCTGGCCGGGTACTGGGACGAAATCGGCAGACCGTAGTAGGCGGGGCAGCCGCAGCAGCAGGCCAGGGTGAACAGCAGCAGCCACGGCCAGCGCCGCCGCCGGCGACGTGGTCGGGGGGGCGGATACCCCTTGGGGGCCTCCCGGCCCGGCGGTGGCGTGGCCGGCCCCCGCCCCCGGCGCTGTTTCGGCACCGGAGCCGGCGGCGCCGGCCGGACCGGCGCGGCGGATCGGCCGGCAATCGGTGGTGGCGGTGGGGCGGATCGGGCGTGCGGTGGCGGCGGTGGGGCGGGTCGGGCGTGCGGTGGCGGATAGGCCACCGGCGGCTGGTGGGCTGGCGGGGGCTGGTGGGCCGGCGGTGAGACCGGGTGCGTCCCGATCGGCGGCGGCGAGACGGGGTGCGTGCCGACCGGCGGCGCGGACCACTGCCGGGTGGCCGGCGGGACCGGATAGTCGAGCGTCGGCGGCAGCGGCGGCAGCTCGGCGGACGGCAGGTCCCAGCCGCCGGTGTCCACCCCGGCCCACGGGTCGACCGGGGTGCGGTGCTCGGGCGGCTGCTCCGGCAGCGGTGGCGGCGGGGTCGGCTCGGCCGATTCCCCCCAGGCGCGCCGACGCGGTAGCGGCGGCGGAACCGGCGCGGACCCGCTCCACCGGGGCGCGGGCTCGGGCGGTGCGGGTGCGGGCGCAGGCGCGGGCGGCGCGGCGGGGGAGTCGGGGCGGTCACCCACGCGCTCGCGGGCCGTTGGGTCGGGCCCGGCGGCCGGCCCGGGCTCGGCCACCGGCTCCTTGATCGTCGGCTCCGGCCCTGCTGCCGGCTCGGACGCCGTCGGCTCCGGCGTCGCCGCGGGTTCGGACGCCGTCGGGTCCGGCGCCGCTTTCGGTTCGGACGCCGTCGGGTCCGGCTCCGCTTTCGGTTCGGACGCCGTCGGGTCCGGCTCCGCTTTCGGTTCGGGCGTCGTCGGGTCCGGCGTGGCCGGGGGCTCGGACGCCGTCGGGCCCGGCGCTGCCGCGGGCTCGGGCGTCGTCGGGTCCGCCGGGGCCGTCGCGGTCCGGTCGGCCGCGGGTTCCGGCTGGTCGGGGGCGGCAGGCTGGTCCGGGGGTACGGGTGGGGAGGTCGACTCGTCGGCGACCGCCGGCGCGTCGTCCGGCTCCGGGCCAGGGGTGCGCCCGTCGGCCGGCCGTGCTCCCGGCTGGGGCTCCGGCATCGCGGCAATCTCCTCTCGCGCCGGTCCGAGGTTAGTACCGCGCCGCCACCACCGCCGCCCGGGCACCGGAGCGCGGAGCCGAGGGTGGCCGGTCGGCCGGCATCGTGGCGTGCGCGCGGTCCCCTCCGGGCGGGCGCGTACCCTTGGGCATCATGAGTGCCCCGTCCACGACACCTCGCGCAACCGCGACCAATTCGGTGTGGCCCCGGCTCGAGCCGTTGCTCCCACAGATCTCCAAGCCGATCCAGTACGTCGGCGGTGAGCTGGGCGCGGTCGTCAAGGACTGGGACGCGGCGACGGTGCGCTGGGCGCTGATGTACCCCGACGCGTACGAGGTGGGCCTGCCCAACCAGGGCGTGCAGATCCTCTACGAGGTGCTCAACGAGCTGCCGGACACCCTCGCCGAGCGGACGTACGCGGTCTGGCCGGACCTGGAGAGCCTGATGCGCACGCACGGCGTGCCGCAGTTCACCGTCGACGCGCACCGGCCGGTGCGCGAGTTCGACGTGTTCGGCATCTCCTTCTCCACCGAGCTGGGCTACACGAACATGCTCACGGCGATCGACCTGGCCGGCATTCCGCTGCTGGCTGCCGACCGCACCGACGCCGACCCGGTGATCGTGGCCGGTGGGCACGCCGCCTTCAACCCGGAGCCGATCGCCGACTTCATCGACGCCGCGGTGCTCGGCGACGGCGAGGAGGCCGTCCTGGAGATCACCGCGATCGTCCGGGAGTGGAAGGCCGAGGGCTCCCCGGGTGGCCGGGACGAGCTGCTGCTGCGGCTGGCGCGTACCGAGAGCGTCTACGTGCCGCGCTTCTACGACGTCGACTACCTCCCGGACGGCCGGATCCAGCGGGTCGTGCCGAACCGGGCGGACGTGCCCTTCCGGGTGCACAAGCGCACGACGATGGACCTGGACGCGTGGCCGTACCCGAAGAAGCCCCTCGTGCCGCTCGCCGAGACGGTGCACGAGCGGTACGCCGTGGAGATCTTCCGGGGCTGCACCCGGGGCTGCCGCTTCTGCCAGGCCGGCATGATCACCCGCCCGGTGCGGGAGCGGTCGATCACCACCGTGGGGCAGATGGTGCGGGAGGGCCTGGAGTTCTCCGGCTTCTCCGAGGTGGGCCTGTTGTCGCTCTCCTCGGCCGACCACTCCGAGATCGGCGACATGTGCTCGGGCCTCGCCCAGCAGTACGAGGGCACAAACGTCTCGCTGTCGCTGCCGTCGACCCGGGTGGACGCCTTCAACATCGACCTCGCGCAGGAGTTGTCCCGCAACGGGCGGCGTACCGGTCTGACGTTCGCCCCGGAGGGCGGGTCGGAGCGGATCCGCAAGGTCATCAACAAGATGGTGTCGAAGGAAGACCTGATCCGCACGGTCGTCACCGCGTACAGCAACGGCTGGCGGCAGGTGAAGCTCTACTTCATGTGCGGCCTTCCCACCGAGACCGACGACGACGTCCTCGAGATCGCGGAGATGGCCCACGAGGTGATCCGGGCCGGTCGGGCGGCGACGGGCTCCAAGGACATCCGCTGCACGGTCTCCATCGGCGGGTTCGTGCCGAAGCCGCACACCCCGTTCCAGTGGGCCTCGATGGAGCGTCCCGAGGTCATCGACCACCGGCTCAAGCTGCTCAAGCAGGCCATCAACGCGGACCGTTCGTTGGGTCGGGCGATCGGCTTCCGCTACCACGACGGCGAGCCGTCGCTGATCGAGGGCCTGCTCTCCCGGGGTGACCGCCGGGTCGGCGCGGTGATCCGCCGGGTCTGGGAGAACGGCGGCCGGTTCGACGGGTGGAGCGAGCACTTCTCGTACCAGCGCTGGGTGGACGCGGCGGCCGAGACGCTGCCCACCTTCGGGGTGGACCTCGACTGGTACACCACCCGCCAGCGCGACGAGCTGGAGGTCCTGCCCTGGGACCACCTGGACTCGGGTCTGGACAAGGACTGGCTCTGGCAGGACTGGCAGGATTCGCTGAGCGAGTTCGAGCAGGACGACTGCCGCTGGACCCCGTGCTTCGACTGCGGCGTCTGCCCGTCGATGGACACCGAGATCCAGATCGGCCCTACCGGCAAGAAACTCCTGCCCCTGACGCCGATCACCCCCCTGAGAACCCCCGCCTCCTGACCCGATTCCGTTCAGGTGCGGTGCTGAGTTTCGAGGAGCGAGACGATCAGTAAGAGAAACCAGCCGGAAGGTGGGCAGGCGCCGGTCGTCCAGCGCGCCCGCATCCGGTACGCCAAGCGCGGGCCGCTGCGGTTCACCTCGCACCGGGACTTCGCCCGGGCCTTCGAGCGCGCGCTGCGCCGTGCCGCCGTACCCATCGCCTTCTCCCAGGGCTTCACCCCGCACCCGAAGATCTCCTACGCCAGCGCGGCGCCCACCGGGGTGGCGAGCGAGGCGGAGTACCTGGAGATCGGCCTCCAGGCGCCGGTCGACCCGGAGGCGCTGCGCGTCGCGCTCGACGCCGCGCTCTCGCCCGGGCTGGACGTGCTGGAGGTGGTGATCGCCGAGGGGGGCAGCCTGGCCGACCGCATCGAGGCGTCGCACTGGCGGATCGAGTTGCCCGAGGTCGAGACGGCGACGCTGCGCGCCGCCGTGGACGCTTTCACCGCCGCCGACGAGGTGATGGTCGAGCGGATGACCAAGCAGGGACGACGGACCTTCGACGCCCGAGCGGCCGTCATGTCGATCGATGTCCTCTCCCCGACGCTGACGCCTTCCGGGGTGCCGGCCGTACCGTGTGCGATACTCGAACTGGTCGTGCGGCAGGTCACCCCGTCCGTGCGGCCCGATGACGTCCTTTCCGGCCTCCGCGTGGTGGCCGACCTGGAGCCGCCGGTCTCGCCGAGGGTGACCCGGCTGGCTCAGGGCACGCTGACCGCGCAGGGTGCGATCGTGGATCCGTTGGATGCGGACCGCGACGGGGCAGCCATCGTTGGGCACTGACCGACGGTCAGCGCTCTTGCAGGCAGACTTCGGCGGTCGCGCACCACGCGCGCCCGGCGGAAACACTTTTGCGGCGACCCTGCGTGGCAGCGCTCACCCGCGCCCGGGGCAGCCAGAACTGGAGAACGTCCATGCTCGAGAACGAGCCCGAGGGCGGCGAACGGACCGGTTCACAGCCGGCCGGCGACACCGCTGAGCAGAGCAGTACCACCGACAGCGCCACCGGCGCGGAGCAGACCAGCGCCACCGGCGCGGAGCAGACCACCGGCGCGGAGCAGGCCGCTGCCGAGAGCGGCGAGCCGGCCGTCAAGCCGCGCCGGGCGCGGACCACGCGGCGTCGGGCCGCCCCGCTCAACCAGCCGGAGCAGGCCGAGGCGCCCGTCGAGGCGTCCAGCGGTGGGGTCGGCGCCGTCGAGTCGCCGCAGGCGGAGGTCTTCGCCCCGATCTCCGGTGACCTGGACGTCCCCCCGAAGGCCCCCCGCCGCCGCCGCAAGGCCGCCCCGGTCGAGACGACCGCCGAGGAGCCGCTGGTCGCGGCCAGCGCGGAGCTGGCGTCCCCCGAGGTCGTTCCGCCGGTCAAGGTGACCCGCACCCGGCGTAAGAAGGCGACGCCCGCCGTCACCGAGCCCGAGCCCGCCGCTGTCGTCGAGCCGGAGCCGGCCGTCGAGGAGCCGGCCGCCGTCACCGAGCCCGAGCCCGAGGCGGCCGTCCCGGCCGACGAGAACCCGGCGGAGTCCGACCTGCGGGAGGCCGAGGCCGAGCTGGACGAGGCGCCGACCCCGCCGGCGGCGGCCGAGCAGGCGTTCGGCGACGTGGCGCCCGGTGTCGCGGTGGCCAATGTGACGGACGAGCCGATCGAGCCCGCTGAGGCCATTGAGGCGGAGCCGCCGAAGACCCGTCGCCGGCGGGCCGCGCTCTCCGCGCCGACCGTGTTGTTCATGGCGCCGCAGCCGGACGCCGTGCCGGTGAGCCGCCCGGCGGAGCCCGCCCCGACCGCCGAGGAGCCGGCCGTCGAGGCCGAGCCGTCCCGGCGGCGTCGGCGCGGCCGCCGCGACGCGGAGCCGGTGGAGCCGGTCGAGGCCGTCGAGGCGGAGGAGGAGCCCACCGAGGAGCCCGACGAGACCACCGAGGTGGACGAGGACGACGAGGACAGCGCCGCCGCGCGCCGTCGCCGTCGCCGTGGTCGCCGTGGTCGGGGCCGGGGCAAGGGTGGCGCCGACGAGGCCGAGGACGAGGAGTCCGACGAGGCGGCGCAGGCCGAGGAGGAGACCGCCGAGGCTGAGGCCGAGGGCGACGAGGACGAGGAGTCCGAGGGCGGGGACGGGATGACCCGCCGTCGCCGCCGTCGCCGTCGCCGGGGCGCGGGTGACACCGAGGGGGCCGCCGACGACGGCGTGCCGACCGTGGTCAAGATCCGCGAACCCCGTCGTACGGTCGACGAGGTCCAGGGCGTGTCCGGCTCGACCCGGCTGGAGGCCAAGCGCCAGCGCCGCCGGGACGGCCGGGAGCAGCGGCGTACCCGCCCGCCGATCCTCAGCGAGTCGGAGTTCCTGGCCCGGCGCGAGTCGGTGGACCGGGTGATGGCGGTCCGGCAGCGCGGTGACCGTACGCAGATCGCCGTCCTGGAGGACGGTGTGCTGGTCGAGCACTACGTCACCCGCAACTCCTCCGGCACGATGGCCGGCAACGTCTACCTCGGCAAGGTCCAGAACGTGCTGCCCAGCATGGAGGCGGCGTTCGTCGACGTCGGCCGGGGCCGCAACGCGGTGCTCTACGCCGGTGAGGTCAACTGGGACAGCTCCGGGCTGGAGGGGCGGGCCCGCTCGATCGAGCAGGCGCTGCGCTCCGGCGACTCGGTGCTGGTCCAGGTCACCAAGGACCCGATCGGGCACAAGGGCGCGCGGCTGACCAGCCACATCGCGCTCTCCGGCCGGCACCTGGTCTACGTGCCCAACGGCAACGCGTCCGGGATCAGCCGCAAGCTGCCGGACACCGAGCGCAAGCGGCTGCGGGACGTGCTCAAGAAGCTGGTCCCGGACGGCGCCGGCGTGATCGTCCGGACGGCCGCCGAGGGCGCCAGCGAGGACGAGTTGGCCCGCGACGTCAAGCGGTTGCAGGCGCAGTGGGAGGACATCCAGGCCAAGGCCGCCGAGGGTGGCGCCCCGGTGCTGCTCTACGAGGAGCCCGACCTGGTCATCCGGGTGGTCCGGGACCTGTTCAACGAGGACTTCCGCGAGCTGGTCATCGAGGGCGAGCAGTCGTACGGCATGGTCGAGTCGTACCTGTCGCACGTCTCCCCGGACCTGGTCGACCGGGTCCGCCGGCACGTCGGCACGAACGACGTGTTCGCCGAGTACCGGATCGACGAGCAGATCATCAAGGGTCTGGACCGCAAGGTGTTCCTGCCGTCCGGCGGCTCGCTGGTGATCGACAAGACCGAGGCCATGACGGTCGTCGACGTGAACACCGGCAAGTACACCGGTTCCGGCGGCAACCTGGAGGAGACGGTCACCCGCAACAACCTGGAGGCGGCCGAGGAGATCGTCCGCCAGCTCCGGCTGCGGGACATCGGTGGCATCGTGGTGATCGACTTCATCGACATGGTGCTCGAGTCGAACCGGGAGCTGGTGCTGCGCCGGCTCACCGAGTGCCTGGGTCGGGACCGCACCAAGCACCAGGTCACCGAGATCACCTCGCTCGGCCTGGTGCAGATGACCCGCAAGCGGATCGGCGCGGGCCTGCTGGAGGCGTTCAGCGAGACCTGCGAGTGCTGCAAGGGTCGGGGCGTCATCATCCACACCGAGCCGGTGCCGGAGAAGCCGCGCAACGGTGGGGCCGCGGAGAAGGTCAAGGCCGTCGCGTCGTCGGCGCCGGCCGCCCCGGCCGCGGAGAACGGCACGCCGTCCTCCCGCCGCCGGGCGCGCAAGAGCGCCCCGGCCGAGCGCGCCGTGGTCGAGGTCGTCGACACCGACAACCACGCCGAACCGGACGCCGACTACCAGGACACCATGGGGTACGACCTGTCCCGGTACGAGACGGAGACGGAGGCCGCCCCGGCGGTGTCCGACAGCCAGCGGGGCGAGTCGGCCCGGCTGGCCGCTGCGGACGACCCGGACGCGCTCGCCGACGCCGACGGCGACGAGGAGGCCGCCGAGGGTGGCACCGGACGTCGTCGTTCCCGCCGGGGTGGCGCCCGTCGGCGGACCCGCCCCTGACGGCTGACCGGCCCGGTGTTTGACGAGGTCCCTTCTTCGGCAATGTGATGCCGGGAGGGACCTCGTCGCTCGGGTCACCCCGACGCGGGAACGGTCGGCCCCGGTCAGGAGAAGAAGATGCGTCGCCTGCTCGCTCGTACCCTGCTGGTGGTCGTGATCGTGGCCGGAGCGGGCTGTTCCGACGGCCGCTCGGGTGGCGCGGACCCGGCCGGGTTCGGGCCGTCGACCGGTACCCCGGTCGATCGGGTGGCGGGCGGTGACGTCCACGTCTGCGCCGAGGCGCGGCGGGCCGGGGCCACCGCCGTGCGGGAGTACGTCGAGGAGCTGGGCCGGATGGTCGCGGCGGCGGGCGCGGGTGACACCGCGACGGCCGACGCGGCCCGGGCCCGGGCGCAGGCGGCGCTGGCCGGCTGGCAGGCCGCGCTGCGGGAGCAGCGGGCCAGGGCCGCCGACGCGCAGCTCAGGATGCTGCTCAGTGACCTCGGCACGGAGGTCGCCGCGCTCGGCGGGGACGTCGAGTCGATCGACGAGACCGAGCTGGACCGGCTCCAGCAGCGCCTCGATCAGCTCTGCGCGCAGTGAGCCGGGCGGGCCGGTTTGGGGTCCACGGCGGCGATGCCGTACTCTTGCCTACGGCCCACCTTTGGTGTGCCGAGTTCCCGCGTGCCCGCGCCGCCGTGCACTGCTACCCGGCGAGCCGCCGCGGGGACGACCAGTCAGCAGCCTCAACGACAGGGAGTCCGCCTCCGATGTACGCGATCGTCAAGACCGGCGGCAAGCAGTACAAGGTCGCCGAGGGCGACGTGATCGAGGTCGAGAAGCTCACCGGTGCCCCCGGTGACGCGGTGAAGCTCACCGCGGTGCTCCTCGTCGACGGTGACGACCTGGTGACCGACGCGGCGAAGCTTGCCGAGGTCGCGGTGTCCGGCGAGATCGCCGCGCACACCAAGGGCCCGAAGATCCGGATCCACAAGTTCAAGAACAAGACCGGCTACCACAAGCGCCAGGGTCACCGCCAGCCGTTGACCCAGGTCAAGGTGACCGGCATCTCCAGCGGGAAGTAGGTCGTCCTCCAATGGCTCACAAAAAGGGTGCGTCCAGCTCGCGTAACGGTCGCGATTCCGCGGCCCAGCGACTCGGCGTGAAGCGCTTCGGTGGTCAGGTCGTCAGCGCCGGTGAGATCCTCATCCGGCAGCGTGGCACCAAGTTCCACCCCGGTGACCTGGTCGGCCGTGGCGGCGACGACACGCTGTTCGCCCTGGCCGCCGGCTCGGTCCTGTTCGGCACCAAGCGCGGTCGCAAGACCGTCAGCATCGTTCCGCAGCAGTAGCTCTCTCGCTGGGCGGGCCGCGGACCTCCGGGTCCCGGCCCGCTTCGCTTTTTCGTAGTGCGGGGTCGACCCTCGCTGGAAGGATTGACGCCGTGGCGACGTTCGTTGACCGGGTCGTCCTGCATCTGCAGGCCGGCGATGGTGGGCACGGTTGTGTCTCGATCCACCGCGAGAAGTTCAAGCCCTTCGGCGGGCCGGACGGCGGCAACGGCGGTCACGGCGGCAGCGTGTCGCTGGTGGTCGACCCGCAGGTGACCACGCTGCTCGACTTCCACTTCCACCCGCACGTCAAGGCCGACAACGGCAAGGGCGGCGCCGGGTCGAACCGGGACGGGGCCAACGGCCACAACCTGGTGCTCAAGGTGCCCAACGGCACGGTCGTGCAGACCACCGACGGCACCGTGCTGGCCGACATGGTCGGCGCCGGCACCACCTTCGAGGTGGCCCGGGGCGGGCGCGGCGGGCGCGGCAACGCGTCGCTGGCCAACGCCCGGCGCAAGGCGCCCGGCTTCGCCGAGCTGGGGGAGCCCGGTGACCAGCTCGACATCGTGCTGGAGCTGAAGAGCGTCGCCGACGTGGGCCTGGTGGGTTTCCCGTCGGCCGGCAAGTCGTCGCTGATCTCGGTGATCTCCGCCGCGAAGCCGAAGATCGCCGACTACCCGTTCACCACCCTCGTGCCCAACCTCGGCGTGGTCCGGCTGGACAACCACACCTTCACCGTCGCCGACGTGCCGGGCCTGATCCCCGGCGCGGCCACCGGCAAGGGTCTGGGCCTGGAGTTCCTTCGGCACATCGAGCGCTGCGCGGTCCTGGTGCACGTGATCGACTCGGCGACCCTGGAGCCGGGCCGCGACCCGGTCGCCGACATCGACGCGATCGAGGCCGAGCTGAGCCAGTACGGCGGGCTGGCCGACCGCCCCCGACTGGTGGCCGTGAACAAGGTCGACGTGCCGGACGGGCGGGACCTCGCCGAGATCGTCCGCCCCGACCTCGAGGAGCGCGGCTACCGGGTGTTCGAGGTCTCGGCGGCCACCCGCGAGGGGCTCAAGGAGCTGACGTACGCGATGGCCGAGCTGGTCGAGGCCGAGCGTAAGGCCGCCCCGCCGGCCGAGCCGACCCGGATCGTCATCCGGCCGACTGCCGTGGACGACGCCGGCTTCACCATCACGGCCGAGGCCGACGGGTCGTTCACCGTGCGCGGCGTGCGCCCGGAGCGGTGGGTCAAGCAGACCAACTTCGACAACGACGAGGCGGTCGGCTACCTCGCCGACCGGCTGGCCCGACTCGGTGTGGAGGACAAGCTCGCCAAGGCCGGCGCAGAGCCCGGTGACCTGGTCCGGATCGGTGAGCGCGAGTTCGACTGGCAGCCGACGCTGTACGCGGGTGTCGAGTTCGTGCCCGGCAACCGGGGCACCGACGTACGCCTGGAGGAGAAGTCGAGCCGGGCGTCGGCGGCGGAGCGGCTCGCCGCCCGCAAGGCCCGCCGGGTGCGCCCGGAGGACGAGATGGGCGCGGACGAGATCGGCGCGGACGTGGGCGACGACGACATCGAGGATGACGCCGAGTAGCCGATTGCGCTCCGTGATCGGGTTGACTGCCGGAAACCTCCGCGAAATGCATCCCGCCTAGCGTCGGGTGATGCTGATCGAGTCGCGGCCCGCCATCGATCCCGAGATCGCCGCTCTGGTCGTCGCCCAGCAGCGTGAGCTGCGCGAGGCGGACGGGGGGTTGGACGGGCAGGTCACCGTCACCCACGACGACATCCGCTACCTGGCGGTGGTGGTGCGTGGTCGGGCGGTCGCCTGCGGCGGACTCCAGTCGCTGGACGCCGTCACCGGTGAGATCAAGCGGATGTACGTCCGGCCGGCGTACCGGGGCAGGGGCATCGCCCGGCACCTGCTCGCCGCCCTGGAGGAGTGCGCGTTCCGGCAGGGGCACACGGTGGTCTGCCTGGAGACCGGCACGTACCTGCCGGCGGCCATCGGGCTGTACACGTCGTGCGGCTACGAACCGATCCCGGTGTACGGCGAGTACGTCGGCAATCCGTACAGCGTCTGTTTCGCCAAGCGGCTCCCGGTCGCGGCCTGACCGGCTGCCGGCGGGCCCGGCGGCCTCAGGCGCCGGTCTCGGCGTGCGCGACGGTGACCGGCTTCGACTCCGGCGACGCGTGCTGGCGCAGCACGATGCTGAGCAGGATGAGGGCGCCGACCGCCAGGAACTCGCTCTGCCAGTTCTGCATGGACTGGAACCAGAAGTCGCTCGTGCCGAGGAAGTCCCACACGCTGATCGGCGGTGCGCCGCTCTGCAACGCCTGCTCCTGGTTGTACGCGGCCGTGCCGCCGAGCAGGTGCCCGACGAACGAGCCGGCGAAGATCAGCAGCAGCGCGATGGAGAGGCTGTTGCGGTAGACCACCAGGGGCAGGCCACCGGCGCGTACCGGCCACGGCGACTGCGCGGTGGCCCGGCGCGCGTCGTCCTCCGGCCGGTCGGTCTGGTCGATCGGCTTCGACTCGGCCGAGCCGCGCTGCACCAGGTACGCGGTGAGCAGCACGTACCCGCCCATCTGGAGGAACTCCGACTCCCAGTTCTCGAAGACGGCCTCGGCGAAGTGCCCGCTGGTCAGGTACGCGGGCCAGCTCAGCGGGGCCGCGCCGAACTCGGTCAACTCCTCGTTGTGGGTCTGCCAGCCGAAGACGCTCTGCAGGACCAGGAACACCACGAAGGCGCCCAGCATCGCGGCGGCGAGCGCGTTGTCGCGTATCCAGCGAGGCATCATCGACCCCCTTCACGGATCATCAGCCGTGACGTACCCCGCCCGCCATCGCTCTCAAACTTGACGAAGCAGCAGCTCAGGGTCGGTCGATAGGGGTGTCGAGGCGGCCGCCGGTCCCGGCCTCGTTCGACAGCAGCAGGCCGAGCGCCAGCATCCCGAAGCCGAGCGCGAGGTGCAGCCAGTTGTCGGCGTCGTTGACCGGCAGGATGTTCGCGCCGCCGCTCTCGTCGATCGCCTCGATCGCCAGCCCGTACAGCCAGAGGGCGAGGTAGATCGCGCCGCCGCCGGCCAGGAAGACCCGCGCGCCGGCGACGCTGCGGGCCAGCGCCAGGCCCACCAGCCCGAACAGCAGGTGTACGGCGTTGTGCAGGATCGAGACCTGGAACACGCCGAGCAGCTTGGCCTCGGAGTGGTGCCCGGCGAAGCTCAGGTCGCCGTAGTCGGTCGTGATGCCCGGGATGAAGCCCAGGACGCCGATCAGCAGGAAGACCCCGGCCACGACCAGCGCGGCGACCTGCACCCGGGGTCGGGGCGCGGCGGGTCGGCGACCTCGCGCGTCTCGTGCCATCGGTGCCCCTTTCGTGGATCTGCCCGGTCCTGCGAACGTCGCTGTCCGCAGCGGCGACGTGACGCAGCCCGACGATCCTCCATTTTGAAGTCCGTCCCGGCGCTCCCGCAGAGAAATGCACGAACAGGTATGGAAGGCAAAACGCCGGGTAGGTGAGTTGTCAGCGGCCACGGCGACGCGGCCGCATCCCCCCAGCACAACCGCGAAGACACTTCCGAGCGGAAGGGAAATCATGACTTACGATCTGTCCCCCACGTCCTCCACGTACGGCCAGGAGTCCAGCAACGGCGGCGGTGTCCGCGAGCAGGCCCGGCACGTCGGGTCCGAGGCGGCGCACGCCGGTGGCGCGGTCGCCCAGACCGCCAAGGAGCAGGGCACCGAGGTCGGTCGCGAGGCCGCCCGGCAGGCCCGCAACCTCTACGGCGAGGCCCGCAGCCAGCTCGCCAGCCAGACGGGTGAGCAGCAGCGCCGCGCGGCCGGCGGGCTGCGGTCGATCGCCGACGAGATGCGTTCGATGGCCGAGCAGGGTGGCCAGGCCGGTCCGGTGAGCGAGCTGGCCCGCCAGGCCGCCGACCGGGTGCACGGCGTGGCCGGCTGGCTGGAGGAGCGCCAGCCCGGCGACCTGATCAACGAGGTACGCGACTACGCGCGGCGTAACCCGGGCACCTTCCTGGTCGGCGCGGCGGTGCTCGGTGTGCTGGCCGGTCGACTGACCCGGGGCATCTCCGCCGCCGGCGACGACTCCGGCAACGGTTCCGCTGGTTACCGCGGCGCGGGCGCGTACGACCCGGAGCGCACCGCCGTGATCCCGACGCCGCCGCCGGCGCCCCGTACCGCCGCGGACGCCACCCCGGCCGGCGGTTACCTCGACCCGACCCCGGGCACCTACGCCGAGCCGACCTCCGGCGGCTACGCCGACCCGGCCCCCGGCGGCTACACCGACCCGACGCCGGGTGGCTACACCGAGCCGGCCGGCACCGGTCAGCCGTTGCCGCCGGTGACCCAGACCGACCCGCTGCCGGGCGTACCGTCCAGCCCCCGCCCGTGAGGCGCCGAGTCATCCGAAGGGAGGCGGCGGCATGAGCATGCCGACGCAGGGGTCCGGACTGGACTCCGGATACCACCCCGACGCGGGTGCCCCGCACACCGCGGCCGAGGTGAAGGGCAGCTCGATCGGTGACCTGATGCGTCAGGTCACCACCGATCTGTCGACGCTGATGCGCCAGGAGGTCGAGCTGGCCAAGGCCGAGATCCGCCAGGAGGGCAAGAAGGCCGGCAAGGCCGCGGGCCTCTTCGGCGGCGCCGGCTTCGGCGGCTACATGGTGGCCCTGTTCGTGTCGATCGCCATCTGGCAGTTCCTGGACAACGTCATGGACTCCGGTCTCGCCGCGCTGATCGTGGCCGTGATCTGGGCCGTGGTCGCCGCCGTCCTCTACTCGGCGGCCAAGAAGAACGCCCAGCACGTACGCGGGCTCAAGCAGACCAACGACAGCGTGCAGCGGATCCCCGACGCGCTCAAGCCCCACCCGGAGGGAGTCACCCGATGAGCACCGACCCCGACCAGATCCGCCGGGAGATCGAAGCCACCCGCAACAGCCTCAGCTCCGATGTGGACGCGCTGGCGTACAAGGTCAGCCCCAGCCGCATCGTCGACGACCGCAAGCAGCGGGCCCGCTCCGCGCTGCAGAATGTGAGGGACAAGGTCATGGGAACCGCTACCGACCTCGGCCACGGCACCGGCCACGCCGCCCACTCGGTGGGCGACCGGGCGTCGTCGGCGGCGTCCAGCGTCAGCGACGCCGCGCACTCGGCGGCCTCCTCCGTCAGCGACGCCGCCCACAGCGCGCCCCGGGTCATCCGGCAGAAGTCGCAGGGCAACCCCCTCGCCGCCGGCCTGATCGCCTTCGGCGTGGGCTGGCTGGCCTCCTCGCTCATCCCGGCCTCCCGCCGGGAGCAGCAGGCCGCCGCCCAGGTGAAGGAGAAGGTCGGCGAGCACAGCGGCGTCGTCAAGGAGAAGCTGGGCGAGGTGGCCAGTGAACTCAAGGACGAGCTGCGCGAGCCGGCCCAGCACGCCGCCGAGTCGGTGAAGAGCACCGCCCAGGACGCCGTGCACGCGGTCAAGGACGACGGCCGCTCGGCCGCCCAGGACGTCAAGGACCAGGCCCAGCAGGCCCGCCAGCAGGTGAGTTCCTAGAGACACCGACGTCGACGACGGCTCGCGGCCACCCCGGTGGCTGCGAGCCGTCGCCGCATCTCCCCGCGATCTTGCACTTGCTGTTGTCGTTCTGTCGGCTAGCGAGGCTTTTGTCCCAGCAGAAAGTGCAAGATCGCGGGGACGTGGGGGTGGGGCTGGGCTGGGGTGCGGATTCTGGTTCCGCCGTAGCGGGTGCCGCCTTTCAGTACGCGCTGGGTCAGCGCGAGCCAGCTGCAGATGCCGCGCTCCAGCAGCCAGAGGGGGGCCGCCAGCGCCGTGGTCGGCGGAAAGACTGCGGTGCCGGCGGCGCGGCGACGGCCCGCCTCGGCCAGCGCGACGACGACGGCCGTCGCGCCGAGCAGCAGCCGGGGCCGGCGGAACGCGACCGCCGCGCCGAGCGCCGGCAGCACCGCGAGCGCGGTCAGCAGGCGGGCCGGCTGGGCCAGATCGTCGTACGCCTGCCGGACCCGCTGACCGCGAAAGTGCGCCGCGTCCGGCGGCAGCCGGCGTACGTACAGCCAGGGCGGCGCGGCCTCGCTTCCGCCGTACGCGCGCACGGTGCGGATCAGCTCCAGGTTCTCGAAGAGCACGTCCGGGTCGTACCCGCCCATGGCGAGGAACGTGCTGCGGCGTACCGCGAGGGTGCCGGGGTAGTCGTTGCCGAGGGCCCGGTTGAGCAGCGTCCGCCCGGTGTCCCACCAGGCGTGCCAGGGCAGCGGATCGAAGTAGTTCTGCGGCCGGACCAGGTCGACCCGGTGCAGCAGCCGGTGCACCGCGTGCAGCCCGGCCTCGTCGTACCGGACGTCGTCGTCGGCGATCATCACGTGCTCGTGGCGGGCCGCGTCGACTCCGGTGTGCACCCCGACCACCTTGCCGTTTAGCCCTCGTCTTGCGGGGTCGGGCCGGAGGTGCCGGACCAGCCCGTGCCAGGCCGCCGCGTGCCGGGCGAACAGCTCCTGCGGTGACCCGTCGACCACGATCACGTCCACGAGAACGCTCAGCCGGCGCAGGTAGCCGGTCAGCTCGTCCAGGTCGGCGTCGGTGTGCCAGCGCAGCGGCAGGACGTACGCCATCGGCAGGACCGTCGACGGTACGGCGGCGGGTGGCGACCCGCCGCCGTCGCGCCCGACTCGACGGGCGTCACCGGTGGCCGGACCGGGCATCGGCGTCTCCTGGGCAGGTGGGTGCGGTCAACGGCCGTCCGCTGGGCTTGCCACACCCGGGTCAGGCGCGGCGGACGTTGGTGAGGGTCATGCCGCTGGGCGGCAGCGCGGGCATCCGGCGCAGGTCCAGGCGGAGGTCCTGCGGCGGTACGTCGTACCGCATGCTGTCGGTCAGGTGGGTGACCGCCCGCTTCATCAGGTCGATGGTGATCCACTCGCCGGCGCAGCGGTGCCCGGTGGTGTGGTCGCCGCCGCCCTGTGCGATCAGCGCGAACGGGTCCACCCGGCGGTCCGCGAACCGCTCGGGGCGGAAGAGTTCCGGTTCGGGCCAGAGCGCCGGGTGGTGGTTGGTGCCGTAGAGGTCGAGCAGCACCCGGCGGCCCTGCGGGAAGTGGTGGCCCTGCCAGTCGAAGGAGCGCCGGACCCGGGCCGCGGCCATCGGGAAGAACGGGTAGTAGCGGCGTACCTCCTGGACGAACTGCTCGGTGGCCTCGTCGTCGCCGTGGAGCCGCTGTCGCCAGGCGGGATGGTCGTGCAGGGCGAGCGCGGCGAAGACGATGTACCGGTCCACGGCGACGGTGGGACGCAGCAGGTTGAGCAGTTCGACGGCGGCGATCCGGCGGGGGAGCAGCGCCCCGCGCGCGTCGCGGTGTTCGGCGACGACCTGTAGCGGGCTGTCGGCCGGGGCCGGGTGGATGCCGCTGCGGGTCCGCTCGACGAGGCCGCCGATCCAGCGTTCGGCGCGGCGGCGGGCGAGCAGGCCCCGCCAGTGCCGTGGGCCGATGACCGCCGGGCCCTCGATCATGGCGTGCAGGTCGACGGCGCGGCGGTCGACCTGCGCGGTGTCCAGCGGCACGCCGGCCCAGGCGCAGACCACCCGGGTCAGCAGTCGACCCATCTCGTCGTAGAGCGGCACCGCGCCGGCCGCCTCCCAGGCGGGAATCCGGGCCCGCCACTCGGCGTCGAAGAGGTGCCCGAGCCGCCCGATCGCGCTCGGCGTCATGATCGACATGAACATGGCCTTGCGGTCGGTGTGCGCCGCGCCGTCCAACCCCTGCACGCCGCCCCGGCCGGTGAGCGTCCGCTGCACCCGCAGCGGCATGGCGCCCTCGCGCTGGAAGCGCTCGTTGTCGTAGAACAGCGCCGCGGCCGGCCGCCCGCGCAGGCAGATGGCCGGTGCGAGCAGGATCCGGGTGGCGAAGACGTCGCTGCCGAGGCGCTCGCAGCGCTCGCCGATGAACCGGTAGCCGGCGCGCAGCAGGGCGAGGGTGCTGTCCGGGCTGCGGTCGGCCGGCATGGTCGCCATCGGGACTCCTCGAGGTTCCGGCGGCGGCCCGCGTCGCCGCCGTGGCACGTCTACCCCCGTCGCCGCCGCGCAATCCCCGCGTCCACCGCACGTCCGCTGGCCCCTCCCACGGGCGGCGGAACCTGGTTTGCTTGCCGGTGGGGACGTCGCCGGTCGGCAGCACCGGTCGACGGGCGCGACCCCGCCGGGCCGACGGTCCACGACCACGGGGAGGGCGACATGCACGACAACAGGTCACCGCGCTGGCGGCGGCGGGCGGTCGAGACGCCGGGCGCGGGTCGGTCCGCCCGGCCGCTGATCGGCCCGCCCGGACGGCCGGCACGACCGCGCCGGTTCTTCACCGTGCACCTCGGCTTCACCGCGCCGGGCCCGGTCGACGCCCGTGAGCAGGCGGTGGCGTACGCGGAGGCGTTGAGCCTGCTCCGCCCGGAGTTGGCGCTCGGGGCGGCGGCCCTGTCGCCGGCCGACGCCTGGCACCGGGCCGCCCGACTGTTCTGCGGCGCGGTCGGCCCGGACGGCGAGCGCTGCGTCGACGTCGCCGACCACCCCGGCTTCCACCACGCGCCGGGCCCGGGCGGTCTGGGCTGGGGCGACGGCGACCGGCCCGAGCGCGGTTGAGCGGCCCGTCGCGTCCTCCCGCACACGGTGTGACCCATCGGGTGTCGCCCGTGCCGGCGTCCTCGCCGCGAAGACGCCGGCACGGGCGACGATCGCCGGTGGCTCAGTCCAGGTCGAATTCGCCGTCCTGCGCGCCGGCCACGAACGCGTCCCACTCGGCCTGGGTGAAGACCAGCACCGGGCCCTCCGGTTCGGCGGAGTTGCGCATCCCGATCAGGTCGTCGACGAAGGCGACCTCGACAGCGCTCTCGGAGGTGTCCCCCTCGGCCCGTTGCCAAACCGCTCGGGAGAGGTCGAAATCGCCCTTGGGGTGCTGCGCCATGCTTCTTTCCTCCACTGCCGGAGCCAGGTGGGGACCGCCTGCCGATCCCCATCGGGCAGGATAAGCGGATGCCGAGCCTGACCCGTGTAGAGGCGACCGCGCGTGGCGCGGCGATTACTGTCGAGTCCTATCAGGTGGACCTCGACCTGACCGGCGACGGGGATCTGTTCCGGTCCCGCGTCGAGATCCGGTTCCGGGCGACCGCCGGCACCGCCACCTTCGCCGAGGTCAAGCCCGCAAACCTGCTTTCGGTACGCCTCAACGACCGTCCCGTCGACCCCGCCACCCTGACCGACAACCGGCTGCCGCTGGCCGACCTCGACCCGACGAACACCCTCGTCGTCGAGGCGGAGATGGTCTACTCCAACACCGGGGAGGGGCTGCACCGTTTCGTCGACCCGGCGGACGGCGAGACCTACCTCTACGCGGTGACGTTCCTCGACAACGTCCAGCGCATCTTCGCCGCGTTCGACCAGCCCGACCTCAAAGCCCCGTTCACCCTCTCGGTCACCGCGCCGCCGCAGTGGACGGTCTCCAGCAACGCCGAGGTGGCCGCCAACCCGGCCCCCGGGCGCTGGGAGTTCGCCCCGACCGCGCCACTGGCCACGTACTTCTTCTCGCTGATCGCGGGGCCGTACCACGTGCGCCGGGCCGAGCACGACGGCATCCCGTTGGCGATCTACTGTCGACGGTCGCTCGCCGAGCACCTGGACGCCGACGCCGAGGAGATCTTCGACATCACCGGGCGGTGCCTGGACCGGTTCCACCAGCTCTTCACTGAGCGCTACCCGTTCGGCAAGTACGACCAGGCGTTCGTGCCGGAGTTCAACGCCGGTGCGATGGAGAACCCGGGCATCGTCACCTTCCGCGACGACTACGTGTTCCGGTCGGCGGTCACCGACAGCCAGCGCGAGCTGCGGGCCAGCACCATCGCCCACGAGATGGCGCACATGTGGTTCGGTGACCTGGTCACCATGCGCTGGTGGGACGACCTGTGGCTCAACGAGTCCTTCGCCGAGTACCTGGGCTACCGGGTCACCGCCGAAGCGACCCGCTTCGACCAGGCGTGGACGACGTTCGCCATGCGCCGCAAGGCCTGGGGGTACGCGGCCGACCAGCGTCCCTCCACCCACCCGGTCGCGCCGCAAGAGGTGGCCGACGCCGACGAGGGGCTGCTCAACTTCGACGGCATCTCGTACGCCAAGGGCGCCGCCGTGCTGCGGCAACTGGTCGCCTGGCTCGGCGACGAGGCCTTCCTCGCCGGCCTGAACGCGCACTTCGCCGCACACCGCTTCGGCAACGCCACCCTGGCCGACCTGCTGGCCAGCCTCTCCGCCGCCAGCGGCCGGGACCTGTCCGGCTGGGCCGAGCTGTGGCTGCGCCGGCCGCAGGTCAACACGTTGCGGGCCGAGATCGGCGTCGACGCCGACGGCCGCTACACCGAGGTCGCCGTGGTGCAGACCGCCCCCGAGTCCCACCCGGTGCTGCGTCCGCACCGCATCGGCGTGGGCCGGTACGCGGCGGACGGCACCGTCCAGCGCACGGAGGTGGATCTCGATCCGGCCGTCGACGGTGGTCGTACCGTGCTCGGCGCGTTGACCGGCGAGGCGGCGGCCCAGGTGCTGCTGCCCAACGACGGTGACCTCACCTACGCCAAGGTGCGCCTCGACGCGGCGTCGGCGGACGCCGTCGCGCTGGTACTGCCGGGCCTGACCGACCCGTTGGCCCGGGCGGTGCTGTGGGGCGAGGCGCTGGACGCGGTGACCGACGGTGAACGGCCGGTCGGCGGCCTGGTCGATCTGATGGTCGCGGCGCTGCCCGCCGAGACCGAGGTGATCATCGCGGAGGACGTGCTGGTCCTCAGCCGTTCGCTGGTGGACCGGTATCTCGACCCGTTGGCCCGGACGGCGGCGCTGGCCCGGATCGCCGAGGCGTGCCGGCGTCTGCTCGACGGCGCGCCGGCGGGGGAGTCGCTGCAGCTCGCCGCCGCGCGCGGCTGGATCGCCGCGACCACCGACAGCGACCTGCTCGTCGGCTGGCTCGCCGGCCGGGACGTGCCGGCCGGGCTGGCCGTCGACGCGGAGCTGCGCTGGGCGGTACTGCGCCGGCTCGTGGTGCTGGGTGCGGCGGGCGAGGCGGAAATCGCCGCCGAGGCGCGGGCCGACGTCAGTGCCGCCGGGGCGGAACAGGCCGCGTACTGCCGGGCCGCCGTGGGCGACCCGGCCGCGAAGCAGGCGGCCTGGGAGATCATCGTGCGCGACGCCGAGCTGTCCAACCGACTGCTGGAGGCGACGGCGGAGGGGTTCTGGCAGCCCGAGCAGGCCGACCTGACCGCCGGGTACGTCCAGCGGTACTTCGCCGAGATGCCGGCCGCCGCTCGTCGGCGTACCTCCTGGACGGCGGACCGGGTGGCGAAGCTGGCGTTTCCCCGCTACGCCGTGGCGCAGCCGACCCGGGGGGCGGCCGCGGCGCTGCTGGCTCGCGACGACCTGACGGCGGGCCTGCGGCGGGTGGTCACCGACGCCGACGACGACCTGCGGCGGGCGCTCGTGGCCCGCACGGCGGTGGCCGCCGCCTCGGCCTGAGGCCGACGGGGTCGTGGCCGGCCCGGTCGAGTCCGAGCCGGCCACCCCGGGAGCGGTCGGGCGCGGGGTGGCCCGCCGGTCACCCCGCGCCCATGCTCAGCGCAGCGCGGGCTCGGCCGTGACCGGGGCGTCGAAGTCGATGACGTAGCGCTGCTCGTGCGCGATGGTCCGCTCCGGGTCCATCGCGGTGCGCATCAGCAGCGGCATCAGCAGCGGCATCAGCGTCCGGGCGACCGGTCCGGGGGCCTTGGCGTGGTTGATCCGCGCCGCGCGGGCGGCGACCTTCTCGACCCGGGTACGACGCAGCCGCACGTACGCCTCGAACGCCGACGTCACATCGGGCAGGTCCCGTAGGCACCGGGCGAGCTGCACCGCGCTCTCGATGGCGAGCGACGCGCCCTGCCCGGAGCTGTTCGACGGCGCGTGCGCGGCGTCGCCGACCAGCACCATCCGGCCCCGGTGCCAGTGCGACACGGGCGGCATGATCTGCAACGCGCCGACCACCTGGAGATCGTCGGCGGAGCTGGTGGCCATCAGCTCCCGGCCCGGGTCGTCGTCGCCGTAGGTGGCGCGCAACGTGTCCAGCCACTGCGACGCGGGCACCGCACGGGCCTCGACGAGGCTCATCGGCCGCTGCCCCGGCAGGTTCGCGCCCCAGCGGGTGCCGCCACCCGGCTCCGGCCAGTACAGGTAGTAGCCGCGCCGCCCGAAGGCGAACGTCATCGTGCCGGCCTCGGCGTCCACCTGGTGCCGGGCGACCGCCTCGAAGCCGAGCAGGCCGGTGAACCGGGGGCCGGGCGCGGCCGGGTCGATGAGGCCACGGACCGTGGACCGGATGCCGTCCGCGCCGACCAGGACGTCGGCGGTGGCCGTGCTGCCGTCCTCGAAGCGCGCGGTCACGCCGTCGTCGGTCTGCGTGACGTCGACAAGTCGTCTGCCGTACGTGAAGGTGACCCCCTCGGCGACCGCCCGGTCGTGCAGCACCCGGTGCAGCTCGGCCCGGTGCACCACGCGCAGCGGCGGCACCCCGGCCAGCGTCGGCAGGTCGATGCGTCGGGCGCCGACGGCCATGACGCTGCGGTGGATCGGTGTGGCGATCGCTGTCACCGCCTCGTCCGCGTCGACCGCCCGGAGGGCGGCCACGCCGTTGGGCGCGAGCGCGAGGGTGCCACCGATGCCGCCCGCGCCGGTGGCGGTCGCCGGGTACGCCTCGGCGACGGTGGCGGTGATGCCGGCGCGGTGCAGCGCGAGGGCCGCCACCGGCCCGGCGATGCCGCCGCCGATGACGAGCGCGGTTCGTACCGTTGTCATGCTCTTTCTCCCTGGTGTCGTCGCGTGGGTGCGGACGAACCGTCCTGGGAGGGAACCCGGTTATCCTCGTGGTTGCCGCTTCGGGCCGGGTGCCTGCTCAGGTGTCGGTTCGAGGTAGGGCTCCGGCGGGGTGTTGGCGCACCCCGCCGGAGCTTTTCGTCAGTCGGCGGTGTCGGGCTCGCTGCTGGTCCTCGCGGCCAGTTCGGTCAGCTCGGCCGGCATTTCTCCGGTCTCGTGGAAGGCCCGCCAGGTGTCCAGCCCCGGGTAGCTGCCCGAGGTCAGCTCGGCCAGCAGGGCGCGGAGCCAGGTGGCCTCGGCGTCCCGGATGGCCAGGTCGTACTCGCTCTCCACGAGGAACAGGCGCGGGATCTCCCGCAGGTGGGCGTCGAGCGTGTCGCGGTCGCGGCGGAGCGCGTCCTCCAGCCGGTCGAGCCGCTGCCGGAGCAGGTCGATTGCCTCGTCGGGATGCAGGGCGGCGAGTACGGAGAGGCCGGCCCGGAAGCGGGGATGCTCCGGCATGGGTGTGCCGACCAGTTCGCGCGCCCAGTCGACCAGCTCGGCCCGCCCCGCGTCGGTGATCCGGTAGACGGTGCGTTCCGGGCGTCGGCCCTCGCGGACGCTCTCCACGGCGACGATCAACTGGTGTTTGTCCAGGTTGCGGATCACCGTGTAGAAGGAGCCCCACTTGAACTCCATGTCCTGGTCCTTGCCCCAGGCGCGCAGCGTGCTGGCCATCTCGTAGGGGTGCATCGGCCGCTGGACGAGCGCGGAGAGCACGGCCAGCGCCAGCAGGTTGCCGACCTTGCGCCGTTTCGGCATGACGCACCTCCCAATACTTGCCGACGAGTATACGCATACGAGTATCCGCGCCACCAGCCCTCGGGCCGACACGACCGGCTCGGACGTCCGGCCTACGATCACGGGGTGGAGGAAGATATCCGGCGGATCGGGATCATGGGTGGCACCTTCGACCCGATCCACCACGGGCACCTCGTCGCGGCCAGCGAGGTGGCGGACCGGTTCGGCCTGGACGAGGTGGTCTTCGTCCCCACCGGGCAGCCGTGGCAGAAGGCCGACGAGCCGGTCAGCCCCGCCGAGGACCGCTACCTCATGACGGTCATCGCCACCGCCTCCAACCCCCGCTTCCAGGTCAGTCGGGTCGACATCGACCGCAGCGGTCCGACCTACACCGTCGACACGTTGCGCGACCTGCAGGCCGAGTACGGCCCCAAGGTGCAGCTCTTCTTCATCACCGGGGCGGACGCGCTGCAACGCATCCTGTCCTGGAAGGACCTGGACGAGATCTTCGAATTGGCTCATTTCGTCGGGGTGACCCGGCCCGGCTTCGCGCTGACCGACAAGCACCTTCCGGCGGACACGGTCAGCCTGATCCAGGTGCCGGCGATGTCCATCTCGTCGACCGACTGCCGGGCCCGGGTCGCCCGGGGTGAGCCGGTCTGGTACCTGGTGCCCGACGGTGTGGTGCAGTACATCGCCAAGCGACGCCTGTATCAGCCCTGATTGCGCCCGGTATGAACCGTTTCGTGGGCCTAACCGACCAGAACTGACGGGTCGGGACCGCGCCGGGTGTGAGACGCTTGGAGGATCGCACGCCTGATCGAAGGAGAACGGTGACAGTTTCCGAACGCGCGCACGAGCTGGCGATCGCCGCCGCCCAGGCCGCCGCCGACAAGAAGGCGCAGGACATCGCGATCATCGACGTCGGCGACCAGCTCGCCATCACCGACGCGTTCCTGCTCGCCGCCGCCCCCAACGAGCGTCAGGTGCTCGCCATCGTCGACGCCATCGAGGAGCGCCTGCTGGAGCTGCCGGAGAAGGCGAAGCCGGTGCGCCGCGAGGGTGAGCGCGGTGGCCGCTGGGTGCTGCTCGACTACGTCGACATCGTGGTGCACGTCCAGCACACCGAGGAACGCGAGTTCTACGGGCTCGACCGCCTCTGGAAGGACTGCCCCACCATCCCGTTCGTCGACCGCGACCTGGTCGAGGCCGACGCCAGCGGGTCCGCCGCAGCCGAATGACCCGGCTGATCGTCTGGCGGCACGGCAACACCGACTGGAACGCCGCGAACCGCGTCCAGGGGCAGACCGACGTACCCCTCAACGAACTGGGCCGCGACCAGGCCCGCGCCGCCGCGCCGCTGCTCGCGTCGCTGCGTCCGGACGCCATCGTCTCCAGCGACCTGGGCCGCGCCGCGGAGACGGCTGCGGCGCTGGCCGCGCTGACCGGGCTCGGGGTACGCACCGACGCCCGACTGCGCGAGCGACACTTCGGCCAGTGGCAGGGCCTGCACCTCACCGAGGTCGCCGAGCGGTTCCCCGGCGAGTACGCCCGCTGGCGGGCCGGCGACCCGGCCCCGGGCGCGGATCTGGAGCCACTGCACGATCTCGGTGAGCGGGTCGCCGCCGCGTTCCTGGCGGCGGCCGACGCGACACCCGGCGGAACGGTGGTCCTCGCCACCCACGGCGGCGCCTCCCGCCAGGGCGTCGGTCACCTGCTCGGCTGGCCCTCCGAGGTGCTGCGCACCATCGGCTCGCTGGCCAACTGCCACTGGACCGAGGTGCGGCACGACGACGTCCGGGGCTGGCAGCTCCGTGGGTACAACGTCGGTCTCGTCACCGCCCCGGCCGTCGTCGACGCGGTCTGAGCGCCGATCCCACCCGGGCCGCCGCGCGCACCTCGGCGCAGCGCGTCGTGATCGGCTAGCGTGCCGGGCATGCCCGTCGCGGTCGTCACCGACTCCACCGCCTACCTCCCGCCCGAGCTGGTGCGGCGGCACCGGCTGACCGTCGTCCCGCTGACCGTCGTGCTCAACGGTGCGGAAGGGCTGGAGGGGGTGGAGACCCAACCCGCCGACGCCACCCGCGCGCTCAGCGAGCGGCGGGTGTCGGCCAGCACCTCCCGCCCGGCGCCCGAACAGTTCGCCCGGACGTACCGCCGCCTCCTCGACGAGGGCGCCGACGGCGTGGTCTCGGTGCACCTGTCCGCCGGTCTGTCCGGCACCGTCGAGGCGGCCCGACTGGCCGCCGTCGAGGTCGGCGGTCGGGTCGAGGTCGTCGACAGTCGCTCCACCGGCATGGGGCTCGGCTTCCCGGCCATCGCCGCCGCCACCGCCGCCGAGGCCGGGGCGGACCTGGCCGGCGTACGCGACGCGGCGGTCGCCGCGGTCGCCCGGACCACCGTCTGGTTCTACGTCGACACGCTGGAGTTCCTGCGCCGGGGCGGCCGGATCAACGCCGCCGAGGCGCTGCTCGGCACCGCCCTGTCGGTCAAGCCGATCATGCACATGCCGGACGGCGCGATCGTGCTGCGCGAGAAGGTGCGTACCGCCAGCCGGGGAGTCGCCCGGCTCGTCGACCTGGCCGTCGAGGCGGCCGGCGACGACGACGTCGACCTCGGCGTCCACCACCTGGCCGCGCCGCAGCGCGCCGAGGCGCTGCTCGCCGCGCTCACCGCCCGGCTGGGCGAACGGGTGCGCGACACGTACGTCTCCGAGGCGGGCGCGGTGGTCGCCGCGCACGCCGGGCCGGGCCTGGCGTGCGTGGTGGTGCACCGTTGGCCCCGGAGCTGACCGCAGTGGCCGGCGCGTGCGTGGTGACCGGTGGCGGCCGTGGCGTCGGCCGGGCCGTGACGCACCGGCTGGCGACGGCCGGGGTCACCGTCGTCGTGGTGGAGCGTGACGCCGAGGCGGTGGACTGGCTCGCCGGACATCCGGCCGCCGACCGGCTGCGTGCGGTGGTCGGTGACGCCGGTGACGAGCGGGTGGCCGCGCACGCCGCCGAGGTGGCCGAACGCGTCGCCCCGCTCACCGGCTGGGTGAACAACGCGGCGGTCTTCCGGGACGCGGACCTGCACACCGCGTCGGCCGACACCGTGCTGGACCTGATCGGGCTGAACCTGCGCCCGGCCGTGGTGGGCGCCGCCGTGGCGGTACGGCGGTTCCTGGCCGCCGGCACCGGCGGCGCCATCGTGAACGTCTCGTCGCACCAGGCCCGCCGGCCGGTGCCGGGCGCCCTGCCGTACGCCACGGCGAAGGCCGCCGTGGAGGGACTGACCCGGGCGCTGGCCGTCGAGTACGGGCGGCACGGCATCCGCGCCAACGCCGTCGCGCTCGGCTCGATCGCCACCGAGCGGCACGCCGAGTTCCTGGCCGCGCAGGAGCCCGCCCGGGCCGAGTGGATCGACGCCGAGCTGGCCCGGCTGCACCCGGTGGGCCGGATCGGGCGTGCCGACGAGGTGGCGGAGGCGGTCGCGTTTCTGCTGTCGCCGGCCGCGAGCTTCGTCAACGGGGTGACCCTGCCGGTGGACGGGGGACGGGCGGTGCTCGGCCTCGACCCGGAGGCCCGCTGATCCGGTGCCGTCGGGCCGCCTCCACCGGGAGGCGGCCCGACTGCTGTCCGCTCAGCTACGCAGGGACCACTGCTGGTTCTGTTGCCCGTTGCAGGCCCAGAGGATGAGTTTCGTGCCGTTGGCGGTGGCGGCGCCGTTGGCGTCCAGGCAGAGCCCGGACTGGACGCCGGTCACCGTGCCGTTGGCGTTGACGTTCCACTGCTGGTTCGTGCCGCCGTGGCAGTCCCAGATGATGACCTGGGTGCCGTTCGCGGTGCCCTGGCCGTTGGCGTCGAGGCACTTGTTGCCGTACACCTGGATCTGCTTGCCGGCCGTGTAGGTCCAGCGCTGCGCGGTGCTGTTGCTGATGCAGTCCCACAGTTGCACCTGGGTGCCGTTGGTGGTGGTGCCGTTCGGCACGTCGACACAGCGACCCGACTGCGCGCCCACGATCTGGGCGTTCTGCTGCGGGTTGCCGCCGCTGGCCGGCGTGTAGGCGGCAGCGGCGATGTTGGCCTGGACGGCATCCTCGGTGGCGGCCGACGGGTAGCCGGAGGTCAGCACACCCTCGAAGAAGGTGCCGCGACCGGTGATGCTGTTGTCGCCGCCGATGCCGAGGAGGATGGCCCCCTCCTTCTTCATCGGGTGGTAGCCGTTGGGCCGGCGACCGTCGAAGTAGGTGGTCAGGCCACCTGACTGCGCGTTACCGCCGCGGATCGCCCAGTGGTTCGGCTCGCCCTTGACGATGGCCGTCACGAAGCGGTGGTTGATGGACGCGATGTTGTTGTAGCCCGCGTTCACCCCGGAGAACAGGCCCCACTCCAGGTCGGCCATGATCCAGGGACCCGCGCCCGCGCCGTAGCCCCACTGCTTGTTCGCGCCGAAGTAGACCGTCTCCATGATGGCGCGTTCGTCGGCCTGCACGTTTGTCTGCGCGTTGCCGTAGTCGAAGCAGCACCACTGGTTGTAGTGCGTGCCGTCGACCACGGCGTAGATGCCCTCGGGCTGGTCGCCGGTGGCGACACCGTTGGTGTTGTTGTTGCGGTAGCCGGTGCCGGGGGCGATGTAGACGCCGTACGCCTTCTGGCCGCTGATGGTGACCGGTGCCGCCTTCGCGTCGGCGAGGTTGTCGTACCCGCCGGGCGCCGGGCCGGTGAAGCCGCCCGGAGGTGCCTGGGTGAGGCGGTTGTTGCGGCCGGACTGGTCGTAGATGACCGTGATCACGCAGCTCGTGTTGGCACAGAAGGTGTCCTGGGTGGCCGCGTTGGCGACGCCACCCGCGCTGAGCACGCCGACGTCACGGGTGGTGTTGTCCGACGATCTGCGGACCTGGTAGAGCGGGCCGTTGTACGCGCCGTACAGGGCTCGGGTGGTGCTGTGCGCGGCGACGCACGGCGTGCCGCCGGCGGCGTAGATGTCGCACGGGCCGGTGCCGGCCGCCCGGGCGACGCCTGGCGTCTCCGTGACCAGATAGACGCCGGCCCCGGCGACGAGGACCAGCAGGGTCCCCGCTGCGGCCAGCAGGCGGCGCAGCCTTGTCTTCACGTCCATGGATTCCCCTTGCGGTGCGGCGGTGGTGGTGGGGGTGATGTCACGCGTGATAGCGCTAACATTAATCCCCGTCCATGAATGCGCGCTACCTCCCGGCGGCCTCCACGCCGTAGCAGACACGAGCATGATCAGGGCGTTGTCCACAAAGGCGTCGACTGTCCACAGGCCGGCGCCGCGACGCGCCCGTCGTGGCGTCCGGCGTCCTAGCGTCGCGGCGTGGCAGAGGACGAGGAGACAGCGGTACGGCAGCGTCTGCGCCGGCTGACGGCCGCGACGGGTGGCCCGCCGCCGACTCCGTCGGGCAGCAGCGCGTCGCCGACGTCGTCGGGCAGTGGTGGGTCGCCGACGTCGTCGGGCAGTGGTGGGTCGCCGACGTCGGCGGGCAGCGGCGCGTCAACGACTTCGTTGGACGGTGGCGCGTCGCCGACTCCGTCGGACGGTGGTCCGTCGGCGGCCGACGGGCCCGCCGGTCTCGGCGGCGGTGCGGCACGGCTGCCCGGCCCCGGAGCGTTCGACCCCGGCAGACGCGGTGTGCGGGCGTTGGCGGCCGTGGCCCTCGTGGTGGTGCTGGCCGCCGCCGGTTGGGCCTGGCGGTCCCGACCGCACGCGGAACCGCTCACCCCACCGGTCGGCGAGGCCACCTCGGCCGTCGTGGCCGGGTCGGCCAGCGCGACGGCGTCCGGCGAGCTGGTGGTGGCGGTCGCCGGCAAGGTACGCAAACCGGGGCTGGTCCGCGTACCGGCCGGGGCCCGGCTCGCCGACGCCCTGTCCGAGGCCGGCGGCCCGCTGCCCGGCGTCGACGTGGCGCTGCTCAATCCCGCCCGCAAGGTCACCGACGGTGAGTTGATCGTCGTCGGGGTGACGCCGCCACCGGCACCGGGCCCCGCGGCCGGTCCCGCTGCCGGTGGAGCGCCGGCCCCCGGCGCGGTGCTGAACCTCAACACCGCCACCCTCGCCCAGCTCGACGCGTTGCCCGGGGTGGGGCCGGTGCTCGCCCAGCGCATCCTCGCCTACCGGGACCAGCACGGCGGGTTCACGGCCGTCGGCGACCTGCGCCACGTCGACGGGATCGGCGACGCGCGGTACGAGCAGCTCAAGGACCTGGTGACGGTGTGACCGTCGCACCCGTCGTCGGCGACCCGCCGCCACCGGATCTCCGGCTCGCCGGGCTGGCCGTGGCCGCCTGGCTCACCGCGCTCACCGGCCTGCACCTCGGCCCCCGACCACTGCTCCTGGTGGCCGGCGTGGCAGCCGTGTCGACGGCGCTGGGCACCCTGCGCCTGCTCGGCCGGCTCGGTCGCCCCGGGGCGCTCGCCCGCCGGTACGGCTGGATCGTCGTCGCGGTCGGCCTCGGCGTGTTCTGCGGCGCGGCGGCGACCTCCGCCCGGCTGCTCGTCCGGGACGCGCCGCCGGTCCGCACACTGGCCGAGCAGCGTGCCCCGGTCACCGCCGACCTCGTCGTGCGGGATGATCCGCGCCCGATCCGCTCCGCCGGGCGTCCCGGCATGCTGCTGGTGTCGGGCGAGCTGATCCGGCTGACCGGTCCGGACGGCCAGCGGCTCCGGGCATCGGTGCGGGTACTGGTCCTCGCCACCGACCCGGCCTGGCGCGGGCTGTTGCCGGGGCAGCGGCTGACCGCCGACGGGCGGCTCGGCGTGCCGCGCGGCGGTGACCTCACCGCGGCCGTCCTCGCCGCCACCGGTCCACCCGAGCGGCGCGGTACGCCCTCGTGGGCGCAGCGCGCCGCCGGCACCCTGCGCGCGGGTCTGCAACGGGCCTGCGCGCCGCTGCCCGACGACCCGGGCGGCCTGCTGCCGGGGCTGGTGGTGGGCGACACCAGCCGTCTGCCGCCCGCCGTCGAGGAGGACTTCCGGGCGACCGGCATGACGCACCTGAACGCCGTCTCGGGCAGCAACGTCGCGATCGTGGTGGGCGCGGTGCTGCTGGTCGCCCGCTGGGCGCGCGCCGGTCCATGGCTCGCCGGCCTGCTCTGCGGGGTGGCGCTGGTGGGGTTCGTCATCCTGGTACGTCCGTCGCCGAGCGTCGTACGGGCCGCCACGATGGGGGCGATCGGGCTTGTCGGGTTGGCCGTCGGCCGACCCCGGGCCGCGCTGCCGGCGCTGGCCGCCGCCGTCACCGTGCTGGTGCTCGTCGACCCCGAACTGGCCGGCGACGCCGGGTTCGCGCTCTCCGTCCTGGCCACCGGAGGGCTGCTGCTGCTCGCGCCGCGCTGGCGGGACGGGCTGCGCCGCCGGGGCGTACCGGCCGGGTTGGCTGAGGCGTTGGCGGTGCCGGCGGCTGCCCAGGTGGCCTGTGGGCCGGTCGTCGCGGGGATCTCGAGCACGGTCAGCCTGGTGGCGGTGCCGGCCAACCTGCTGGCGGTGCCGGCTATCGCACCGGCGACGGTGCTGGGCGTGACGGCCGCCGTGCTGTCGCCGGTCTGGCCGGCCGGGGCCGGGTTCGTCGCGTGGCTGGCGAGCTGGCCGGCCTGGTGGCTGGTCGTCATCGCCCGCCACGGCGCCCGCCTCCCGGCCGGCACCCTGGCGTGGCCGGGCGGGGTCCGGGGTGCCCTGCTGCTGGCCGGGCTGACCGTGGCGCTGCTGGTGGCGGCACGCCGACCGCTGGTACGCCGGTTGGTGGCGGTGGTCGCCGTCGCCGCCCTGGTCGGCGCCCTCGGGGTCCGGTTCGTGGCCAGCGGCTGGCCGCCGCCAGGCTGGGTGGTGGTGGCCTGCGCCGTGGGGCAGGGTGACGCCCTCGTCCTGCCCGTCGCGCCCGGCCGGGCGGTGCTCGTCGACGCGGGGCCGGAGCCGGGCGCGGTGGACGGCTGTCTGCGGCGGCTCGGTATCCGGGAGGTGCCGCTGCTGGTGGTCAGTCACTTCCACCTCGATCACGTGGGCGGGGTGACCGGGGTGTTCCGGGGGCGACGGGTGGGCGCCGTGCTGACCCCATCCGCGACGGAGCCGGCGAGCGGCCGGGCGGCGGTCCGCGCGGCGGCCGCCGGCCGGGCCACGATGCGGGAGGCCACTGCCGGGGCACGTCACCGGGTCGGCGGTGTCGAGTTGCTGGTGCTGGGTCCGCCGTACCCGCTGGGCGGCACCCGTTCGGACCCGAACAACAACTCGCTGGTGCTGCGCGCCACGGTCGCCGGCGTCTCGGTCCTGCTGCCGGGCGACGCCGAAACCGAGGAGCAGCACGCCGTCCTGGTCCGGACGCCGCCCGAGCAGCTCCGGGCGGACGTGTTGAAGGTCGCGCACCACGGCTCGGCGTACCAGGACGAGGGCTTCCTGGCCGCCGTACGGCCGGCCGTCGCGCTGGTGCCGGTCGGCACGGGCAACACGTACGGGCACCCGAATCCGGCGCTGCTGGCCCGGCTGAGCAGGAACGGCGCCCGGGTCCTGCGGACCGACACCGACGGCGACGTGGCGGCGATCCGGACGACTCACGGGCTGGCGGTGGCTCGTCGAGGGGTACCGCCGGGACGGCCACCACCGTGAGAGGCGCGTGGAAATTGCGCACACTCGACCCGAAATCCTAGCGATTTGCGGATTGAATGGTGAATCGAGATAAATGTCTGGATTTGCGCTAAGTGCGGGCTACGCTGACCGGGCGGCGAATGAGCAGGCCCGTACCCGCCTCAGGCCGTGCGAATATGGGCGACGTGACCCCCGCCAGCCTCGCCCCCATTGTGCTCGTCCTCGGCGACGAGGAGCTGCTCGCCACGCGCGCGGTCTCCGAAGCTGTCGAACGGGCCCGCGCCACCGACCCCGAGGTGGACGTCCGCGAGTACCAGGCGGGTGCGCTCACCGTCGGCGAGATCGCCGAGATGCTCAGCCCGTCGCTGTTCGGCGGCCGGCGGCTGCTCATCCTGCGCTCCGGCCAGGACGCCCGCAAGGACCTGGTCGCCGCGCTGCTGGCGTACGCGAAGAATCCCGACCCGGAGGTGCAGCTCCTGGTGCTGCACCTGGGCGGCGCCAAGGGCAAGGCGTTCGCCGACGGGCTGCGGTCGGCCGGCGCCACGGTGGTCCCGGCGGCCAAACTCAAGGGTCACCGCGATCGGGTCGCCTTCGTCCGTGACGAGATCCGCCGGGCCGGTGGCCGATGCGCCGACGACGCCGCCGAGGCGCTGATCGCGGCGGTCGGCAACGACCTGCGTGAGCTGGCCGCCGCCTGTTCCCAGCTCATGGCCGACACCGACGGGCGGATCAGCGCCGAGACGGTCTCCCGTTACTACCGGGGGCGCGTCGAGGTGACCGGCTTCACCGTGGCCGACGCCACCATGGTCGGCGACGTGCCGGCCGCCCTGGAGGCGCTGCGCTGGGCCCTGCACGTCGGTGTCGACCCGGTGCCCATCGCCGACGCCCTCGCCGACGGGGTACGGACCGTGGCCCGGGTGGCGTCGGCCGGGCGGGGCAACGCGTACCAGCTCGCCAGCAGCCTCGGGATGCCGGCGTGGAAGATCGAGCGGGCGCAGCGACAGGGGCGCGGCTGGACCCCGGAAGGTCTGGTCCGGGCCATGCAGGTCGCCGCGGAGTGCAACGCGGCCGTCAAGGGGGGCTCGGACGACCGGGCGTACGCCCTGGAACGGGCGGTCTTCTCGGTCGCGGCGGCCCGGCAGGGCAGCATCCGGTGACCGGGCCGAACCGTACGGCGTGGGCCACCGTGTCCGCCGACGAGGAGCGGTACCGGCCGCTCTACGCCCGCCTCCTCGGCCTGCGGTTCGTCAACCCCGGTGGGGTGCTCTGCTTCCTGTTCTTCGAGGGCACCATCGCCCTGGCCGTGCTGCTCGCCCTCGCGGAGCTGGTCACCTGGTGGGCGGTGCTGGTGCTACCCGTGGTCGTGGCGGCGATGGTCAAGCTCAACGACATGGTGGCCGCGGTGGTGATCCGTTCCGCCGCGCTCGTACCCGAGCAGGAGCGGGACCGCTTCCGGCGGCAGATGGAGCCGGTGGTCGGTCGGGCCCGCGTCGAGTGGGGCGCCGTGACCCCGGCGGTGGTCACGACCGATCCGGTGCGGCCCCGGCGTCGTCGGGACCCGCTGGACTGACGACCGCCGGGCTCCGGCCGTGACGACTGCCGGGCCCGGGCCGTGCCGACCGCCGGGCTCCGGCCGTGACGACTGCCGGGCCCGGGGCGGGACGACCGCCGGGCCTGGGGGCCGTGACGGCTGCCGGGCCTGGGCCGGGACGACTGCCGGGCTCCGGCCGTGCGCCGGTCGGTGATACTGCCGGGCGTTCGCGGACACACGGAAGCCCCGGACCGAGGGTCCGGGGCTTTCCGAAGCAGTCTGACGGTGAAGCGTCAGGCGGAGAGGGCAACCACGCGCTTCGCGATCGCGGACTTGCGGTTCGCGGCCTGGTTGGCGTGGATCACGCCCTTGCTGACGGCCTTGTCCAGCTTGCGCGAGGCGTCCAGCATGAGGGCGGTCGCCTTCTCGACGTCACCGGCCTCAGCAGCCTCGTGGAACTTCCGGACGGCGGTCTTCAGCGACGACTTGACCGACTTGTTGCGCAGCCGGGCCTTCTCGTTCTGCCGGTTGCGCTTGATCTGGGACTTGATGTTCGCCACGCGACAGCCTCGTCTTGATAGCTCGGGTTGGTCAGCTTGTGCACGACATGACGACATGAGTCATCGCCGCGCGAAGAGCCAGGTTACCAGGTCGCCCGGGACGAGCCAAAACGGCTCCGCCGCCCGCGTCCACCCGGGCGTTCGGGTCGTGATCCACTCGGCTTCCGGGAAGCCAGGGTATCCGCCGCCCGCTGACCGCCCGACTTCCCGGAACCCGAGTGGATCACGGCTCGGCCGTGCGGCGGGACGCCAGCGCGGTCGGTCACCGCCAGCCCTGCCTGCGGGCGAGCCAGTCGAGGGCCTGCGCACCGCTGGACCGCTGGTGTGCCGCCCGGTGCGGCGAGGCCGTCACCGGTGTCGCGTCCGCCCCGGTGAGGTAGTAGCCGGCCAACGCGGCGAGGGTGACGTCCAGCGCGTCCGGGGGAGCGCCCGCGCTCGCCGGCTGCGCGGCGAAGATCCGGTCGACGTCCAGGCCGCCGCCGTACGCGGTGAGCAGCAGGGTGACCAGGTCGAACCAGGCCGGCCCGGTGCAGGCCCAGGTCCAGTCGCAGAGCCAGGCCCGGCCGTCCGGGTCGATGAGCACGTTGTCCACCCGCAGGTCGCCGTGGAGCACGCCGGTCGCCCTGTCGGCGTACCCGGGGAGGCGGGACTCCAGCGCCACCAACTCCGGGAGTCGGCCCCGGGCGGCGGCGGGCAGCGCCGGTAGCGGCTCCCGGCCCGCGGCGACCTCCTTCCACCACAGGATGTCCGAGCGGGCCAGGTCGGCCAGACGGGGCAGGCCGAGCGCGGTCAGGCCGGTCGGTGGGTCGGCGAGCGCGGCGGCGACCTCGGCGTACGCGGCGAGCGTGGCGTCCAACTCGGCACGCGTCCAGGGCAGGTGCGGTACCTGGCCGTCGACCGCGTCGGCGCAGAGCGCGAACCAGCCGGCCGCGTCCAGCGTCCACCGCAGCCGGGGCGCCGGCAGGTCGGCCGGCAGCCGGTCGAGGATCGCGGCCTCCCGGGCGTACCCCTGCACCAGGTGCGGTTGTGCGACGGCGGGTGCCGCCTTGACGAAGGCCCGGCCACCGTCGGCGGTGTGCAGCACGGCCGCGAAGCCCCGGGTGAAGCCGGCGGCGGCGACCCGGGCGGTGACCACCGGCGCGCCGAGCCGGTCGGCGATGGCGGCCCGCAGCGCCGCCGGCAGCTCCGACCACGACGGGCGCAGCGCGCCCGCGTGGTACGGCGACGGGGAGGACATCCCACCATGCTGCCCCGGGGTCCGTGCGCGGCGCGCGGCGACACTGCCAGACTGCCAAGCCATGAGGACCGAGGACTTCTGGCAGCTGATCGACCAGGCCCGCGCCGGGGGCGGGGGTGAGCCCGGGCCGGTCGCCGCGCGGGCCGTGGCGCTGCTCGCCGAGCGCGATCCGGAGGACATCGTCGGGTACGCCCAGCACCAGGCGAAGGTGCTGGCGGCCTCGCACAAGGCGGACCTGTGGGGCGCGGCGTACCTGATCAACGGGGGTGCCTCGGCGGAGGGCTTCGAGCACTTCCGGGGCTGGCTGATGACCCAGGGCCGGGCGGTGTTCGCCCGCGCCGTCGGCGACCCGGACTCACTGGCCGAACTGCCCCAGGTGCGGGCCGCCTCGCTCAGCGGCGAGGAGTTCTCCGCCGAGCAGATGCTGGCGGTGCCGTGGGACGCGTACCGCCGGGCCACCGCGGCGGAGCTGCCGACGGACCGCGAGCCGATCCGGACGCCGGACCTGAACGACTTCTGGGACTTCGACGACGAGGACGAGGCCCGCCGCCGGCTGCCCCGGCTGGCCGCGCTCTTCGTGGAGCCGCCGGAGGAGTGAGGCGTCCCGGGGACCGATCCGTCGCCCGCGCAGTGGGCGTACCCCGGCGGCGTGGGAACATGGAGGGGGTCGGCGGCGCGCCGGCCTGTTCACGTCAGCCGACCAGAACGGACCGCTGTGCCACCGAAGCTCGATCCCGGCGCGAACGCCCCTGGTGCCACCGACCCCGGTCGCATCCGGAACTTCGGCATCATCGCCCACATCGACCACGGGAAGTCGACCCTGGCCGACCGGATGTTGCAGCTCACCGGCGTGGTCGACCCCCGGCAGATGCGCGCGCAGTACCTGGACCGGATGGACATCGAGCGCGAACGCGGCATCACCATCAAGAGCCAGGCCGTTCGCATGCCGTGGACCATCCGCGAGGGCGAGCGGGCCGGCGAGCAGGCCGTGCTCAACATGATCGACACCCCGGGGCACGTTGACTTCACCTACGAGGTGTCCCGGTCGCTGGCCGCCTGCGAGGGTGCCGTGCTGCTTGTCGACGCCGCGCAGGGCATCGAGGCGCAGACCCTCGCCAACCTCTACCTGGCGCTCGAGAACGACCTGCGCATCATCCCGGTGCTCAACAAGATCGACCTGCCGGCCGCCCAGCCAGAGAAGTACGCCGAGGAGTTGGCCCACCTCATCGGCGGTGACCCCGCCGACTGCATCCGGGTCTCCGGCAAGACCGGCGAGGGCGTACCGCACCTGCTCGACGAGATCGTCCGGCAGTTCGTCCCACCGGTCGGCGACGCCGAGGCGTCCGCCCGGGCCATGATCTTCGATTCGGTGTACGACGTCTACCGTGGCGTCGTCACCTACGTCCGGGTGGTCGACGGGCGGATCAGCGCCCGCGACCGGATCAAGATGATGTCCACCGGCGCGGTGCACGAGCTGCTGGAGATCGGCGTCATCTCACCCGAGATGGTCAAGGCCGACGGCCTCGGCGTGGGCGAGGTCGGCTACCTGATCACCGGCGTGAAGGACGTCCGGCAGTCCCGGGTCGGTGACACGGTCACCATCAACAGCCAGCCGGCGGCCGAGCCGCTCGGTGGGTACAAGGACCCGAAGCCGATGGTCTACTCCGGCCTCTACCCGATCGACGGGTCCGACTACCCGAACCTGCGCGAGGCCCTGGACAAGCTCAAGCTCAACGACGCCGCCCTGGACTACGAGCCGGAGACCTCCGGCGCGCTCGGCTTCGGCTTCCGCTGCGGCTTCCTCGGCCTGCTCCACCTGGAGATCATCCGGGAGCGGTTGGAGCGCGAGTACAACCTCGACCTGATCTCCACCGCGCCCAACGTGGTGTACCGGGCGATCCAGGACGACGGTGCCGAGATCGTGGTGACCAACCCGAGCGAGTACCCGACCGGCAAGATCGCCGAGGTGTACGAGCCGGTGGTGCGGGCCACCGTGCTGACGCCCAACGACTACGTGGGCGCGGTCATGGAGCTGTGCCAGGGCCGGCGCGGCAGCCTGCTCGGCATGGACTACCTCTCCGCCGACCGGGTGGAACTGCGCTACACGCTGCCCCTCGCCGAGATCATCTACGACTTCTTCGACCAGTTGAAGAGCCGTACCAAGGGGTACGCCTCGCTCGACTACGAGCCCTCCGGCGAGCAGGCGTCCGACCTGGTGAAGGTGGACATCCTGCTGCACGGCGAGCCGGTGGACGCGTTCAGCGCCATCGTGCACAAGGACAAGGCGTACAACTACGGCGTCACCATCGCCGCGAAGCTGCGTACGCTGATCCCGCGCCAGCAGTTCGAGGTGCCGATCCAGGCGGCCATCGGCAGCCGGGTGATCGCCCGCGAGACCATCCGCGCGATCCGCAAGGACGTGCTCGCCAAGTGCTACGGCGGTGACATCAGCCGTAAGCGCAAGCTGCTGGAGAAGCAGAAGGAGGGCAAGAAGCGGATGAAGATGGTCGGCCGGGTGGAGGTCCCCCAGGAAGCCTTCATCGCCGCCCTCTCCTCCGACTCCGGCGACGCCAAACCCACCGGCAAAAAGTAACCCCGGCCGTCCGGCCCTCCCCACCCCACCCACCCCGGTGATCAAGAGGTTCGCGTCATCCGAAGCCCGGATCCTGACGCGAACCTCTTGATCACCGGGGTGGGTGGGGATTTTTTAGGGGTGGGGGTCGGGGTTGTTGCTGTGGGCAACATGTTGTCTGACCTGTATGGACGTGGCACCGGGTCAACCGACGCAGCCGTCCGGCATCGATGCCGGCAACTTCTTGTGTGGATGAGT
>NZ_JBYIRN010000038.1:0-46715 GCF_057708145.1 Micromonospora sp. bgisy143
CCCACAACCACCACCGCCCCCCCCCCCCCCCCCCCCCCCCCCCCCCCCCCCCCCCCCCCCACTACTGCTTTGCGGAACCTGAGGGGTCAGGCCGGGTCGTAGGACGATGTGGCGCAGGCGCTGGTGCCGCAGCTGCTTCCGCAGCCGTCGCTCGTGCTGCACGCCATGGTCACCAGTGGCGTGGTCGCCTCGACCACCCGCATGTCGAGCACGAAGTCGTCGTCGGTGACGGCCTCGGCGTCGGTCGGCATGGCGTCGAGGATCGCGGTCGGCGGAGCCATCGAGATCACTGTCCTTTCTGGAGGGGTTGTGTGGTGGTGCCACCTGGTCGTCAGGACCAGGAGATCGAGATGACGCCGTGGGTCTTGTCCATGACGGCAGCGGCAGCGGGGATGTGGGTGTGGTCGCTGTCTGTGGGCCAGTAGCCGAAGCAGGGCTCGACGTCGCGCCCGTCGCGATCCCAGGCCCGGAGCTGCTCGACCATCGCGGCGGCGGCCCGCTGGCCGTCGGGGCCGAAGGCGCGGGCCCCGAACTCGAATCCCTCCCCCTGGGCCGCGGTTCGCAACGCCAGGTAGGCGAAGCCCGCGCCGTGGACGACACCGAAGGGGAACCAGAGGCGCTCGGCAGCCAGGTCGGTGCCCTCGTCGGCAGCGACACGGCAGAAGCCGGGCAGGAACCACGCGAACCACAGGTGCAGGTCGGCGAATGACACCCCGTTGCCGATGGTCACGCCAGACCACAGCTCGGTCCGCCTGGTGGTAAGGACACCGTCGAGACGGCCCAGGTGATCCGGCACGCTGGAGTCGAACAGGAGCCGTACATGCCGGCCATTCGCGTCAGGCAGCAGAAACACCCGATCGGGGTGCGCGCCGTCGCCCTGCATCGGTACGAACCCAGCGACCTCCACCGACCTGCTGACCAGGTGATCGCCGTCGCGACGGAAGCCGATCGTCCTCGTGACCGCGTTCATGATCAGCGGCAGGACGATCACTCCGCCCTCGCGCAGTTGATCGAGCAGGGCGGGGGCGATATCCCACGCGCCAACGGTGACGATGATCGCGTCGAACGGTCCTTCGTCGGGTACGCCGTGCTCCGCGTCGGCGACGAGAACACGGACACGGCTGCCGTAACCGTTCTCTTCGAGCAACGTCGCGGCCCGGTCGACGACCTCCGGGTCGATGTCCACGCTGACAACCCGACCCTCAGGGCCGACGATCTCCGCAAGGTACGCGGCGTTCAGGCCACCCGAACCGACCTCCAACACCGTCATGCCCGGCGCGAGCTCGGCCTGCTCCAACATCCGCGCCTGGATGTAGGCCGCAGACACCGACGAGATCGGCACGCCGTGCTCGTCTTGCTTGGTCACCACCGAGTTGTCGAAGCCGTAGGCGACGTCCAGGTCGGTGCCTGCGGGCATGAACCGCTCGCGCGGCACCCGACGCACCGCGGCCTCCACCACCTCCGAGGTGATCTTTTGCTGGGCGCGCAAGTCGCTGACGAGAGCGGCACGCAGCTCGACGGCGCGATCGGAAGCGGATTCTATGTCCGTTGTCTGGCTCACTCGCTACTTCCTCTTCCTCAGTCGGGTCGGGACACTGTTCTCGCTCGCAACGCGCGAGCCAGCATCGACGGTGCGGCTAGCAGTGCTATCGGGTCCAGGATGAGCCGGCGGCCGGGGACGGGGGTGTCTGCTGGCGCCGCCCGGTGACGTTGGCACAGCACGCCGCCGACAGCTATCGCCAGTGCGATGACCGCCGCCACGTAGGGCAACAAAGGGGGGTGCCCTTGGGTGTGACCTTTCGGATCGGTGCGGAATTCTTCGGCCGTTCGGGGCAGGCGCCACTACGATCGCCGCCGTCGGACGTTGTCGGACAGACACGTCCTCGAACTTTGACAATCCACCGACACGGCATGGACAAGTCCCCGCACCATCAGCAAGCGCGGATCCGCGATGGTCTGTACCAGCGGCAGCCGTGAACTCCTTCTTACGAAGCGTGGCTGAGGTGGCGTTTCAGAGGGGACGCTCCGGTGTCTGGCCATCCAGCCCGGCCGCGAACCCCCGCGGCGTTCGACAGAGTCACCTGCCCGTACGCGTGCGACGATGCTGCTATGAACCACGGCAGCGCAGGCTTGGTTATCTGGGACGTTGACGGGACGCTCATCCCTGCGGACTTGCGCTGGCTGACGCGAGCGATCGCTCGTGCCTACGGCATCGCGGAGTCCGAGGTTGTGTTTCCTGAGAAGAGAGTGCACGGGTATACGGACGAGTCGATTGCCGTCGACACGGCGATCGCCTCGGGCGTCGACCCGTCAGCTGCGGAGGCGGGCATACCCGCCTTCCGTCGGGCCATCGTCACAGTCATGCAAGAGGGTCAGCGGGAGTTGGCTGAGATCCAAGCGCCGTATCCAGGTGCGGTGGCGAGCATCGCGGAGTTACACGATCGTGGTTTCACGCAGACCGTGCTGACCGGCAATCTACGTTCGGCCGCCGAGGTCAAGCTGCATGTGGCGGGCTTGAATGAGTTTCTCGACCTTCGCATCGGCGGATTCGGGTCGGACGCTCGAGACCGTTTTCAGCTTCCGGCGATCGTTGCTCAGCGCTACTCCGCGATCTACGGTCACCAGCTCGACCCTGCTCGAGCCGTCGTCATAGGGGATGCGCCCAACGACATCGCTTGCGCACGTCACGCCGACTTTCGTGTCGCCGTCGTCGCTCACCGGATTGGACGTCAGGAATTGACCTCGTACGAACCCGACCTGGTACTCGACAGTCTCGACCCAACGATGGTGGTGGCCGCCGTCAGTTCCCTGTTGAGCTCGGGCAGCTCGCCGGCCACCTGTTAGGCGGCCATCTGCTCCTCAAGTTCGAGGACAGCCGGCTCGGCCCGCCATCGGGCCAGCCGCTCTCGGGCTCTTTGAGCTCGAGCTATGCCTCGATGGTTTCCACCGGCTTTAAGCTGATCGTAGGTGTTGCCGAGCAGGGCGCAGCCTTGTTCAAGTTCGCCGGCCTCGGCGTAGGCGCTGGCCAGGTCTACTGCTGCGGCGAGGGCGACGTTGATGTTGCCCTGGTCGGGTTCCAGCATTTGTACTGCGTTTTCGAGCACCTTTATAGCCTGGTGGAGCTGGCCGAGAAGTAGGTGGCATGTGCCCACGTAGACATGGAGCCGGGCGTTGCTCCAGTCGCTATAGAGGCCGACACAGTCAGCTGGTGACAAATCGTTGACTGCATTTTCTGCGCGCTCCAGGGCCGCAGCAGCCTCGCGTGGAAGCCGCAGAGCGGCATAGGCTTGGGCCTGTTCGGCGGCTATTCGGGCTCGTGCTGCGGGGTTGAGATGTGCGGAAGCGTGGGCGGCCTCGTCGAGTAGCCGCAGGCCGATCATGATGTCACCGTCTGCTTCGATCAGTGTGGCGGCTTCCGAGTGGAGGTTGCTCTCAAAGATCCGTGCCGTCGCGCTGATCCTGCGATTGCCGAGCCGGTCGCCCAAGTGGCGGGCGGAGGCACAGTGAGCGAGTGCGAGGGCGCGCTTGCCCTGTGCGCTCCAGAGCCGGCTGGCTACGATCGAGGCCTCTGCAAGCATGGCTCCGATATCCGCACGGATAGGTGCGTGGCCGGCCTTACGGTAGAGCGTCGACAAGCAATCGCGATGCGCCTCGATAAGCCCAAGTAGCGCGCTGGGTGATACGGCCTGACGCTGCTGGGCCAGCATGCTGGTGAGGGTCGAGAAGCTGTTCCACTCACCCATCAGGTAGTCGGTCCCAGGTGTGAGCGCTAGCGCCTCCACCGTTAGGACGGATGACGCCCGCGCGGCGACCAGAGGCTGAGAAGCAGTCATGCCGCTTGACGCGCGCCGGGTGCGGGCAAGCTGGATCTGATCGTACTCTCGGGTCAGTCTGCCGCCAGTCTCCAGTAGCTCGTCGCTTCGCGTCCAGAACTCCCGCCGCACTCGTTGCCGGCCGGTCTCCACGTTGGCGATCGTGCTCCGCCCATAGTTAACACGAAGCGCAAAGGTCTCTTGTGTGTAACCAGCGGCTTTCCGGCTGCGGGCAAGCATGTGACCGAGGCCGATCCATGCTGTGGCTACGTCTTGCGATGGAACGCCTGACATCAGCACCTCCCGACGGTGAACGCTCGCGCGATGCGAGACGCTGTGGCGTGAGAGGACTGTAGTGCAGGTCTGTGATGCTGTTGGCTAACCAGCGGCCTCTTCCCAGAATCTCCGACAAAGTTCCAACATCGCCCTGCGTTGTCTCGGATCCGCCCATGCTTTGTGGCTCCGCTGCGCATCTCTCCTACGGGCATCTGGGCGCAGGAAGGCGTAACCGGCCGGCGGGCCGGGTCGCCCGCCTCTCGTATCGTCAGCGCTCACACTGAGACTTACCAACAGCTGAGTGCCCGGATGTCGATAACTGGCTGTGTCGGTACTGGCAAGCTCCCACCTTCACTGGCCGCAGCATTGACTAGCCCTCTGTGGCCGCGCGGCCCGCAGTGCGAATTCTAGTAAGGCGGCTTCCGCCACACTCCAGCACATTTGCAGTCGCCGCCTGAAGAGGGCTTTTGTCGGCGGATTGTCGGACGTGACGGACGAACCTTACCGACATCGAGTGATTTCGCTTTTAGTCACTGTCGCCGCCGCTAACAAGTGCGGGGCCCCGACCTGGATACGTCGCGGTCGAGCCGCAACAGCAGGAACTTCATAGCGACGGATCGTTACTTAACTTTGAGAAAGGATCCGGGATGGACGACCTAAGTCGCTACGGCTACCGGCAGGAGTTGGAGCGCCAGCTCCGGTTCCGGGATCTTTTGGCTTATGGGCTGGTGTACATGGTGCCGATCGCGCCGATGGCCATCTTCGGCAGCGTTTACGCCGGCTCGGGCGGGATGGTGGCCCTGGCGTACGCGGTCGGTGTGCTGGCGCTGGTGTTCACGGCGTTTTCGTACGCGCAGATGGTGAGGGCGTTCCCGATGTCGGGCAGCGTCTACAACTACGCGGGCCGCGGCATTAGCCCGCCGGTCGGGTTCCTCGCCGGCTGGGTGATCCTCCTGGACTACGTGCTCGTGCCGGGGCTGCTGTACCTGGTGGCGTCGGTGGCGATGCACGCGACGGTCCCGTCGGTGCCGGTGTGGCTGTGGCTGCTCGGGTTCGTCGCGGTCAACACGATCGTCAACTCGGTGGGGATCCGCATGACCGCGGTGGTCACCCGGGTGATGCTCGTCGGCGAGCTGATCGTCTTGGCGGTCTTCTTGGCCGTCGCTGGCTGGGCCCTCGCCTCGGGTAGGGGCCGGTTCAGCTGGGCGGCGTTCTACAACTCCGACACCTTCACCTGGTCGCTGGTGGCGGGCGCGGTGTCGATCGCCGTGCTGTCCTTCCTCGGCTTCGACGGCATCTCCATGCTGGCGGAGGAGACCAAGGGCGGCTCCCGTCAGATCGGCCGCGCCATGGCCGCCGTCCTGATCCTGGCCGGGGTGCTGTTCATCGCGCAGACGTGGCTGGCCGCGATGCTCGTCCCCGACCCCGGCAGCCTTCTTGCGGAGGGCGATCCAAACGGCACTGCCTTCTACGACGCTGCCGCCGTGGCCGGCGGGGGTTGGCTGGCGACGACGTGCGCTGTGGCCACGGCGATCGCGTGGGGGTTGCCGAATTCGATGGTCGCGCAGGTCGCCACCTCTCGGCTGCTGTACGCGATGGCCCGCGACCGACAGCTGCCGGCGTTCTTGGCGAAGGTGTCGATCCGGCGCAACGTGCCGATCAACGCCACGCTGCTCACCGGTGCCGTGTCCCTGGCGCTGGGCCTTTACATGGCGACCCGTTCGGATGGGATCACGCTGCTGTCCTCTTTGATCAACTTCGGGGCGATGGTCGCGTTCCTGGTCCTGCACGTCTCGGTCGTGGTGCATCACCTCATCCGGGAGCGCAGCGGGAACTGGTGGGCGCACCTGGTCATGCCCGCGATCGGTTTCGCGATCTTGGTGTGGGTAGTGGTCAACGCCAACATCGCCGCGCAGCGCCTCGGCTTGGCATGGCTCGCCCTCGGGATGGTCGTCCTGGCTGGCCTGTACCTGTCCGGCCGCCGGCCGGCACTGTCGGGGTTGGCGCCCGCGCAGCCGCAGGCTCGTCACGTGGAGCGGGTGTGACCGGCATGGACAGGTTCACTTACCGGCCGGCTCGGGACGAGCTGGCGTATACCTTCGGCGGTCGGATGCCGGTGGCGCACGTGCGCGGGGGTGACGTGTTCACCGTCGTGACGGAGGACTGCTTCGGTGGTCTCGTGAGGGGGCCGGCGGACCTGCCGTCGCAGGTGTGCCGCATGCCGTACCTCAATCCGGTGTCGGGGCCGTTCTTCGTCGAGGACGCCGAGCCCGGCGACACCCTCGCCGTGCACCTCGCCGTCATCACGCCCGCGCGGGATTGGGGTGTGTCGTCGACGTTCCCGCACTTCGGGGCGCTGACCTCCACCTCCCACACGGCCACCCTGCAGCCTCCGCTGGAGGAGCGGGTGTGGGTGTACGGCATCGACCGGCAGGCCGGGACCGTCCGGTTCGAGGCCACCCGCAGCGACCACAGCGTGGACCTGCCGCTGGACCCGATGATCGGCACGATCGGTGTCGCCCCCGGCGGGTTCGAAGCCCGCTCCACACTCCTGCCCGACACCCACGGCGGGAACCTCGACACCCCGCACCTGCGCGCCGGCACCACCCTCTACCTGGGTGTGAATGTGCACGGGGCGATGCTGGCCCTCGGCGACGGGCACGCCCGCCAGGGCGAGGGCGAGGCCTGCGGGGTCGGCGTGGAGATCGCCACGACCACCACCCTCGCCATCGACGTCATCAAAGGCGTGACCACCCGGTGGCCGCGGTTGGAGACCGAGCGGGACATCCTGACGATCGGCTGCGCGAGGCCCCTGGAGGATGCCTACCGCATCGCCCAGCATGACCTCGTCGGCTGGGTCAGCGCCCTGACCGGCCTGGAAACCCTGGACGCTTATCAGCTTGTGTCGCAGGCGGGGCGGGCGCCGATCGGCAACGTGTGCGACCCCAACTACACAGTCCTCGCCGCCATCGACAAAACCCTGCTCCCCGCCCCCGGACCCGCCTATGGCGGGACACACGAGCGGCTACGGCGACTGACCGCCGGGCTGCGGTAGGAACCCGCCGATGCCCGCGTCGATCCCGCGCCTGCCGCTGCGCGATGACTTGTTCCTCCTCGGCCACGACGACGACACCGGACACCCCCACGTACACCAACAGACCCTCGCCCTCGGACTCGCGGGCGCAGTCCTGATCGACCTGTACCTGGCCGGACGGGTGACCCTCGACCCGAACGACGACACCCGCGCAGCAGGACACCAACGGATACACCCGCACGTCGACCGTCCGACCGGGGACCTGATCGCCGACGCCGCGGCCGCCACCATCCGTGACGCCCACCCGCTGCTACGACGGTGGCTACGGGGGTTCTCCAACGACCTCTACGACCGCACCCGCGCCGGCCTGTTCGCCGGCGGGATCCTGCGCCAGTACACCCGACGGCGCCTCGGCGGCCTCATGCGCGACCACACCTACCTGCCCTCCGACAGCAAATGGGCGGTCATCGCCCGCTCCCGCCTGCGCTACCTCGCCGCCGGCCACGAACAACCCAACGACCACACCGCCGCCCTCGCCGGTCTCGTCGCCGACCTCGGCCTCACCCACCACCTCTACCTCGACGACGACACCCCAGCCATGACCGCTCGCCTGAAGGCCATCGCCGCGCAGCACTACCAGCCGATACGCGACATCATCGCCGCCGTCGACGCCGCCGTCGGTGACTTGGCCACCGCGGCCTACCGCTAGCCCTGTCCGCTCATCGCAAGGAAGCCCACCGTGCCCAACCAATCCCCCGTGCGACCTCCGACCGGCAAGCCCCGCCCGGTCGGCCGGGGAACCATGAAGGTTATAGCCGCCGTCTGTGTACTCGGTCTGCTCGCTGCCGCCACCGCTATCCCGACCTGGACGGGCACCGCCGCCGGGCCGGTGCCATCCCCACCCTCGCTGCCACGCACCGTCGCGTCCCGGCCGACCGTGGCACCGTGTCCGTCGCCCGCCACCCTGACCGCGGCGCAGCTCAAGACTCGTGCCCAACAGCAACTCGACCAGGTGCCGACGCGTCTGTCGGCGTCGTCTCCGACCCGGCAGGGCCCCAGGATGGTAGGGGCGGGGCCGTCAGGCTGTGATGCGATCCCGGGCCGGTTCGCCTACGTCCATCTACTCCAGTGGGCCACGGACACCACGATCGCAGGCAACAGCACGACCACGCGGACCGTGCTGTTCGAAGAGCAACGCTGGCGTGCCGACGACGCCTCCGGCCGCGTCATAAGCAGCCGCTACCCCGGCGGCAACCAGCCCACCGACGACAGCACCTACTACCCCGGCCAGCTGGACGGACCCATCGGACCGATCGCCGCCGACCCGACGGCACTCACCGCGCAGATCGACACCACGCAACCCCAATTCCTCGGACCCACCGCCGTCATCCGCGGCCTCGCCAGCCTGCTCGGCTGGCGCACCCCCAACCAAGCCGCCCGCACCGCGATCCTCACCGTCCTGCGCGACGCCCCCGGAATCACCTACCACCCATCGGTGACCGACCGGGCAGGCCGAACCGGCATCGGCGTCAGCGCCACCGCCGACGACATCCGCTTCCTGCTGATCCTCAACCCCAGCACCGGCGAACTGCTCGCCTACGAAAGAGCCGCACTCACACCGCCAGCCGGCAGCGACCGGAACGGCGCCTTCGTCGACGACTACCACCTGTACCTCGTCCACACCCACACCACGAGCAGCGACAACTCCTGACCCCGCCAACAACAAACTCAAGGGAAATACCGCCATGGACACTGTCCCGCGCATCCGCGCCGCCCGCTGGGCAGACAAAGACCCGGTCGCCGCACTCATCTCCGACGCCCTCCATCCCAGCCCTCTCGCCACATGGCTAATCCCCGACCCAAGCCCACGACGCCGGATCCTCACCGACGTCCTCGCCATCTGGATCGAACACGCCATGTTCTACGGCGACATCTACCTCACCGACGACGCCACCGCCGCCACCGTCGGCTTCCACCGATACCGGCCCATCCCACCCCCCGCGAACTACCCCACCCGCCTCAGCGACGCCGCCGGACCCCACGCCGACCGCTTCGACCTCCTCGACCGACTGCTCGCCAAGGAGCGACCCACCGAACCCCACTACCACCTCGCGTTCCTGGCCGTACAACCCACCGCCAGACGCTCCGGACGCGGCACGGCCTTGCTCAACCACCACCGCAGCCGACTCGACCACGTGAACCTCCTGTCCTGGACCAGCACCACCCCCGACGCCCAGAACATGCACATCCGCCACGGCTACACACCACAACCGACCATCAACCTGCCCGAAGGCCCAACCCTGAGCACCATGCGCCGAAACCCGCGCCATCACACCCCTGGCCAACCAAAGCCAGTCCCTCCACAAGACAACGAACCCGCGCCGTTCCATCGAGTTCCCTGAGCATGCGATCCGCAGGCCAACCGTCGACAGAAAGGACGACGACTCCCCCACCCCCATCGTGAGCTGCCAGCCCAGTGCTTTGGTGGGAACCAGCGCTGGCTCCCGCAGCCGCATCGGCCGATCGGGGAACACGTTCACGATCGCCGCGCCTTGTCAGCTGCGGCCCGCCTGGTTGAGATAGACGGCGGCGTGGTCATCATCGCTGCTGGTTGCGGCTGTCTGGCACGCCGCCCTGCAGATCAGCGAGCCCTACACCGTCGCCTGCAAACAGATCGCGGGCCACTACGTGCACCACCGGCCGATCCTGACCGGGGCCATGCAGGACGGCACCGCCATCACCTACACACTCGCGGCGCTGCACGCGACCGGCTACCGGGTCGACGTGGAATTCTGGGGCGGCGAGGCCGGGTCCTGCTGTCCGCCGAATCCGCCTCGGCCGGGCACGTAGCAGAGAAGAGTTTTGATGCGTAGCGACTGGACCGCTCTGCCGGAGAGCGTCACGGCAGGGATCGCCGAACGGGTCGGCGGAACCTTCGACGTCACCTCGGCTTCCAGTGGCAACCACGCCGAGATCGCCTCGACGGTGACCGGACCCGCCGGGCGGATCTTCGTCAAGGCTGCCTCCGGCGAGCTGAGCGTTCGGTCGCTGCGCTACGAACTCGCGGCCACCCGAGCCATCGACCGGCACCCGCCCGCGGTCCTGTGGCAGTTCGAATCCGATGGCTGGCTGGTAGTGGGGACCGAACATCTCGCCGGTCCCCACCCCGACCTGTCACTCGGCAGTAGGGACCTCGATCTGCTCCTCGCCGCGCTCAAAGCACTTCAAGAGACACCTGCGCTTGGCGAGATGTGGTTCACCCCGGCAGCCCGGCTCGGGTTCACGCACCCGGCCATGAATGGCGAGACACTTATCCACTCCGACCTCAACCCGACCAACTTGATCGTGACGCCACTCGGCCTACGGATCGTCGACTGGGAGTGGGCAACCAAGGCCGCCGCATGGGTCGAACTCGCGCTGCTCGTCCAGTGGCTGATCGGCAGCGGCCACAGCGCGCAACAGGCAGAACAGTGGCTAACCCAGCTTCCCGCATGGACAGCGACCGACCGTCAGGTCCTGAACCACTTCGCGTCGAAGAACGCAACAAAGTGGGCCGTCAAGTCCCGGCAAAGCGCCGAGCTCTGGATACACGACCTCGCCTTGTGGACCGGCGAATGGGCCAACCATCGAACCTACGGCCGCCAGTCAACCCATGAACCATAACCGGGGCCACCCTCTCGCCGCGCGGCACCGGCAGCGGTCGGCCCAACTCCTCAACTAGCCAGCAGGCCCGGGACCGCACATCAGGTCACTCAACCGGACAGGGCCATGGCGGCCCGAACACAGAACCAGCCGCGCTGCTCCCAATCTGCTCCCAATGTAAGCAGCACATAGGGCGAAGCCCGTTACCGACTGATCCGGCAACGGGCTTCTGACCTGCACAAACTGAGAGTGGGCGATGCTGGTATCGAACCAGCGACCTCTTCGGTGTGAAGAGAGTGCTCTTCCCAGCAAGTTGGTCCGCCCGGGCGCGCGGCAAGCCGCGCCATCATGCGCTCGTCCCTCACCTCAAAGGCCGCCAACCGACCTGACAACCGCAGAAAAGTAACGCCCCCGCTACCCCACGAGCGGCCGGTGCCCGACGGCACCGGCCGCTTCTTCATGCCTGCCGGAGCAACCGGCACTGACCAAACCGAAGGACATCTCCCATGACAACCCACTCATCTGCCACGATCCGAGGCACCAGCGCTACGAGCTACAGCGCCACGATCCCGCCCAACCAGGTGGCCGACGCTGGCCTCGATCTCCAATCCGCTCCCTCTCACAGCGAGCTGACGGAGGTCAAGGAGCGAACGGCGCACGCCCACCGCAGCGTGTGCCGGCCGGGGCGACCGCCGGACGGAGGCGCATGACGCTGCCGCCCGACTACCAAGCTGAACATCGCGAAGAGCCGGATCCGGCCGCGCCGGCCGACGAGCGACTTGACCAACCCAGCGAAGACGACCGTTCATGGACGGTCGAGACCATCGACAGCAGCGCATCGCGCAGCGTCACCAGCGTGGTAGTACCCGGCCAGCCACCCGAGGTGAACCCCGGCGCCGCTGCCGCCCTGCTGAAACTACTCAGTCACGTGAACGACCGCCGCACCGACCACTCGAACCAGGAGAACCGATGACCACCCCTCAACCGAAACCCTTCGCCTTCTACGGCCGCGTGTCGACCGAGGACAACCAGGACCCCGAATCGTCCCGGAGCTGGCAGCTCACCCGAGCAACGACACTCATCCAGCCTCACGGTGGACGCATCGTCACGGAGTACTTCGACGTCGGCCAGAGCCGCTCCCTGCCCTGGCAGCGCCGAGTCCAGGCCAGCCTCCTTCTCACGGCGCTGCGCGATCCACGGCGCGGTTTCTCTGCCGTCGTGGTCGGCGAACCCCACCGCGCGTTCTACGGCAACCAGTTCGGTCTCACGGTGCCGCTGTTCGCTCACTACGGCGTCGAGCTATGGGTGCCCGAGATCGGCGGCCCGATCGACCCCGACAACGAGGCCCACGAACTGGTCATGTCCGTCTTCGGCGGCATGAGCAAAGGCGAACGCAACCGGATCAAGCTACGCGTCCGCACCGCCATGGCCGCCCAGACCCTCCTCGAGGGCCGCTACCTCGGCGGACGGCCGCCCTACGGCTACACACTTCGCGACCTCGGACCCCACCCCAACCCCGCCAAGGCTGCCGACGGCAAACACCTCAAGGGCCTCATCCCCGACGAGCAGACCGCCCCGATCGTCCGGCGGATCTTCGCCGAGTTCCTCTCCGGCATCGGCCTGTTCGCTATCGCCGAGGGACTCACCGCCAATCACGTGCCCTGCCCGTCAGCGCACGACCGCGCCCGCAACCGGCACCGCAGCGGCATCGCCTGGTCTAAGAGCGCCGTCCGCGTCATCCTCACGAACCCCCGCTACACCGGCCGGCAGGTCTGGAACAAGCAACGCACCGACGAGGTGCTGCTGGACGTCGACGACGTGGCCATGGGCCACACCGGCGTCATGCGTTGGAACACCCGCGACAAGTGGGTGGTCTCCAAGGACCTCACCCACGAACCACTCATCGACGACGCGACCTTCGAGGAGGCTCAGGTCATCCTGCAACGGCGGGGCCGGGGAACCGGTGGGCAACACGTCCGGCAGCGCACCCGCAACCCGTACGTCTTCCGGGGTCTCATCTACTGCGCCGCCTGCGACCGACGTATGCAGGGCCAGTACAACCACGGCGACGCCTACTACCGCTGCCGCTTCCCGCATGAGTACGCCCTCGCCAACCAGGTCCCCCACCCCCGCAACGTGTACCTGCGCGAGGACGCACTCACCGACCCGCTCGACGCCTGGCTGGCCTCCGCTTTCGCGTCCCACCGCATTGCGCAGACGATCACCGCGATGGTCGACGCCCAACCCCTCCATCATCCGCCCACAACGGGCGCCGCAGCCCAAGCGATCGTCACGGAGTGCGACGCCAAACTGGAGCGCTACCGCGCCGCCCTCGACGCCGGCGCCGACCCGGCTGTGGTCACCGGCTGGATCGCTCAAACCCAGGCCGAACGCAACCGCGCGGAAGCCGAACTACACGCCATCGCGGGCGCCACCCCGCGCCGGATGAGCCCAGCAGAGATCACCGCCCTGGTGACCGCGCTCGGCGACATCACCACCGTGCTCCGCGACGCCGACCCGGCCGACAAGGCCGAGGTCTACCGGCAACTCGGACTCCGGCTGAAATACCAGCCAGAAACGCAAACGGTGCGCGCTGAAGTGGATCTCAGCGCGCACCGTGGGGCAATGGTTTGTGTCCGAGGGGGGACTTGAACCCCCACGCCCTATACGGGCACTAGCACCTCAAGCTAGCGCGTCTGCCATTCCGCCACCCGGACTTGCTCGTTCAGCCTACCTCGCCGACCCAGATGATCTTGCATCCGAAGGTCGGCCCAGCGGGCCGCACGGGGAGTTACTGTACACGGCGCTCGTGGATCATGCACATCACCCTCCCGCCGCTGCTCAGACGACCACCCAGGGTCACCAGAGTCGACTTGAGCGCAGGCCCGGGTAGCGTCGGCGGGCCCGGTGACGGCAGCATTGCCCTGTGTCCCATCCCTCTCCCCTGGCCGCCGTACAGCAACGGGCCCTCGCGCTGCGCGCGGCGGGTGACCACGACGCCGCCCGGCAGCTGCTCGCGGACGCCGTCGCGTCCGCCCGCCCCCCGTACGGCGAGGATCATCCCGAGACGCTGCACACCGCTCATCTGCTGGCCCGCCTGCACCGCGAGGCCGACGATCCGCTCGCCGCCCGCCGGGTGCTGGAGGAGGCCTTCGCGGCGGGCGAGCGACGCTGGGACCATGCCGAGCCGACGATGCTCGCGCTCGCCTTCGAGCTGGCGGAAGTCGCCGAGGAACTGGGCAACAGGCACGAGGCCCGTCGCAACTACACCCGGGTCGCCACCGCCGGGCCCGCCGCACTCGGCGAGAACCACCCGGTGGTACGCGCCGCCCGTGACTACCTGGGCGAGGCAAGCCCCGCTGCGGAGCAGCCGTACGTCGGGCCGTCCACCTCCGGAGCCTCGACCGATTCCGGGGCCCGGTCGGCGCTCTCCGGCCCGACGCTGTCCCTGGCGACCCTGGCCGCGATGCGTCCCGCGGCGGCCGGTCCACCGGCACCCGCGTCGCCCTGGGCGCCGCCTCCGACCCCTACCGGTCCGGCGCGGCCCACGTCCGCCGTTCCCCCGACACCGGCCGCACCGCCGATGCCGCGCCAGCGGGTCGAGCAGCAGGCGGTCACACCCCGACCAGTGGCCGCTCCCCCACCCGGGATAGCCGCCCAGCCCACGCCACCCGCGCGGCAACAGCCTCCACCCGCGCCGCCGCGCCAGCGCACGGACGAGGCGCCGACCCGCCCGGCCGGGCCGCCAACACCGCCGGCTGCCGCGCCGCCCCGCACCGCGCAGCAACCCGCCGCGCCGTCGGCGCCGCTGCCGGCTCCGCGGTGGGCTGACCCCACGATCCAGGTACGGCAGATCGAGCCCCTGCTGGCCGAGGAGGCGACTCGGATCGCGGCGGCGGGTCCGGGCGGCGCAGCCGGCACGACAGCGGGTGCGGCACCCGCGGGTGCACTGCCGGCGACGGACGGCCCGGCGGGCACGCCCTCGCACCAGGCGTTCGGCGCGACGCCCGCCGCACCGCCGCAACCGGCCTCCGGACCACCCCTGCCTCCCGGGCCGACCTCCGGAGCAGCCGCGCAGCCGGGCCGCCCGGTGTCCGCTCCTCCCGGGTACGACCACCCCGTGTCCGGTCCGCCCGGCCCCGGCTATCCGGTGTCCGGACCGCCGACCCCGACGTTCCCGGTGTCCGGACCGCCGCATCCCGTCTCCAGTGCCCCGACGTTCCCGACCTCCGGCCCCCCTCAGCCCGTCTCCGGGCCCCCGGCTCAGGCGTTCCCGACCTCCGCACCCCCGCACCCCGTTTCCGGCCCGCCGGCTCAGACGTTCCCGGTGTCCGGCCCACCGCAGCCCATGTCCGGGCCGCTTGACCCGGTGTCCGGGCCGCCCGGCCCCGGCTATCCCGTGTCCGGACCGCCGGCCCCGGCGTTCCCGGTGTCCGGACCGCCTCATGCCGTTTCCGGGCCCCCGGCCCAGGCGTTCCCGACCTCCGCACCCCCGCACCCCGTCTCCGGGCCTCCGGGTCCGGCGTTCCCGGTGTCCGGGCCGCCCGGCTTTCCCGTGTCGGCACCACCTGGCCAGAGCCATCCCGTCTCCGGACCACCCGGCCAGTACCACCCCGTGTCGGCGCCTCCGGTGAGCGCGCCGCCGTGGGGACTGACCGCCCCGCCCTGGAGCAGCAGCGCCCCGCCGCAACCGCTGCCCGCCGCCGGCGCCGACGCGCGGGAGTCGACGGGCGGACAGGCAGCCCCGGTGGCCGAGGTGACGCCGAGTTCGGAGGGCACGGCGGACGTGCACGAGTGGCCCGGGCCGGACGGCGGAGGCACCGACACGCCGGCGACCGGGCCGGCCGAGTCGTCGAGGTTCGCGTCCGCGTCGACGGAGGTGATCCCGGTCGTCGGACCGGCGACCCCTCCGCCGGGCCGACCCGCCGCCGACGAACCGGTCACCGCTGCGGCCACGTCCACCTGGACGCCGGGCTCCGGCCCGGTCCCGACACCCGCCGCCCCGGTCCCGGGTGGGCACGACGTCCCGGGAGCCGTCCCGCACGGGCATAGCGGCGCGGGAGAGGTCCCGCACAGACACGTCGTCCCGGGAGCCGTCCCGGGTGGACACGACGTCTCGGGAACCGTCCCGCAGGGGCACAGCATCCCGGGAGCCGTCCCGGGTGGACACGGCATCCCGGGGACCGTCCCGCACGGGTACAGCATCCCGGGACCGATCACCGGCGGGCCTGGCGGCTCGGCGTCCACTCCGGTGGACGATCTGGTGCCGGCTCTGGGCGCGCCCTACGGTGCGCCGGTCACGCCCGGGTTCCCGGCCGCCGAGCGGTACCCGGCCGGCCAGCAGTACCCGGGCCGGCACGTCCCGGCCGGTCACGAGGTGTACCCGGGGCAGCACTACCCGCCGGAGGGGTACGCGCCGGCGTACACCGATGGGACCGGCTCGACGGGCCGCAACCGGGCGACGGTGATCGGCGCGGCGGTGGCCGCCGGGGTTGCCCTGGTGGCGGTCGTGGGCCTGGGCGCGGTGGTGTTGAGCCGCGACGACACGCCGCCGCCGTCCGGAGCGCCCGTGACGGCGGCCCCGGCGACGACCGGTCCCCCTCCCGGCGACCTGAAGCTGCGCGACGACGCCGTGACGATCACGCTGAGCTGGACGGATCCGTCCGGGGGTACGGTGCCGTTCATGGTCGCGGGTGGACGGGCCGGATCGGCGCTCGGCGTGATGGCCACCGTGGAGCCGGGACGGACCAGTCACACGGTCAACGGGCTCAGCTCCCGGGTGGACTACTGCTTCACGGTGCTCGCCGTCTACTCCACCGACAGCTTCGCCACCTCCGGTCAGGTCTGCACCGACCGCGAACGGTCCACACCGCCGAGCTGACGGACGCGAGCGGCCCGCGCGTTCACCGCTGGTCACGGTCGGATTGGCGATTGTGGAGCTGAGCTGCGCGTCCACCGCGCACGCTCGGTATCCACAGGGGTGACGGTGCGGGTTCCCCCGTTCCGGCCGGGCCCATATGATGGCACCCGGCTCAGGGGAGGGGTCGCCGCGAGGCGTACGCCACCTGCCACGACTCAGGGAAGGCAGCCGGCTGTGGCCAGCATCGACGACGCCGAGCGGATCGACGCCCCCCGTTCCCGGTCCCGACTGCGCGGCGGGCTGGTGACGGTCGGCACGGTCGTCGCGCTGCTCGCGGCCATGGGGCTGACCGTCCTCGGGCTGGGCGCGGCGGACAACGCGGTGGCCAACTACGACGCGAGCTCCTGGCTGTGGAGCGGGTTGCGCAGCGAGTTGGCCCGGGTCAACGGGGTCACCGCCCGGGTGGACACCCGCACCGAGATTCCCGGTGCCCGGCGGCACCCGATGCAGGTCGCCCAGACCGACCGGTTGCTGATCCTGCGGGACCTGCAGACCGGGCAGATCAGCTCACTGGACCTGGCCACCTTGCAGCTCACGGCGACCACGCCGACCACGCCCGGCCTGGGGGTGAGCGTCGCCCTGCACGAGGACGCGGCGTTCGTCGTCGACGCGGTGCAGGGCATCGTTCGGCAGCTCGACCCCCGGTCGTTGAGCCCGGTGGGTGAGCCGGTGCGCTATCCGCCGGGCATCACCGGCGGCGCGTTCGACGGTGAGGGGCGGCTCTGGATCGCGGTGCCCAGCGAGGGCACGGTCTCGGCGGTCACCGCCGCGAAGCTGCCGTCCGCGCCGGCCTCGGCCGCGCCGGCCGGCGGCGGGCTCAGCCCGGAGCGGGTGGAGACGTACGACGTCGCCGACCCCAGCCACGAGTTGCAGGTCTCCACGCTGGACGACGGGGTGGCGGTGCTGGACCGGACGGCCGGCCGACTGGTGCGGGTACAACGCGGCGAGGTGCGCCCGACGCCGTTGACGCTGCCCGGCCGGGCGGCGTTGCCGGCCCGCACGTCGGGGCCCCGCGTGCCGGTGACGGTGCCGGCGGAGCGGCGGGTGCTGGTGGTGGGTGACGTCGGTGCGGAGCGGACGTTCACGGTGCCGGGCAGCGGCGACCGGCTGAGCCCGGCGGTGGCGTGGGCCGACCGGTTCTACTGCGCCGACGAGGCCACCGGCACCATCTACTCCTTCGACGCGGGCGGCCAGTTGGTCGACACCATCAAGGGCAAGGCGACCGGGCCACTGGAGATGGAGGTCCGGGAGAACCACCTCTTCATCAACTCGCCCAACTCGGCGACGGCCCGGGTGGTGGACGACAAGCACCAGGTGCGCGAGGTCGACAAGTACGCCAACGACGTGTTGGGCGGTGACCCGCCGCCGGCGCCCCCGCCGCCGCCCCCGCCGAAGAAGCCTCGGGTGAGCAAGCCGAGCGCGCCGCGCAGCGTCACGGCCGCCGCCGGCAACGCCCAGGCCCGGGTGAGTTGGCGACCGGCCGCCGCGAACGGCGCCGAGATCATCAAGTACGTCGTGGAGGGCGCCGGTCAGCGCCTGGAGGTGGGCGCCAACCAGCGCGCGGTCGAGGTCAAGGGGCTGACCAACGGCGAGACGTACCGGTTCGCGGTGCACGCCGTGAACGCCAAGGGCGACGGTCCGCCGCGCAGCAGCAACCCGGTCACCCCGACCGCCGCGGTGCCCGACCCGCCGGCCAGCGTCACGGCGCAGGAGCGGCCGGACGGCACGGTGGTGGTGAAGTGGCCGGCCGCGAACGCCCAGGGCAACAAGATCGTGAAGTACGCGGTGACGGCCACGTCGGCGGGTACGAACGCGCCGGCCGGCGAGTCGACCAAGACCGAGCTGGTGGTGCCGGCCGGTGAGCTGGAGTACGGCACGCAGTACGCGTTCACCGTCGTGGCGGTCAACGACAAGGGCGCCGGTTCGGCGGCCTCGCCGGTCAGCAACACGGTGGTGCCGTTCGCGGCGCCGGGTCGTCCGCTGGAGCTGCAGGCCGCTACGGTCGCCGACCAGCCGGGCGCGGTCACGGTGCAGTGGTCACCGGCGGAGGCGAACGGCCGGCCGGTGACGAAGTACCAGGTGGACGTCGGTGGCAAGACCAGCGAGGTGACCGAGACCCGGACGACCGTCACCGGTCTGGGCAACGGCCAGAACGTCACAGTGAAGGTGAAGGCGGTCAACGAGGCCGGGCCGGGTCCGGAGGCGACCGCCACGGCCCGTACGGTCGCGGCGCCCCGGGTCACGGTCACCGGTTCCTCGGCGACGGCGACGGGAGCGACCGTCACGTTCACCGTGGACGCGGGCGGCGGCAGGGCCACCTGCTCGCTGAGCACGTCGGGTGAGCCGACGAAGGCCGGGCCGTGTTCCAGCATCACGATGTCCGGTCTGACGCCGGGTACGAAGTACACGTTCACCGTGACGGCGACCAACGCCGCCGGCAAGGGCACCGCCCAGCGGGCTGAGGACACGCTGCCGCTGTACGGGATCGCGACGTGCAATAACGGTCCCGACGGTGACCAGCGGACGTACTGCAACAAGGATGTCGACGGCCGCAACGGCAACGAGATCTTCAAGGTCACCCGGCAGGACAACGATCAGCAGGCTGGCTGGGCAAAGCCCGGCACGAGGCTGAAGGCGTACTGCAAGAAGTCCGGTGAGAACGTCGACTCGTGGATCTACAACGACCAGAAGCAGAGCAACTGGTGGGTGCAGGTCGAGTACAACGGGAAGAACTACATTCCCTGGGCCTGGCTCAACCTGGAGGGCGGCGACAACATCAACGTCCTGCCCACCTGCTGAAGCACCAGGCGAGGAGCACCACCGACCGTGAACACCCACGAGCCGCTCACCCAGCCGGAGGTCCAGGGCTTCGCCGCCCTGGCCGCCCGGCTGGCCGAGAACGTCAACGCGGTGGTGCTCGGCAAGCCGCAGGTGGTCCGGCTGGCGCTGACGGCGCTCTTCGCCCAGGGGCACGTGCTGCTGGAGGACGTGCCGGGGGTGGGTAAGACGACCCTGGCACGGGCCATCGCGGCGACCGTGAAGGGTCAGTGGCGGCGCATCCAGTTCACGCCCGACCTGCTCCCGTCGGACGTCTCCGGCGTGACGATCTTCAACCAGGCGAGCCGGGAGTTCGAGTTCCATCCGGGGCCGGTGTTCGCCAACATCGTGATCGCCGACGAGATCAACCGGGCGTCGCCGAAGACCCAGTCGGCGCTGCTCGAGGTGATGGAGGAGCGCACGGTCACCGTGGACGGGGTCCGGCATCCGGTGCCGGCGCCGTTCCTGGTGGTGGCGACGCAGAACCCGGTGGAGATGGACGGCACCTACCGGCTGCCCGAGGCGCAGCTCGACCGGTTCCTGGTGAAGCTGTCCGTCGGCTACCCGGACGAGGCGGTCGAGGTGGAGGTGCTGCGCGGCGCGACGGTCCGCTCCCCGGAGGCGCTCGCCGCGATCACCGACACGGCGACCGTCGGGGAGATGGTCCGGATGGCGCGTCGGGTGCACATCGCCGAGCCGCTGTACGCGTACGCGGTCCGGCTGGCCGCCGCGACCCGTACCCATCCGCAGGTCCGGGTCGGGGTCAGTCCGCGGGGCGTGATCGCGTTGACGCGGGCGGCGTGCGCGTACGCGCTCATCGACGGGCGGGGCTGGATCATGCCGGAGGACCTGAAGGCGCTCGCCGAGCCGGTGTTCGCGCACCGGCTGCTGTTGACGCCGGACGCGCAGGTGCGCGGGATGACCGCCGCGGAGGTGCTGCGCCAGGCGGTCGCCTCGGTGCCGGTGCCGCTGCCGTCGGGGCAGCCGGCCCCGGTGCAGGGCTGACCGGCAGCAGGCATGGGGATCACCGCCCGCGGGGTCGGGCTGCTCGTCGCCGCCGTCGTGTTGTTGGGTGCGGGTTTCCGGTTCGCGTACCCCGAGTTGACGTTGCTGGGCGCGGCGGCCGGCGCGGCCGTCGGCTACGCGGCGCTGACGGCGGCCTGGCGTCCCCGGCTGGTGGTCAGCCGCCGGGCCGACCCGGACCGGGTGGCGCGTGGCGAGCCGGCGAGCATGACGTTGACGGTCCGCAACGCCGGCCGGCTGCGCTCGGCGAACCTGCTGGCCGAGGACCGGTGCGGCAGCCGCGCGGTGCCGGTGCCGCTGCTGCGCCTGCGTCCCGGTCGGGACACCGAGGTCCGTTACGACGTGCCGACCGACCGCCGTGGGGTGGTGGCGGTCGGCCCGCTGCGGGTGACCCGGCGCGACCCGCTGGGTCTGGTGGCGCTCGCCCGACCGTACGGAGAGACGGCGCCGGTCTGGGTCCACCCTCGGATCCACCCGCTGTCGGCGGTGCCGACCGGCGCGGGGCGCAGCCTCGACGGCCGCGTCGACGGGGTGCCGCACGGGTCGATCACGTTCGACTCGCTGCGGGAGTACGTGGTCGGCGACGAGCTGCGGCGGGTGCACTGGCGCACGAGTGCCCGGGTCGGCGAGCTGATGGTGCGGGAGAACGTGGACACCAGCCTGCCCAGCCTGGTCGTCCTGCTGGACAATCGGGCGGCCGCGCACCCGCGCCGCGCGGGCGGGGTGGCGGAGTCGTTCGAGTCCGCGTGCGAGGCGGCGGCGTCGGTGGTCACCGCCGCGCACCGGGCCGACCTGCCGGTGCTGTTGCTGCTGGTCGGTCCGGAGCAGACGGACGGTGGGGACACCGCCGCGCTCGGGCCGCTGGACCGGCTCGCCGCGGCCGACCTGTCCGACGCCGACGACGCGTTGCGCGCCGTCACCTCCCGGCTGCGCCAGGACCGGCTCGGCGACACGTTGATCTTCCTGACCGGCCCCGGTGGGCGGGACGGGTTGGGTGACGTGGGGGCGCTGCGCGGCGCGTACCCGTCGGTTCTGGTCGGGGTGTTCGGCGCGACGGAGCCGACGCCGGCGGGCTCGGCCGGCCTGGTGGTGGTCGACGCGGTGGACGGCGCGCAGTTCGCCGCCGAGTGGGACGGGGTACGCCGGTGGTGACGGGCATCGCGCCGCAGCGCGCCGCGCAGGAGCCGGCGGCGGACGGCCCGGGCCGCGCCGGGCGCGTGGTCCGTGCGCTGCGGGCGGCCGTCGTGCCGCTGACGCTGATCGCGCTCGTCGCGCTCGCCGGGGTGGTGCTGGGCCGGGTGTACGCGGGCGATCTGCTGACCCGGCTGGTGATCGGCGCGGCGGTGGGCTCGGTGCTGGTCAGCGTGGCCACCCGGCGGTTGCCGTCGTGGCTGGTGGCGCCGGTGTCGATGGCGGCGCTGGCCGGGTGGACACTGTGGTCGCTGCGCCTGGCCGCCGCTCGCGCCGACCTGCCGGGCAGCCTGCTGGAGGTGAGCGCGGACGCCGCGCGCAACGGCATTCCCCGCCTGCTCACCGCGATGATCCCGGTGGAGCCCACGCCGGACACGGTGCTGGTGCCGGTGGTGGCGGCCTGGCTGGCCGGTCTGGCCGGGGCCGAGGTGGCGTTGCGCACGGGCCGGGTGTTGCTCGGCTACCTGCCGGCGGCGGGCCTCTACGCGGCGGCCCTCTACGTGGTCGGCCCGAACGCCGAGCCGGCGATCGGGGCGACGGTGGCGTTCGTCGCGGTCGCCGCGGTGGGGCTGGCCGCGCCGACCGGTTCGCCGCCGGCCGGTGGTGATCCGGCGGCCGGTCTCGCCCCCGGGGTACGCGCGGCGGTGCGACTCCGCCTGGCGGTGTCGGCGGCGCTCGGCGTCGTCCTGGTGATCGGTCTGGTCGCGCTGCTCGGCCCGGTGGTCGCCGGTCAGGTCGACGGGCGACCGGTCGACCCGCGCCGGTACGTGGAGCCGCCGCAGGTCCAGACGCTCGACGAGAACCCGCTGATCCGGATCTCGGGGTGGGCGCTGCACCCGGAGCAGAAGCTGCTCGACGTGAGCACGTCGGGCACCACCGCTCCGGCCGGCGACGCGGACGATCCGAAGACGGCCGGCGTGCGGATCCGGCTGGCGGTGCTCAGTGACTACGACGGGATCACCTGGCGGGTCGGTGCGACGTACCGCAACGCGGGGCGGATCCTGCCGGCCACCGCGCCGGCCCGGGACAGCACGGTGCAGACCGTCCAGCAGCAGATCACCGTGGCGGAGCTGACCGGACGGCTGCTCCCCGCCGTGGCGACGCCACGGGAGGTCAGCGGCGCGCGGGTGGCGTACGACCCGGCGACGGGGACGCTGATCCGGCCGGAGGGGCTGACGCCGGGGCTGCGGTACGAGGTGACGTCGGTCCGGGAGCGCCCGGACACCAACCTGCTGGCCACCGCGAACGTGCCGGCCGGCGAGGAGGTGGCCCGGGTGCTGCGGGTCGCCGACGGGGTGCCGGACCCGCTGCGCCGGCTGGCGACCCAACTCGCCGAGGACAACGGCGCCCCGTACGCGCGGGCGGCGGCCATCGAGCAGTTCCTGGCCGAGCACTACCGGGTGGTGGCGGACGCGCCGAGCGGGCACGCGTACCCGAATCTGGCCTTCTTCCTCTTCGGCCCGCGCAACGGCGGCGGCCAGCGGGGCACGTCGGAGCAGTTCGCGGCGGCGTTCGCGGTGCTCGGCCGGCTCTCCGGTCTGCCGACGCGGGTGGTGGTGGGTTTCTCCTCCGGTGGTCAGGGACCGGTGCGGGCCGGCGACGCGTACGCCTGGCCGGAGGTGCTGTTCGACGGGCTGGGCTGGGTGGCGTTCGACCCGCTGCCCCGCCCGGAGAACGAGCCGCGGCCGGTGGAGGAGGACTTCCGCCCGACGCCCGAGGACCCGCCGCCGTCGGAGGTGCCCGCGCCCACCGCGGAGCCGACCGCGTCGCCGGAGCCGGTGGCCGCCCCCGACGGGCCGCCCGCGAGTGGTGGGGTGTCCACGCCGGTGCTGGTCGCGGGCGGCAGCGGGTCGCTGCTGCTGGTGGTGGGGGCGCTGCTGCTCACCCTGCTGGCGATGCGCCGCTCCCTCACCCGAAGACGGCTGGCGGGGGGCGACCCCGGCCAGCGCATCGCGGGCGCCTGGCGGGAGGTGACGGACGCGTTGCGGCTGGCCGGTCGGCCGGTCGGCGACGACCTGGCCGCCACCGAGGTGGCCGGACGCGCCCGGCAGGCCCTCGCGGACGCCCGTCACACGGCTGGTTCGCCACCTCAGGTGACGACCGATTCGCCCGTCGACGAACTGGCGACGCTGCTCAACCAGGTGGGCTTCGCCCCCGGCACCGCGACGGCCGACCAGGCGGCGCGTGCCGCCGAGGTGGCCACCGACTACGTGACGACGCTGCGGGCGGCCCGTCCCTGGTGGCGGCGCCTGCTCTGGTCCGTCCACCCCGCTCCCCTGCGCCGCGCCCGCCGGTGATCCGCCGGCTCCGCCGTTGATCAAGAGGTTCGCGTCATCGGCGGGCATCTTCTTGACGCGAACCTCTTGATCAGCTCGGCGGTCCGGCGGGCTTGACCTTGACGCTGCGTCAACCCTGGATGCTGCCTGCCATGGACATCACGCCAACCACGCCAGGGCTCCAGGAGCCGGCGATACAGGTGCAAGGGCTGGAGAAGTCGTACCAGGAGCTGCGCGTGCTGCGCGGCGTCGACCTCACCGTCGCACGGGGCAGCATCTTCGCCCTGCTGGGCTCGAACGGGGCGGGCAAGACCACCATGGTGAAGATCCTGGCGACCCTCCTGCGGGCCGACGCCGGCACCGCCCGGGTCAACGGTTTCGACGTCACGACCCGGGCCGCCGACGTCCGCGAGTCGATCAGCCTCACCGGGCAGTTCGCGGCGGTCGACGAGATCCTCACCGGGCGGGAGAACCTGGTCCTGGTCGCCCGACTGCGGCACCTGCGGGACAGCGGCGCGGTCGCGGACGATCTGCTGCGCCGGTTCTCGCTGACCGAGGCGGCCAACCGGAGGGTGGCGACGTACTCCGGCGGCATGCGCCGCCGGCTGGACATCGCGATGAGCCTCATCGGGAACCCGCCGGTCATCTTCCTCGACGAGCCGACCACCGGGCTCGACCCGCAGGCGCGCATCGAGGTGTGGCAGGCCGTCAAGGAACTCGTCGCCGGGGGTACGACCGTCCTGCTGACCACCCAGTACCTCGACGAGGCCGAGCACCTCGCCGACCGGATCGCGATCCTGCACGAGGGCCGGATCGCCGTCGACGGCACCCTTGAGGAGCTGAAGCGGCTCCTCCCGCCGGCCGAGATCGAGTACGTCGAGAAGCAGCCGACCCTGGAGGACGTCTTCCTCGCCCTCGTCGGCACGACCGCAGACAAGGACAACCGATGAACAGGCACTTTCTCGGCGACACCGCCGTCCTGCTGGGACGTTCGCTGCGGCACATCGTCCGCAGCCCGGACACCATCATCACCACGGCCGTCATGCCGATCGCGTTCATGCTGCTCTTCGTGTACGTCTTCGGCGGCGCGATCGAGACCGGAACCGACTCGTACGTCAATTACCTGCTGCCCGGCATCCTGCTCATCACGATCGCCTCGGGCATCTCGTACACGGCGTTCCGGCTCTTCCTGGACCTGCAGGGCGGCATCTTCGAGCGCTTCCAGTCCATGCCGATCGCGCGTTCGTCGGTCCTGTGGGCACATGTGCTGACCTCGCTGGTCGCCAACATGATCTCGGTCGTGGTGGTCGTCGGCGTCGCACTCGTGATGGGCTTCCGCTCGGGCGCCGGTCCGCTGGCGTGGCTCGCGGTCGCCGGCATCCTGCTGCTGTTCACCCTGGCGTTGACCTGGATCGCCGTGGTTCCCGGCCTCACCGCGAAGTCCGTGGACGGCGCGAGCGCGTTCTCCTACCCGCTGGTGTTCCTGCCGTTCGTCAGCTCGGCGTTCGTACCCACCGACAGCATGCCCGGACCGGTCCGCGCCTTCGCCGAGCACCAGCCGGTGACCGCCATCGTCAACGCGATCCGGCGGCTGTTCACCGAGCAGCCGGTGGGTACCGACATCTGGGTCGCCCTGGCCTGGTGCGTCGGCATCCTGGTGGCGGCCTTCGTGTTCGCCACCGTCACCTACCGTCGCCGGATCTCCTGAGCCGGCTCGGACGACGGACGGGCAGGATCAGGGCATGCTGACGATCAGCCAACTGGCCGGGTACGCGGGCGTCACGGTGCGCGCGGTGCGGCACTACCACCAGGTCGGTCTGCTGCCCGAGCCGGAACGGGACGCGTCGGGGTACCGGCGGTACGGCGCGAAGGCGGTGGTGTCGCTGATCAGGATCCGCGTCCTCGCCAACGCCGGCGTGCCGCTGTCCCAGATCGCTCAGATGCTCGACGCCGACGCGTCGACCTTCGCCGAATCGGTGCAGCGGATCGACAGGCAACTGCTCGACGAGATCGCCCGACTCGAGACCAGCCGTCAGCAGATCGCGCAGCTCACGGCCGGGGACAGCCTGGCGCTCCCGCCGCAGGTCGTCGGCTACCTCGATCGGCTTCGGGAGATCGGGGCGTCGCCGCGGATGGTGGAGGCGGAACGGGACGGCTGGATCCTGGTCGCGGCCCGCTGGCCCGACCTCATCGTCGAGTGGATGCCGGCGAAGCTCGCGCAGCTCGACGAGCCGCGCGTCGTCCGGCTCTACCGGGTCCTCTCCGAGATCTTCGACAGCGACTCGGGCGGGGACGAGTTGCTGGAGGAGGCCGCCGACATCATGGCCGAGCTGGCCGAGGAGGCTCACCGTGCCGGCGACGTCATCGACGACGAGATGCAGGGCGACCTGCCCGACCTGCTGGACGCGCTCGCCGTCGAGACCGACCCGCGTGCGGAGCGGCTGCGGGCTCTGATGCGCCGGCGCGGTTGGTCCGGTTGGACCCGGATGGAGCGGCTGGCGGAGCGGCCGCAGTGACGGGTCGCGGGGTGCACGGTCCGGGAGCGAGCCGGGTCAGCTGGTCAGGCGGCGGATGAGTTTGCGCATGCCCGCCTGCCAGCCGTCCGGGTCCTCGGCGCGACGGCGGGCGTAGTCGGCGACCTCCGGATGCGGCAGGATCAGGAACCGTTCCTCGGCGAGCCCGGCGACGGCCGCGTCGGCGACCTGGTCCGGGGTGAGCACCGCACCGGAGGCGGTGATCACCCGGGCGCCGAGGTGCCCCTCGGCGATCCCGTCGGCGAGCATCGGGGTGTCCACTCCCTGCGGGCAGAGCGCGCTGACCCGGATGCCCCGGTCCCGGTAGGTGATGGCCAGCCACTCGGCGAAGCCCACCGAGGCGTGTTTCGTGGCGGTGTACGCGGCGTCGCCCACCGCCGTCAGCACCCCCGCCGCGGAGCAGGTGTGCAGCAGGTGGCCGCCACCGCGGGCGAGCATGCCGGGCAGCACGGCGCGGGCCGAGTAGACGTGGGCGAGCACGTTGACCCGCCAGGCCCGGTCCCAGCCGGCGTCGTCGACCTCCACTCCCCCGCCGGTGGTGACCCCGGCGTTGGCGCAGAACAGGTCGATGCGACCGAACCGCCGTTCGGCGTCGTCGACGAGCGCCCGTACCTGTTCCTCGTCGGTGACGTCGACGGCGGCGGCGTGCGCCACCGGGCCGACGCCCTCGGCCACCGCACGCGCGGCCTCGGCGTCCAGGTCGGCGACGACCACGGCGGCGGCACCCTCGGCGGCGAAGCGGCGCGACAGGGCGGCACCGATGCCACCCGCCCCGCCGGTGACCACCACGATCCGGTCGGTCAGGTTCACGCGGACGCTCCCGCCGGCTCGGCGCCGAGTTGGGCGATGAGGGTCGTCAGCGCGGCGACGCCGCCGGCGGTCACCTCCGGGGTGGGCAGCAGCGCGAGGATCGGCACGTCCACGCCGGCCTCGGCGTAGCGACGCGCCTGGGCCCGACACCGCTCGGGTGAGCCGTGCAGCACCAGGGCGTCGACCACCTCGTCGGGTACGGCCGCACTGGCCGCGCGGCGGTCACCGGCCGCCCACGCCTGCCACATCGGCGCGAGCGTCCCGTCGCGGCCGAGCCAGCGGTGGAACTCGGCGTACGCCGGGACCGTCAGGTAGCTGGTGATCAGCCGGCGGCCGAGGGTGCGGGCGTACGCGGCGTCCTCGGTGGGGCAGACGAAGATCCGCGCGGCGACCTCGAAGCCGGCCCGGCGCTCGCCCAGCTCGTCGAGGGTCCGCGGCACGTCGTCGGCGGCGAGCCAGTTGAGGATGACGCCGTCGGCCTCGGCGCCGGCCAGCCGGAGCATCCCGGGGCGCAGCGCGGCGAGCAGGATCGGCGGCGGCGCGGTCGGCGGGCGTTCGAGGGTGAACCGGCGCACGGTGAACGTGTCGTAGACCTCGTCCACCGTCTCACCGCGCAGAGCGGCCCGCAGGAACCGCAGCATGTCCCGGGTACGGCGGAAGGGCTCATCGAACCGCACCGCGTTCCAGTCCCGTACCAGCACCGGGGAGGACGCGCCGATGCCGAGCGCGAACCGGCCCGGGGCCGCCTCGGCGAGTGCCGCCGCGCTCATCGCGAGCAGCCCGGGGCCTCGGGTGAAGACCGGGGTGATCGCGGTGCCCAGCCGAAGCTGCGGCTGCCACGCCGCGGCGAGGGCCAGCGGGGTGAACGCGTCGGTTCCGGCGACCTCGGACGACCACACGTCGGTGAACCCGGACTGCTCCAGGGTCGCGTAGACCGCCTGGTGGTCGGCCAGTGGGACCCCGCCCAACGGCACCGTCATGCCCCATCGATTCGTCACCGATCGATCGTGCCTGGTGACGGTGTCCCTGAGCAAGATCCCCTTAGTGGGCGTAATCGCCGGTTCGCCCCGTCCCGGCCTGCGGAGGTGTTACCACTGCGAGGTGGACCGGAGCACCGGCGCAGGCCGCTGACCATGGGTTCCAGGGCGGCAGGACACCTGGAGCCGGTCCCGGCGGCGGCCACGCCCGGCCGGGCGACGTTCCTGGAACTCTTCTTCGACCTGGTGTACGTCTTCGCGCTCACCCGGATCTCCGCCCGGGCGTTCGAGGACCTGAGCCGGGAGCCGGCCCGTGACCACGCCGCCGCGGCGATCACCGGCAGCGGCAAGACGCTGCTGTTGCTGCTGGCGCTCTGGTCGGTCTGGCAGGGCACCGCGTGGACGACCAGCCGCTACGACCCGTACCGCGCGCCGTTGCAGATCGTCGTGTTGACGGCGTTGGTGAGCAGCATGGTGATGGGGGTGGCGATCCCCCGGGCGTTCTCCGCGACGTCGCTCATGTTCGCCACGGCGTACGTGATCGCGCAGGTGACCCGACCGGTGATCCTGTCGATCGCGCTGGGCCCGCATCCGTACCGCCGGCTGAAGGTGCGCATGGCGGTCGTCTTCGCCGTCACCGGGGTGCTGTGGATCACCGGGGCGCTGCTGAGCACCGACGCGCAGGTGGTGCTCTGGTCGGTGGCGCTGGCCGCCGAGTACGTGGCCGCCCGGTGCGGCTGGCCGGTGCCGGGCCTGGGCCGCTCCACGGTCTCGAAGTGGGAGATCGCCGGGGAGCACCTGGCGGAGCGGTACCAGCAGTTCTTCCTCGTGGCGCTCGGCGAGACGATCCTGGTGGCCGGTTTCGCGTACAGCAAGGGCCCGTACGAGTCGGGGCACATGTGGGCGTTCACGTTCGCGGTCGCCACGTCGATCCTGCTGTGGCGGATCTACGTGCAACGCGCCGGGCAGATCCTGGGCGAGGCGGTGCAGATGGCCCGCCACCCCGCCAACATCGGCCGCTCGGCGGCGGACACGCACCTGATCATGGTGATCGGTCTGGCCGCGACGGCGGTCGGCTACGAGCTGGTCATCGAGCATCCGCTGGGCCACGCCCCGGCGTCGTGGGTGGTCATGGTGCTCGGCGGTCCCGCGCTGTTCCTGGCCGGTCGGGCCCGCTTCGAGTACGAGGTCTTCGGGCGGGTCTCGCCGTCACGGTGGATCGCCATCGGAGTGCTCGTGGTGGCGGCCGTACCGCTGCTGTTCCTGCCGGGGGTGGTCGCCACCGCCACCGGGACGGTCGTGCTCGGCGGCGTCGCGGTCGCGGACGCCCGCCGGGCGCGCGGCGCGCCGCCGGAGGCCGCCGCGACCCCGTTCTGAGACCTCGGGGTACGCCGTCGGCCCGGCTAGTCTCGGCGGGTGACCTTCTCCCTCGTCGCCCGCTCCGCCGACGGCCGCCGCCACGGCGTCGTCGTGGCCAGCAAGTTCCTCGCCGCCGGAGCGCTGGTGCCGGCCGCCGCGGCCGAGGTCGGCGCGCTCGCCACCCAGGCGCACGTCAACCTCGCCTACCGTCCGCAGGGGCTCGCGCTGTTGCGTACCGGGGTGGCCGCCGCCGACGTGGTGGCCGGCCTGGTCGCCGCCGACCCCGAGCGGCAGCACCGGCAGCTCGGTGTGGTGGGCGTCGACGGGCCGGGGGCGAGTTGGACCGGCCCGGCCTGCCACCCGTGGGCGGGCGGACGCGTCGGCGACGGCTGGGCCGCCCAGGGCAACATCCTCACCGGCCCCGAGGTGGTCGACGCGATGGGCGAGGCGTGGCAGGACGCCTCGGCGCTGCCGTTCGCCGAGCGGCTGGTCGCCGCGCTGCGCGCCGGTGACGAGGCCGGCGGGGACCGACGCGGCCGGCAGAGCGCGGGCCTGCTGGTGGTCGAGCGCGGCGGCGGGTACGGCGGCACCAGCGACGTGGTGGTCGACCTGCGGGTGGACGATCATCCGGACCCGGTCGCCGAACTCGGTCGGCTGCTGGCCGTGCACACCATGCTGTTCAGTCGGCCCGACCCGGCGACCCTGCTCGACCTGACCGGCGCGGTCGCCGACGAGGTGACGGCGCTGCTCAGCGCGCTGGGTCACCCGGTGGGCAACGCGGGGCCGGAGGCGGCGCTGGTCTCCTGGGCGGGGCTGGAGAACCTGGAGGAGCGCCTGGTGCCGGGGCGGATCGACCCGGTGGTGCTCACCCACCTGCGGGGCGTGGCCGCGCACGTCCCCGCGCCCCGCCAGGGCGCCTGAGCAGCGGACGCCCGCCGGGTCAGCCCTTGACCCGGGGCACCAGCCGGTGCACGACGGTCAGCGCCAGCGCCATCACCACCGCCATCGTCCCGGCGATGCCGGCGGCGCTGCCCGCGTACCCGGCGAACAGGGGTCGGCGGGCCAACTCCTCCGGGCCGATTCCGCGCAGGTCCACCAGCCAGCTCAGCGCCAGCCCGGAGGCGACCAGGGCGAGCACTCCGGCGACACCGAGCACGGCGGCGGCGACCCGGTGCGCGTCGCCGGGTTCGACCTGTGCCTGCTCCCGTTGGGTGATCAGCAGGAGCAGTCCGGCCAGCGCCGCCCAGACGCCCACCACCAGATAGGCGGCGACCGCGTCGCTGGGCCGGTGCCAACCGGCGGAGAGGGTGGCCACCCCGGCGACGGCGGCGTAGAGCGCGCCGACGAAGGCGCCCACGGCCCGCACCTTCCGGGGCAGGACGAGCATCAGCGCGACCGCCACCGAGGCGGCCACGGCGGTGTGCCCGCTGGGCAGGCTGTTGCCCACCGCGGCCCGCTCCGGGTCGACGCCGAAGTCGGGTCGGCTCAGCCCGTACTTGAGCAGTTGGGTGCTGACGTTGGCCCCCGCGATGAGCAGGGTCGCGGTGACGGCCAGGGCGATCCGCCCCCGGATGAGCGCGATGAAGCCGATCATCGCGGTGGCGGCGAGCAGCGACACCACCGACATCGCGTTGAGGATCCGGTCCACCGGCCCGTCGATGCGGTCGTGGCCGATCTCGTTGCCGGTGAGGGCGACCGTGTCGACCCACTGACCGATCTCGGTGTGCACGGCCACCCGCCAGACGGCGAGGAAGGCGGCCGCCTGGACGAGGGCCAGTACGACCAACCAGACCGCGGTCCAACCCCGTGCCGTCGCGCGCATCCGCACACCGTAGCGGCCGGACCGGGCCAGTCGGTCGGTGGCCCACCGGCTGTCGGCGGTTAGGTTGTGGCGGGGTGAGGAGGTGGCGGTGAGCGGCACACCGGAACGGGAGTCCGGCCAGGTCGAGCCCGGTCCGGAGCGACCGACCGGGAACGGGCCGGGACAGGTGACGGCCGGCCCGGCGCGGGCCGAGTCGCTGGCGGACCTGCTGGGCGGGCGGCGTGGAGCGGTCGACGCCACCCTGCCGCCGGTGGCGTTCGCGGTGGGCTGGCTGCTCGGTGGCGAGTCGGTGTGGGCCGGGGTCGGCGCGGCGCTCGCCGTCGGCGTCGGGGTGGCCGGCGTACGACTGCGCCGGGGTGACCGGCCGCGTTCGGTGCTGATCGGCCTGCTCGCCGTCTGCGTCGCGGCGCTGATCGCGGTGCGTACCGGCCGGGCCGAGAACTTCTTTCTGATCCAGGTGCTGTCGAACGCGGCGAGCGCGCTGGCGTGGGCCGTCAGCATCGTCGTGCGCTGGCCGCTGCTGGGCGTGCTGGTCGGCGCGGCGCTGGGCCAGCGCGCCCGCTGGCGACGGGATCCGGCGCTGCTGCGCGGGTACGGCCGGGCCAGTTGGGTGTGGACGGCGACCTACCTGCTGCGGGTGGCGGTGTTCGTACCGCTCTACCTCAGTGGACAGGTGCTGGCGCTCGTGGTGGCGCGGATCGCGTTGACCTGGCCGCTGGTCGCGGCGGCGCTGGCGGTGAGTTGGGTGGTGCTGCGCCGGTCGTTGCCACCGGAACACCCGGGGTTGCGTCATCCGGTCGTCGCGCCGCGATCCGGGGCATAAAAAAGTGGAGAGGCCGCCACGGGGGGAGCGGCCTCTCCGGTGACGTACGTTACTCCGTCAACGTCGTCGGTGTGATCCCGTGACAGCGGGAATTTCTGGGCTTTTTCGCGGCAGTCTTCAGTCCGGGCGGTGGGGTGGGCCGGTCGACCCGCTGCGTTGACCAGATGACCGGCCCACCCCGGCCTGACCGTGGGTGTCAGGCCGTCCGCCGGCCGGGTCCCGTCGTTCCCCCGGACCCGGCCGAACCCCGGGGTGGGCGGGGCACTCCACCCACCCCGGGTCGCTCTCAGCCGTTCGGGAACAGCGTCCCGTAGTCGGCGTACGCCATGGCCACATCGGCCTGTGCCCAGAAGCGGTGGTAGTTGAAGGTCGGCTCCGGGCCGCCGTTCAGGTACGCCTGCACCTTCGGCCAGTCCGGGTCGTTCTTGTAGAACGACCGGATGTCCAGGAAGCTCTTCCCGGCGGCGATGGCGTCGCCGTTGGGCATCTTCCCGGTCCAGCCCGGCGGGACGTAGAGGCCCTGACCGGTGGAGGCGTCGTAGACGTCGTCGAAGCGCTTGTAGTCGCCGCGCGTCTCGGTGGTGGAGACACCCTTCGCGTCACTGGCCGCGTCCAGCGCGTCCAGCAGACCCTTGGCGGTGGTCTTCGCCGCCGCGTTGCCCGACTTCGCCGCGTACGCGATCAGGATCCGGGCGTAGGAGGCGGCGACGCCGACGTCCTGGCCCTTGCTGATCACCTCGACGTGCAGGTTGGTGTTGGGCTGCGGGCTGCTCGGGTTCCAGGTGGTCGGCTGGCCGGTCCACTTCATGTCCGACGGGATCGACCAGTTGGTGCCGAGCGTGGTGTTGGCGATGGCCCACGGCACCCACTTGTCCAGCAGCGCCTTGGCCTTCGTGTTGCCGGTCTGCAGGTACAGCTCGGCGATCCGCTGCATCGACCACGCCTGCATGCCGAACCACTGGTTCGACGGCGGGTCGTTGTAGACCGGGTCGACGTCGTAGAACATGCCGTAGAAGGTGCTGGTGCCCGACGGCGGCTGGGCGTAGCTACCGTCCCAGCTGTTCGTCGCGCCACCGGCGATGCCGCCCTCGGACGACTGCAGCCAGGTGTAGAACTCGAGCTGCCGGTCGAAGCTCTTGGTCCAGTCACTCGCCGCGGTCGCCGACTTCGGCGCCAGCTCCGGCGTGTTGGTCAGCGCCCAGGCCGCGAACGGGTTCTGGTAGCCGAAGTGGTTGTGGCTGGAGCCGATCCGCCAGGACCAGTTCTGGCTGGTGTCGTACGCGCCACCCCAGGCGTAGTACCAGGACAGCAGGTAGTGCGCCGAGTCCCGGCCGCTGCCGGCGGGGCAGGTGCTGGCCCCGACGCAGTTGCCGATCTTCTTGAAGTACTTGTCGAACATCGCGTACCGCAGGTAGTCACCCATCTTGGCGGCCTTGGCCACGGTGGCGGCGACGTCGGCCTGCTTGCCCTGCGCCTTGGCCCAGGTCAGCGCCCAGTAGGCGGCCTGCACCGCGCGGGCGTCGGCGTCCGGGGCGTTGGTGTACTTCCACTGCTTGGCGGGAGCGCCGGTGTCCTTGACGAACAGGTCGAGGTAGCCGTACTGACCGCCGTGCTTGAAGGTGTCGCAGGACGGCTGCGGGATGGTCTCCCACACCGACTCCTGGGTGCCCCGCTGGAAGGTGTTGATGTACGCCGGCTTGGTGGTGCCGTCGCCGCAGCGGCCGAAGCCGTACGTGTTGTCGACGTCCATCAGCCAGTGCATGCCGTAGATGTCGCCGGTGCCGTAGGTGGACTGCAGCTCCGAGCGCAGCGGGTCCTGCCCGACCGAGATGTTCGGGTTCAGGGCCGAGGGGTACTGGCTGGGCAGGTTGTACTCCGCGGCGTACTGCGGGGTGCCGGCCGAGGCCGCGGTGGGCTGGTCGGCGTGCGACGGGATGATGTACTTCTCCATCACCGTCCAGGCGTTGTTGAACGGCGCCCAGTTCTGGGTGACGCGGCCGTACTGGGCCTCCAACCAGATCCAGAAGCTGAACGCCTCCGAGGTGGTCTCGTGGCCGTGGTCGGGCGCCTCGACGATCAGCGTCTCGACCGAGTGGTACGGCACGCCCTCGGGGCTGAAGTAGCCCGAGTTCTTGATCTTGCCGTACTGGTCGAGGAACTTCTTGATGTAGGCGTTGTCGCCGCCGGGGGTGTCGTTGTCGATCTCGGTGGCGGCAACCGCCAGCGAGGCGAGACCGTTGGCCGACGCGGTGATGGTGGCGCTACCGCCGACGGTGTCGGTGTCCTCGGCCGCGGCGACCGTGACGGTGACCCCGGTGCTCCAGTTGGTGGGGGTCAGCGTGACGGTGGTCGGCGAGACCGTGATGTCGCTGTCACCCGAGGGGGTCAGGGTGACCGGCACGCTGGTGGACGGCGCGGCGCTGAGCTTGAGGTTGAAGGTGGACGTGCCACCCTCGTTGACGCTCACCGCGGACGGCGTGGCGATCAGCGTCGGGCCGCTCGCGGCGCCGACGGTGAACGACTTCTCGGCGACCCCGATGCCGTTGGCGTTGTCGTACGCCTTGGCCTGCACCGTGTAGTTGCCGGCCGGCAGGTCCTCCTGCGTGTAGGAGTACGGCGCGGTGGTGTCGGTGTTGATGAGCAGGCCGTTGCGGTAGAACTCGACCTTGCTGATCGTCCCGTCCGGGTCACTCGCGGTCGCGGTCAGCGGCACGTCGGCGGGCGCGGTGAACGGCCCGGCGGGCAGGCTGAGCGAGACGGACGGCGGCTGGTTGGCCGGCGTGCCGTTGCAGGGGGTGCCGTTCAGGGTGAACGAGGTGGGCTTCGGGTTGCTGCCGGTGTGGGAGCCGTTGAAGCCGATGGTGGTGGAGGCGCCGGTGCCGAGGTTGCCGTTGTACGACTCGTTCGTCGCGGTGACCTCGCTGCCGGACTGGCTGTACTTGGCCGACCAACCCTGGACGACCCGCTGTCCGCTGTTCGGGAAGGTCCACTTGAGCGACCAGCTGCTGATCGGGTCGCCCAGGTTCTTGATGGTCACGTTGGCCGTGAAGCCGGTGTTCCAGTCGTTGGTCGCGTAGACCACGTCGCAGGCCGGTGCGGCCTGTGCGGCGCCAGCGGGCAGGGTCACCCCGCCGACGGCGAGCACGGCGGCGGCGAGGATCGCCATCCGACGGCGTCGTGCCAGATGTCTCATGTGCGCGGTGTCTCCTCGGACCAGGCCGGGTGGTTCCCGGCGAGGCGCCTGCCCGCAGGTGGTGGTACGCGGGGGATTCGAGGCGCCGGGAAGGTGGTAGCCCCGGGCCCGGCCGGGGTGCGGCGATGCGGCCCGCGCGGGAGGGGGTCCCGCCGGCTGCGCTCGGGTGCCGTGACCGAAGTCGTGCTCCGGCTGCCCTCGGCGGTCCCGCGCCCACGCGATCTGGCTCCTGTCGCGCTGAATCGACAGTGTGCCATGGAAGCGCTCCCACAACAAGCGCGGGGCGGAGCGGTTCACCCACTTGTTTCGATCTCGTTTTGGGTCTTTCACAAAGGCGTGACGGGCGTTACAGTCGCAACATCGGTCGATGGGAGCGCTTCCATCGACAAAGGTTCCAACTGGAAGATCGCCGGGACCGTCCTCGTGGCGGGCCCGGGGAACCATCCGAAGGCCGACGGCGGGCCAGCCCGGACGCCGCCGTCAGCCATCATCCCGCCACAGGGAGGGAGGTGGAACCAGAGCCACTCGCGTGGCCCGGCTCCCGCGCGACACGCACGGCAGGACCCAATTCCGCCCGTGTGTGTGCAGTTACGGTGGGGACGGGGGTTGCCCTCCCCCGTCCCCACACTAAACCCCCGTACACGATGGGAAAAGAGGCCGACGGGACAGGCGCGAAGCGCCGCCCGGTCGGCCTCGTTCGCTGTCCGGGGCCCTCACCCGCCTCGACCCGCCATCGTCGGCCGCCGTGACGGCCGGCTCACCGGGTCGAGCGCTTCTGGCCTATCCTGGGAGCGCTCCCGAACCTGGCGGTGGCCCCGTATCCACGAGGAGAATCCATGTCGATACCTACCGGGCCCGCCGGCCCGCTGCGCTTCCCCCGCGACTTCGGTTGGGGCGCGGCCACCTCCGCCTACCAGATCGAGGGCGCCGCCAAGGAGGACGGCCGTGGTGAGTCGGTCTGGGACACGTTCAGCCGGATCCCCGGGCGCACCCGCAACGGCGACACCGGTGACGTGGCCGCCGACCACTACCACCGGTACGCCGAAGACCTCGACCTGATGCGTGACCTGGGTCTGCGCAGCTACCGCTTCTCCATCTCCTGGCCTCGCATCCAGCCCGACGGCAGCGGCGCGCCCAACCAGCGGGGGCTCGACTTCTACCGTCGTCTCCTCGACGGTCTGCACGAGCGGGGCATCGCCCCGATGGCGACCCTGTTCCACTGGGACCTGCCGCAGGCGTTGCAGGACGCTGGTGGTTGGGAGTCCCGGGACACCGCCTACCGCTTCGCCGACTACGCCGACGCCGTCTTCACCGCCCTCGGCGACCGGGTGCCGGTCTGGCTCACCATCAACGAGCCCAAGACCGTCGTGCAGAACGGCTACCTCACCGGCCACCACGCGCCCGGCCGGCAGGACCCGGCCGCCGCCTACCTCGTCGCCCACCACCTGCAGCTCGCGCACGGCCTCGCGGTGCGCGCGCTACGCGCCTCGGACAGCACCGGCCGGATCGGCCCCGCGCTCAACCTGCACCCCTGCTACCCCACCGACGACTCCGCCGAGGCCACCGCCGCCGCGCACCTCTACGACGGCTACGAGAACCGCCTCTACCTCGACTCCGTGCTCAAGGGCAGCTACCCGCAGGACGTCCTGGCCGACCTGGGCCCGCAGAGCCGGATGGTCCGCGGCATCCACGACGGCGACCTGGCGGTGATCTCCTCACCGGTCGACCTGCTGGCCGTGCAGTACTACACGCCCATCTACGTCGCCGCCGACGGCAGCACCGAACACCGCTGGCCCACCTCCGAGGCCGGCTGGCAGCAGATCTACCCCGACGGGATGTACGACGTCCTGACCCGGGTCACCCGCGACTACGGCCCGATCCCGCTCACCGTGACCGAGAACGGTCTGCCCACCCCCGACACCCTGGCCGCGGACGACACCGTCGACGACAGTGGCCGGATCACCTTCCTGCGCGACCACCTGACCGCCGCACACCGCGCCATCGCCGACGGGGTGCCGCTGGAGAGCTTCCACGTCTGGTCGATGCTCGACAACTTCGAATGGGACGAGGGCTACGAGCAGCGTTGGGGCCTGGTCTACGTGGACTACGTGACCCAGCGGCGGGTGCTCAAGCGCAGCGCCCACTGGTACCGCTCCGTCATCGCCGAGGGCGGCTTCTGAACGCCTCGCCCGGACGGCCGGGCCCGGACGGCTCGGCTCGGGTGAGCCGGTGACCGTCCGGGTCACGGCCGGAAGACTCAGCGGGGCAGCGCCTGCTGCAACTCCGCTCGCAGCGCCGGGGTGAGCATCTCCCCCGCCTGCTTCGCCAACCGCGCCATCTCGTAGCCCACCACGCCGATGTCGGCGTCCCCGGCCGCGAGGGTGGCCAGGATCGATCCGTCGCGTACCTGCATCACCAGGAAGTAGCCCCGGCCCATCTCGACCACCGTCTGCTTGACGATGTCGCCGTCGAACATCTGCGCCGCGCCCGCCGTGATGCTCATCAGCCCGGACGTCACCGCGGCGAGCTTGTCCGCGTGGTCGCGGGGCAGGTGGTCGGAGATCGCCACCAGCAACCCGTCGGAGGAGACCACCACCGCGTGTGCCACGCCCGGCACCCGCTCCGCGAACGCGCTCACCAGCCAGCTCAGGTCACGCGCCTCCTGGCTCAACGTCGTCACTGTCGTCGTCCTCCTTCGTCGTGCCGCCACGAGGGTGGCACCGGTATCTCGGTGGTGTCCTCGGCCTCGGCACGCCGTACCCCGCTGTAGAGCCGGGAAAGCATGCCACCGACCGCGTCCGGGTCGAGGTCGGCGCGCGGCGGCGACGACTCCGGCTGGGCGGGGCGGGTGACCGCGGAGAGCTGCGCCATCGGTACGCGCACCGGCAGGCCCCGCTCGTTCGTACCGGCCGTCACCGGCGTGGCGGGTGGCGCCGGCTGGGCCGGGGCAGCCGGCCCGGTCGGCCCCTGCCGGGACCACCAGCCGCCGCCGTCGCCTCCGGGGACGCCGGCCGGGGCCAACACGTCCTCGGCGCGTACCGGCACGGGGCGGGTCTGGCGCGGCACGGCGGCGGCCGGCGGACGGCCGGCCACCGGGAGGTCCAGCGGCGCGCCGGCCGGCCCGTGGACGCCCGCGGCCGGGGGCACCCCCGGCCCGGGCGGGGCCGCGACGCCCCGGGCGGCGTTCGACGCGAGCATCCGGGCCGACGCGGGCGGATCCATCTCGACGGCGCCGCCGGGCGCCAGCAGGGTGGCCGGCAGCACCAGCCGCGCGACGAGGCCGCTCTGACGCCCTTCGAGCTGCACGCGCACGCCGAGGCGGCTGGCCAGGTGGCTGACCACGAACAGGCCCATCCGCTCGACCGCCGCGACGTCGGCGGCCGGCGGGCTGGCCAGCACCGCGTTCGCCTCGGCCAGCGCGGACGGGCTCATGCCCAGACCGTCGTCGACGATCTCGATGAGCGCGGTGGACGCCTCGATGCGGGCGGTCACCACGACGAAGGTGTCCGGCCGGGAGAACGCGGTGGCGTTCTCCAACAGCTCGGCCAGCATGTGCACCAGTTCGCCGACGGCGTGCCCGACCACGTTCACGGCGCCCATCGGTTCCAGTCGTACCCGCTGGTACTGCTCGATCTCGGCGGCGGCGGCCAGCAGCACGGTGCCGAGGCCCACCGGGCGGTTCCACCGGCGGGTGGAGTCCGTACCGGCCAGCACCAGCAGGCTCTCGTCGTTACGGCGCATCCGGGCGGCCAGGTGGTCGAGCTTGAAGAGGTTCTCCAGCTGGTCCGGGTCGCTCTCCTCACGCTCCAGGTCGTCGAGCAGCTCCAGCTGCCGTTCCACCAGCACCTGGCTGCGGCGCGCGAGGTTGACGAACATCGCGTTGACGTTGCGCCGCATCAGCGCCTGCTCGACGGCGACCGTCACGGCGCTGCGGTGCACCGCGACGAACGCCTCGGCCAGCTCACCGATCTCGTCGAGCGAACGGACGACCGCCGGGGCCACGTCGATGGTCGGCACGCCACCGGTGACGGTGCGCAGCCGGTCCAGCGCGTCGGGCAGCTCCACCTGCGCGATGCGCAGCGCCTGGCTGCGCAGCAACCGCATCGACCGGGCGACCGAGCGCCCGACCAACAGGGAGATCAGCAGGGCGACCAGCAGCACCGCCACGACGCCGCCGACCACCAGCAGGGTGGTGCGGAGCTGGCCGCTGCTGGCGTCGTCGGCCTGCCGTACCGCGTCGTCGAGCACACTCGCCTCGACCTGCCGCAGCAGCTCCTGGCGTTGCTGGCTCGCCGACCACCACTGCTCCGAGGGCAGCACCTCCGGCGCCGCGTCGCCGACCGGCAGGCTGCGCTCCTCCAGGCGGGTGGCGACCTGGAAACCCGGGTCCACCGAGGTCTCGTCGTACCGTCGGATCTGGTCGCTGGTGGCGGAGACCCGGAACGCGCCGAGCGCGGTGAGCTGCTGGGCGCGCAGGTCGGCGAGGATCACCCGGTCCTCGGTGCCGTACCGGCCGGCTCGGCCGGCGGCGTAGAGCTGCGCCCGGACCCGGGAGGACAGCTCCTTGACCCGGGCGATCTGGACGTAGCGCAGCACCGCGTCGCTCAACCCCGGTCGGTCCTGACCCGGCGTCGGCTCGGCGAGCAGGTCCAGCAGCGCGTCGACCGCCCGGTGGTAGTTGCTCAGGATGGTGTCGTTGCTGAGCACCGCCGGCGGGATGGCCGGGCGGATGTCGACCACCTGGTCGTACGCCTCGAGCACCTGGGAGAAGGCGACCCGCCAGGAGGCGTCGGCGTCGGCCAGCGGCTCGGCCGCCCGGCGCAGGTCATCCACGGCCCGGTCGGTGGCCGACTGCAACGGCCGCAGGGCGGTGGCCGCCGCCTCCCGGTCGCCACCGCGGCGCAGCTCGCCCAGCTCGCCCGCCGAACGGTCCCGTTCCTGCTGGAGCTGGTCGACCACGGCGGTGATCTGCCGGCCGATGCCGACCTGCCGGGAGAAGTCGTTCAACGTGGCCGTCCGACCGACAAGTGCGCTGGTCTGCACGCCCGCGAGCACCAGGAACGCCATCGACGGCACCAGCAGCACGGTGGCCAGCTTGGTGCTCATCCGCCAGTCCCGCAGCCGGAACGGCGAGCGGCGTCGGTGCGGAACGACCCGGACGTCGAAGCGACGCCGGCGGTGGTTCGACACCGCACCGATCGACGGGTCGGGACCTGCCGCCACCCTGCCTCCTCCGTCCTGCCGCGTCCACCGCGACCCGGGGAGCGGAGTCCATCCAACCAGGCTCGCTGGCCCTGTCAACGGCCCGGGCAGGGCGAAAGTTCAGGAAGGATACTGCGGGTGGGAACGTCCTGTCGTGGTCGGTGAGACCAGTTCGTCCGTCCGGCCGATGTCGGCGAGCGCCGCCGCCGCTTCGAAGCGACCCAGCGCCACCAACGCCGCTCCGGTCGCGCCGATCTCCGGGTTGCGTTGGTGCGACACCGGTCGCGGCGCGAGCGCGGCGGCGAACGCCTGCCGCCACCACACCGACGCGGCCACCGCGCCGCCGCCCAGCACCACCCCGACCGGTTTGTCGACTGTGGACTCCAGTACCGCGAGATCCTCGGCGACCAGCCCACACAGTCCCTGCATCAGCCCGGCCAGGATGTCCACCGCCGTGGTGCTGAAGCTCAGGCCGCGTACCTCGCCGGTGCCCGCCGGGGCCAGCCCGGGCGCCCGGTCGCCGCCGAAACGGGGATCGGCGGGCCGGCCACCGCCCACCGGCACCAGCGCCAGCGCGGCGTCCAACTCGTCGCCCCGGGGCAGCCGCAGCTCCCGGTTGGCCCAGGCGAACAGGTTGCCACCACTGGAGTACGCGGCCCCGGTCACCACGTGATCGTGGTCGACCCGGTAGCGCCAGAGCCGTTCGGGCAGCCGCGGCAGCGGCTCGCCGGCCGGGATGCGCTGCATCAGGCGTACGGCCGCGGAGGTGCCCACCGTGACCGCGGCCCGGCTCGGGTCGGCGCAGCCCGAGCCGACGTTCGACGCGGCGCCGTCGCCCACCGGCGGCGCCCATCGGGCCTCGGCCAACTGCGGCCAGCGGCGGGCCCGGTCGGGGCGGAGCCGGCCGTGCCAGTCCAACTCGCCCAGTGGCGGCAGGTCGCGGGGGCGTGCCCCGGCCAGCGTCAGCGCCTCCTCGTCCCAGCGCAGCGTGCCGATGTCGAGCAGGCCCGTGCCGGAGGCCTGCGAGATCGACATGGGCGCCGTCTGGAGCAGTTCGCCCAGCACGTATTCGGGAAGGCCGACGAACCGGCTGATCGGCGTGCCCGACTGGTCCCGCAGCCAGGGCAGGCGCACCGGCCAGTAGGAGCGGTGCCACCAGCAGCCGGTGCGTTGGTGGAAGCCGTCCGGGTCGGCCGGGCCGGACGTGTCGCCGACCGGCGCGGGCCGGGTGTCCAGCCAGGTGACGACCGGGCCCAGCGGGCTGCCGTCCCGGTCGAGCGGGAGCACCGAGTGCCACTGCGCGGAGGTCGCCACCATGCCCACATCGTGCAGGTGCCCCGCCTCGGCCAACTCGTCCAGACACTCGATGAGGCAGGCGAGGTAGTCGGGGCCGGAGAGGGTGCCGGTGCCGTCGTCCCCGATGGCGAGTTTGACCTTCCGCCGGGCCAGGGCGCCGGGCAGCGGCCTGGTCTCCCCGTCCAGCACCAACCCGCGTACGGAGGAGGTGCCCAGGTCGAGCGCGAGAATGTTCATCGCCGGTCAAGTTACCCGGTGCCGGCCGCGTCGGGACGAGGGTCCGGCCCGGCACACCCGTACGCCCGAAGGGGTCCCGAGTAAGGCCGCGACCGCGTAAGGTGAACGACATGCTCGCGCACCCAACCTCCTGGTGGCCCGCCGACCCGGCGGCCACCCCCCGCGCGTAGCTCCATCCACGCGGCCGCCACCGAGGCGGCCGCCGGATCTCCGGCCCGGATGGCCGCCCCCGCTGGCGGCGCCCGGCGCCCACGGAGACCACGATGACCAGCCAGACTCCCCTGACCGACCTGCTCGCCGCCATCTCCCGAGGCGACGACCCCGGCCCCTTCGCGCTGCTGCGCCGCGAGGGCGCCGACGACCTGGAACTGTTCACCGGTTCGGTCGCCACCGTCGACCGGCTGGCGGACATCCCGCTGCCCCCGGGCGAGCCCGGTGCGCGGACGTTGGCCCTGGTGCCGTACCGGCAGATCGCCGAGCGCGGCTTCGCGTGCGTCGACGACGACGCCCCGCTGGAGTGTCTCCAGGTCCGTGAGCACCGGCGGATCCCGCTGGCCGAGGCGCTGGCCGCGCTGCCCGACGAGCCGGTCCGCACCCGGGACGCCGCGTTCGACGTCAGCGACGACGAGTACGCGCGGATCGTGCAGCAGGTGCTCACCGACGAGATCGGTCGCGGCGAGGGCGCCAACTTCGTCATCCACCGCACCCTGCACGCCACCGTGCAGGGCGCGCCACTGGTGGCCGCGCTGGCCGCGCTGCGCCGGCTGCTGGTCGCCGAGCGCGGCGCCTACTGGACGTTCGTGGTGCACACCGGCACCCGGACGATGGTCGGCGCCAGCCCGGAACGGCACGTCAGCGTCGACGACGGGCTCGTCATGATGAACCCGATCAGCGGCACCTTCCGACCCACCCGCGACGCCCCGGACCGGGCGGCGTTGCTGCGGTTCCTCGCCGATCCGAAGGAGATCGAGGAGCTGTACATGGTGCTCGACGAGGAGCTGAAGATGATGGCGACCGTCGCCGAGCACGGCGGTCAGGTCATCGGCCCGTACCTCAAGGAGATGTCGCACCTCGCGCACACCGAGTACCTGCTCGCCGGCCGGGGCACCCGCGACGTGCGGGAGGTGCTGCGCGAGACGATGTTCGCCCCCACCGTGACCGGCAGTCCGATGGAGAACGCCTGCCGGGTGATCGCCCGGCACGAGCGTCGGGGCCGCGGCTACTACGCGGGTGTGCTGGCGCTGCTCGGTCACGACGACGCCGGCCGGCAGACCCTGGACGCGCCGATCCTGATCCGGACCGCCGAGATCTCCCCGGCCGGCCGGCTGCGGGTGCCGGTCGGCGCCACCCTGGTCCGGCACTCGACGGCGGCCGGCGAGGTGGCCGAGACCCACGCCAAGGCGGCCGGGGTGCTGGCCGCGCTCGGTCTCGGCCCGGCGGCGTCCGCCGGCGAGCGCGGGCCGGTCGTGCGGCTGGCCGACGACCCGGAGGTACGCGCCGCGCTGGCCGCGCGGAACACGCCGCTGGCCCGGTTCTGGCTGGACCAGCGGGCCCCGGACGCGCCCGGGTTGCCCGGGCTGACCGGCCTGCGGGCCCTGATCGTGGACGCGGAGGACACCTTCACCGGCATGTTGGCACACCAACTGGGGGCGTTGGGTCTCGCGGTCACGCTGCGCCCGTGGCACGCCGGCGGCCCGGTCGACGGGTACGACCTGGTGGTGGCCGGGCCCGGCCCGGGTGACCCGGGCAGCCTGGACGATCCGAAGATGGCGGCGCTGCGGGACCTGCTCGGCGAGTTGCTGGCGACCGGCCGACCCACGCTCGCGGTCTGCCTGGGGCACCAGGTGCTGGCCGGGCTGCTGGGGCTGCCCCTGCACCGCCGGGACGCGCCGTACCAGGGGCTGCAACGGGAGGTGACGCTGTTCGGCCGGTCCCGCCGGGTCGGCTTCTACTCCTCGTTCACCGCCCGCGCCGACGCGGACCGGCTGGACACCGCGTACGGGCCGGTGGAGCTGGCCCGGGACGTCCGCGACGGATCCGTGCACGCCCTGCGCGGGCAGGGCTTCGCCGGGGTGCAGTTCCACCCCGAGTCGGTGCTCAGCCCGGACGGGGTGACCGTGCTGACCGAGGTGTTGACCGACCTGCTGCCGGCATCGCGCCCGGCCCACCACGCATAGCCCGCGCTCGTCCGGCATGGTGACCGCCGTCGCCGGGTAGGGCTGGTGCGACCGGTGGCGCGAACGGGCCGAGAGCCCCCGTCCGCGCCACCGGTCGCCCGCGGACCGTCAGCCGCCCAGGCCCTGCTTGAGCGCGGTGCCGATAAGTACCGCCCGGCGGGCGGTGAGGGCGCACGCGCCCAGCGCCACCGCGTCCGGGGCGATCTCCCCGTTGTTGCTGGTGTGCGAGGGGCCGTACGGGTTGCCGGCGATGAACTGGCTGGAGTCGGTGTAGCCGGGCGGGACCACCACACCACCCCAGTGGTAGAAGACGTTGAAGAGGGACGTCAGCGTGGTCTCCTGCCCACCGTGCGAGGTCGCGGTGGAGGTGAAGGCCGCGTAGACCTTGTTGGCCAGCGCGCCCTGCGCCCACAGCGGGCCGGTGGTGTCGATGAACTGCTTCAACTGGGCGGCGATCATGCCGTACCGGGTGGGCGAGCCGAAGATCGTCACGTCGGCCCAGGCCAGGTCGTCGATCATCGCCTCCGGAACGTCCTGGGTCTCCAGATGGTGCGCCTGCCAACCGGAGTTCGAGCGGATCGCCTCGTCCGGCGCGAGTTCCCGCACCTTGCGCAGGCGCACGTCCGCGCCGGCCTCCCCGGCGGCCTCACACGCGGCCTGCGCCATCTGGTACGTGATGCCGGTGGCGCTGTAGTAGATCACCGCCACCTTCGTCTGGGCAGCCATCAGATGTGTCCCCTTCTCGTCTCGGGTCAGCTCCCGCGACTACCCCTGCGATGCGGAGACAAACGACAGATCACGGTGTTCCGGTCGTCCGGGCTCAAGTTTTCCGCAAGTTCCCGGACGTTCCGATCCGGCCGCCCGCGCGGACGGCGATCCTGATGCCATCCGGTGCCGGCGCGCGATCCCGCCGCCCCCCTGGCACCGGGCGCCTGAACGGGGGATCGCGCTCCGCCGGCAACGGCGCTGGCGTAGCGCGATCAGGGGTCAGCCGCCGTCGAGGACCCGCGCGCCTGCCGCCCGGGCCGCTGAGGCCGCCCGGCCGACCGCTCAGCGGACCAGCGTCGCCATCAGCCGGTCCAGCTCGGCCGCCGGGTCGGCGGTGAGGCCGGTGTGCACCGGGCCGGCCTGGATCATCGTGCTGCGAGGCGCGGCCAGCCAGTGGAAGCGCTCGCCAAGCTTCATCCGGGTGGCCGGCCCGTCCCCGGAGCAGGTCCGGTCCAGCGATTCCAGCACCGCCGCCACCGCCGGCAGGTCGACGTCGGGGGCCAGGGCGCGCACCCGGTCGGCGTCCAGGTGCGTCCGCGCGGCCAGGAAGTCACGCTGCTGGCAGTAGAGCAGCACCCCCACGTTGATCTGCTCGCCGCGCTCGACGCGGGGCACCAGCCGGATGACGGCGTACTCGAAGGGGTACCTCACGCGACGCCCCCCACCGGTAGCCAGTCGGCCGGTCGGGCGACCCGCCGCGACAGGTGCGACACGTACGCCTCCCGCGCCTGGTCGGCCGAGTCGAAGTCGGCGGCGGTCAACCACGGGGCCGGCACCAGCGCCAACACCTCCCGCAGGAGGTCCGGGGTGATGCGGGCGGCCAGCTCGTCGTTGGCCTCGGCGACCCGGTCGGCGTACGGCGCGAGCACGTGGTCCTCGGCCCGGTAGGCGCGGTGCACGGCGGCGTCCGCGCGGGGCCAGTTGTGGTGGAAGTACAGCGCCGCACCGTGGTCGATCAACCACAGCTCCCGATGCCAGACGAGCAGGTTGGGGTTGCGCCAGCTCCGGTCGACGTTCTCCACGTACGCGTCGAACCACAGCACCCGGGACGCCAGCAGCGGATCGACGGGGTGCGCCACCGGGTCGAAGCCGAGCGCGCCCGGCAGGAAGTCCATCCCGAGATTGGCCCCGCCGCTGTTGCGCAGCAGCTCCTGCACCTCCTGGTCGGGCTCGGCCCGCCCGATGACCGGGTCGATGTCGAGGACGACCAGCGGCGGCACCCGCAGGTCCAGCCGGCGGGCCAGTTCGCCGCAGATCACCTCGGCGACGAGTGCCTTGGGTCCCTGCCCGGCGCCGGTGAACTTCGCCACGTACGTGCCGAGGTCGTCGGCCTCGACGACGCCCGGCAGCGAGCCACCCTCGCGCAGTGGGGTGACGTAGCGGATCGCGGTGACCTGGCGGAGCACGTCGCCCACCCTACTGTGACCTCTGGTTACCGCTGTCGCTGGAGACCACCCAGGAGTCGGCCCGGGGGGGGGGGGGGGGGAAAAACCCCCCCCCCCCCCCCCCCCCCCCAACCCACCCCC
>NZ_JBYIRN010000039.1:0-45418 GCF_057708145.1 Micromonospora sp. bgisy143
TCAGCCGCGCCTCGATCGCCTCGATGACGCGCGGACGCAGCTCCGCGGCGCGGATCACGGCGTCCACCGAGCCGACCTCGACGGCCCGCTGGATGTTGTGCACCCGGTCGAACTCCGTGGCCACCTCGCCGAGCTTCTCCGCCCGCACCGAGGACCGCAGCTCGTCGAGCTCGGCCGTCAGCGCGGCGCGCTCGGTGCCGGACGCGGCGGCGACGCGGGCCTCCAGGGCACGTACCCGCTCGTCGGCGGCCGTCCGGGCGTTGACGTCGGCGGAGAACACCACCGCGGCGGCGGGAGCGCCACCGAGCACCGAGGCGAACGACCCCTCCAACGCGAGCACGGTCATGCTCGGGTTCAGCGCCTTCGAGAACACCACGAACGCGCCACCGTGGTACCGCGAGATCACGCAGAACACGATCGGACCCCGGAAGTTGACGATCGCCCGGCCGATCTCCGCGCCGTACTCCAGTTGCAGCTTGCGCATCGACTCGGGCGAGCCGTCGAAGCCGGACAGGTTGGCCAGCACGACCAGCGGACGGTTGCCGCTGGCCGCGTTGATGGCCCGCGCGGCCTTCTTCGACGAGCGCGGGAACAGCGTGCCCGCCGTGTAGGTGTCCGGGCCGTCGGTGGGCGGGAACCCCCGGCGCGGCACCGACCGGGACTCGATGCCCAGCAGGCACACCGGGATGCCGCCGAGGTGGGCGTCCTGCACGACCGCCGTGTCGGCGTCCGCCATGCCCGCCCACCGCTCCAGCACCGGCCGGTCCTGGTCGGCCAGGGCCCGCAGCACCGTCCGGATGTCGAACGGCTTCTTGCGGTCCGGGTTGGCCTCGGCGGAGAAGATCTCGCCGACCGTGCGGAACGGGCTGCCCGCCACGTCGTGCGGGAACTCCGAGATGTCCCGGTCCACCGGGTCGGTGGTGGTCACCCGCCGCGGGGCGTCCTCGCCGGGCGCGACGTACGTGTGGTCGTAGTGGGCCATCAGCACGTCCCGGGCGGCGGTCAGGTTCGGCGCCCAGTACTGCGCCTGCCCGTTCGGGCCCATCACCCGGTCGTACCCGCCGATGCCGAAGTTGTCCTCGGCGGAGACGCCGCCGGAGAAGTCCAGCGACTGCTTGCCGGTGAGCACCATCGCCGAGTCCGGGGTCATCACCAGCACGCCCTTGGTGTGCATGAGCATCGTGGCCTCGGCGTTCCAGTACGGCTGCGCGCCCACGTTGATGCCCGCGACCACGATGTTGATCTCACCGCCGTCCTGGGTGAACTCGACGATGCGCTTGAGCGCCGCCGCCACCCAGTCCATGTTCTCGGTACCCGAGGTCATCGAGATCCGGGCCCCGGCGGACAGCGCCCACCACTCCACCGGCACCCGCATCCGCTCCGCCAGGTCCAGCGCGGCGATCACCCGCCGGCACTCCGGCTCGGACAGCGCGCCCAACGACTTCGTCGGGTCGCCGAGCAGCACGACCCGGGTCACGCCCTGCGGGTGCCGTGCGGTGGGCGCGGTGACGACGCCGGCGACGATGGCGGCGCGGTTGCGCCCCTTGGGCCGGTCCACCGGCACCAGCGCGTACGCGTCGTCGAGGTCGTGCTCGACGAACTCACCGAGCCGGGCGGTCAGCTCGTACGGGTACACCGTGTTGCGGCTGCTGGCCCGGAGCACCTTGAGCCGGTACTCGTCCAGCGGCTCGACCGGCTCGGCCGGCGGCTCGCCCACGGTCAGCTCCGCGCCGCCCTGGGCGTCGAACGAGATCCGTACCGCGATCTTGGTCAGCTCGCCGGTGCGGCGGTCGCGCTGCCGCGCGATGAACAGGATCTCCTCCAGGCCGGCGCCCACCGTCGTCGGGCGCACCCGCCCGGCGATCATCTCCATCTCCTCGCGGGTCAGCTCGCTCGGCGGCCACACGTAGATGACGATCCGGTTGGTGGTGAACCGCGTCTTCGACGGCCGGCGCGACTGGGCCCGGCGGATCGAGTCGAGGCAGGCTGCCACCGCGTCCTCGGCGGTGGGCAGCGCCACCAGCCGACCGTCCTGCTCGCGCAGCTCGGTCAGGTCACGGACCTGGGCGAACGCCACCAGGCGCTCGTCGGCCGGGTTCTCCCGCGCCACGCACTGGAAGAGGTAGACCTCCTCGTCCGACGACGGCAGCCGGGTCAGGTCGAACTTGTGCAGCCGCTCCAACTGCATCCGCTGCGCGATGTACGGGTGCAGACCGCGGATCAGCCGGTCCTCGACCATCCCCGCGTCCGAGGGGCGGAAGGTGAAGTGGTGGTGCATGACCGCCCCGCCGCGGCCCGCGACGGTGGCGGTGAGCCGACGGACCTGCGCCGGCAGCGGATAGGCGGCGAGCACGTCGCGCAGCGCGGCGGCCATCGCGTCGAAGTCCTCCGGCTGGTTCTCCCAGCCGAGGTAGATGTCGGCGTCGACCGACTCCTCGGTGGCGGCCAGCTCGGCGAGCCCGCGCAGCGCGTCGCCCAGCCCGTCGAAGCGGACGGCCGCGGAGACCACACTGGAGTCCGCCCGCTCGGCGACCACGAAGGCGCAGTCGCCGACCTCGCGGGTCCGCACCCGGCTGAGCGCCTTGTTGCCGTAGTAGCGGCGGGTCAGCACCTCGAGCATCACCGTGTTGTCGAGGTGGTGCCGCACGAGCCGCTGGCCGAGCAGCCGGACCAGCGGCTCGGTGCTGCGGACCATCTCGGCGACGCGCTCGGCGCGGTCCGGCGCGTCCGGGTGGGCGTCCAGGTGTCGCAGGTGGGCCCGGACCTGCGCGTAGACGCGGGCCCGGTTGCGGCGCAGCAGCGGCTGCGCGAACCAGGCGAACACCACGCCCCGGGCCAGGTCGGCGATGGCCGGGAAGCGGACCTGCGTCGCGGCGATCAGCCGTTCCAACGCCAGACCGGCGGGCTCGCGCAGCGACTCGTCCGGCGGGGTCTCGCGCAGCCACTCACGCAGCAGCGCCGCCACCACGGTGGCGTCCACGGACGCGCGCTGCTGGGCCAGGAAGATCCGGAACACGGCGGCTTCCAGGCCGGGGGAGCGCTCCAGGTCGGTGACGCCGTAGTGGCCGAGCGCCTTGGCGAGCTTGGCCTGGAAGGCGTCCGGCAGCCCGGCCCGCTCCACGTCGAGGCTCTGCAGGTAGGTGTGCAGGTACTCCCGGTCGCTGCGCGCGTGGGCGCCGCCGTCCTCGCCGGTCGGCCGGTTACGGCTCAGCTCGGCCAGGTCGGCGAAGACGTCGACGAGGTCCACCTCGGCGGCCAGCGGCCGGTGCCCGTCCTCGGCCGCCAACCGGCGTACGACGAGGTAGTCGTCGAGCACCCGGCGGTCGTCGTGCGGGTCGACGTCGAAACCGAGCAGCAGGCCGCGCAGGTCCTCCTGACCGCGCCGGCTGCGCTCGTACGCCGATCGGCCGGCGTCGGCGGCGGGCAGGTCCAGCTCGACGGTGGGACCGCTCGGGCCGGCCACGGCGTCGGACGCCTCGTCGGCGACCGGCTCCAGCCGCAGCAGCGGCGCACCGGCCTCCACCTGGCTGCCCACCGAGACGGCGCACTCCTTGAGCCGGGCCTTGAACGGCGCGCGCAGCACCGTCTCCATCTTCATGGCCTCCAGCACCAGCACCGGTGCGCCCGCCTCGACCTCGGCGCCCACCTCCAGCGGGGTGGCGACGACCAGTGCGGGCATGGGGGAGCGCAGGACGCCACCCTCGTCGCGGCTGACCCGGTGCGTCACGCCGTCCACCTCGACCAGATGGGTCGGGCCGTGCGTGCCGGTGAGCAGGCGGTACCGGGCGCCGTTGACGGCGATCTGGCCGGTGTGCCGGTCGAAGCGGTCCAGCTCGACGTCGGCCGTGCGGACGTCGCCGCCCACCTCGATGCCCACCCGGAACCGGTGCGCGCCGATCCGGGCCACCCGCAGCCGGTAGGTGACACCGCGCAGCTTGAGGTCCAGCGGTCGGCCGCTGGCGTGCTGCACCTGCGGACGTCCACCGGCGGCGGTCGACAGCAGCCGCTGCCGCTCGGCGCGCTCCTCCTCCTCGTACGACTCGATCGCGGCGGCGGCCAGCGCGACGGCGGAGTGCCGGTGCGTGACGAGCCGGCCCTCGCCCCGGACCCGGTCGATCCAGCCGGTGTCGGCGCTGGCGTCGATGACCTCGGGCTGGTCGAGCAGGTCGAGCACGAAGCTCTTGTTCGTCGCGCCACCGTCGATGATCACGGTGGTGTCGGCCATCGCCCGCCGCAGCTTGCCCAGCGCCTCGTCCCGGTTCCGCCCGTACGCGATGATCTTCGCAATCATCGAGTCGAAGTCGGCCGGGATGGTGTCGCCCTCGCTCACGCCGGTGTCCACCCGGATGCCCGGCCCGGCCGGCAGGTCGAGTCGCGCGATCCGCCCCGGTGACGGCGCGAAGTCGCGGTCGGGGTCCTCGGCGTTCAGCCGCGCCTCGATGGCGTGCCCGCGCTCGACGGGCGGGTCACCCACGAGCCGGCCGCCCGACGCGACGTGCAGCTGCGCCTTCACCAGGTCAAAACCGGTGGTCAGCTCGGTGATCGGGTGCTCGACCTGGAGCCGGGTGTTGACCTCCAGGAACGCGAACAGCCGGTCGCCGGGGTGGTAGAGGAACTCCACGGTCGCCGCGCCCCGGTAACCGACCGCCACGGCGAGCCGCTCCGCCGACGTCTTCAGCTCGGCGGCCTGCGCCTTGTCGAGCACCGGCGAGGCCGACTCCTCGATGACCTTCTGGTTGCGCCGCTGCACCGAGCAGTCCCGTACGCCCAGCGCCCAGGCGGTGCCCTGACCGTCGGCGATCACCTGGACCTCGACGTGCCGGGCGCCGGTGACCAGGCGCTCCAGGAACACGATGCCGCTGCCGAACGCCCGCGCCGCCTCCTGGCTGGTGCGCTCGTACGCGTCGGCGAGTTCGGCGTCGTTGGTGACCACGCGGATGCCGCGCCCGCCACCGCCGGCCGTCGCCTTGAGCATCAGCGGGTAGCCGATCTCGGCCGCCGCCGCCGTCGCGGCGTCCAGGCTCTCGACGGCGCCGCGGCTCCACGGCGCGACCGGCACGCCCACCTCCTCGGCGATCAGCTTCGCGCCGATCTTGTCGCCGAGCTGGCGCATGGCCTCCGGGCTCGGTCCGACGAAGGTGACCCCGATCTTCTCGCACAGCTCCGCGAAGGCCGGATCCTCGGCGACGAAGCCCCAGCCGACCCACGCGGCGTCGGCGCCGGTCTCGGTCAGGGCGCGCTCGAGCGTCGCGAGGTTCAGGTACGGGCGGGCCGACGCCGGACCGAGGTCGTAGGCGATGTCGGCCTCGCGCACGAAGGTGGCCGTGCGGTCGACGTCGGTGTGGAGGGCGACCGTCTCGATCCGGCTGCCCGTCTCCGCGGCCAGCTCCCGGACCGCGTGGATGAGCCGCATGGCGGCCTCACCACGGTTGACGATGGCGACACGGTTGAACACCCGACTGACCCCTTTGGTAGACCATGATGTACGTGCCGAGACACGACGGCTCCCGGCAGTGATCACTTTTCCGGCTCGGAGCGGACGGCGCCATGGTGCAACGGCCGAACCAACCGCCGCTGAATTGTAGAGACCCCACAAAACTTTTTGGCTGTCCGTCGCGGAGCGCCGGATAGATGTCCCCTCTTCGCGATGAACGCCCCGACATCACCTTTCGGCTTCTTCACCCCATTGCGCCCACCCTGGGCCCGTCGCCCACCCCTGACCGAGCGGACGCGCCACGGCCGACGGTTCGCCGTGACGCGCCGCGGCCGACCCCGGGACAGCGAAAAGGCCCGCGCCCTCTGTGGGCGCGGGCCGGTGGAACGTCTTCGTCCTACTTGGACGGCTCGGGCAGCTTGCAGTCGACCTTGGGGTTGGCCCCGATGTAGTTCAGCGGTCCGGCCACGATCGTGACCAGGATCGTCCCCGCCTCGGCGCAGTTGGTGTCGTCGCCGCTGTAGTAGCCCCGCTGGCCGGCGGCGACCGCGCCGATCACCAGCCAGATCACGACGATGACTCCGAGTATCGAGGTGCCGCGCATCGCTGCCTCCTGAAGGAATGTGGTGTATCTGAGGTGCAGGCGTTGTACCCAATCGGGTCGCGTCGCCAAACGGTGGGCGCGGCGTACCCGGGCGCATCGTCCGTCCGGCCGATGTCGGCATCGGCCGCCCGCACCACGTCTCCCCGCGCGGCTATCGGATCGCCGACCGACCCGGCCGCCGCGCGGGGCATCGGACGTAGAACTGCCTCACGGCCCGCCGAGGAGGACCCATGGACGTCCCGACACCGTCGCTCTACATCGACCGCCCCCAGGACGTCGCGGTCGCTGCCCGCGCGCTCGCCGAAGGCGCGGTCGTCGCGGTGGCGTTCGCCAACGTCTACGCTCTCGTCGCCCGCCCGGACCCGGCCACCGTATGTCGGGTGAACCTGGCCAAGGGCCGGGCCGTCGACCAGGTCGGCAGTATCACCACCGCGATCGGGCGCATCCCGGGGATGTTCGACTGGACCCGCATCTCGCCGCGGTTGCCGGTCGGCCGGGTACGGGCCCTGATGGACACGCTCTACGGGGCCGGGCCGTTCGGCTTCCGGGGTCCGGCCGCCAGCCGGCTGCCCGAGCACCTCACGCAGGTCGACGCCGGACTGCGTACCGCCCAGGTCATCGCTCCCGGCCTCACCTGCCCGTCCAACGCGTTCTTCGAGCGGGCGCTCGTCGAGGCCGGCACCGACCATCTCTACATCACGTCGGCGAACCGGTCCCGGCACCACACCGGAGCCCTCGACGAGCCGGCCCACTGGAAGGCCGGGGCGCTCGCCGCCGACTTCGCTCACCTGCGCGACCTGGTCGTGCTGGCCCACCCGGACGAGGCGGTGGCCCGGGCCGCCTACCCGGGCTACCTCACCACCTCGGTCACCCTGCTCTCGTTCCACGCGCCGGTCGGCGAACTGGAGGAACCGCCGGTGCTGACCGTGGACCGGCACGGCTCGCTGCACGTCGACGACGTGCGTCGGGCCGCCGTGCCGCTGGGCCTTCAGGTCCGCCTCGGCGCGACCGCCGGGCAACGGCTACAGGCCCGGGGGTACGCGGGCGCGCTGGTGTGACCATGCGGCTCAGTGCGGCGGTGCGGGGGCTTCGGGCGGTTTGCCGCGGCTGCGCCGGTGGTCCGCGTAGGCGACCCCGGCCAGCACCAGCATCGCGCCGACCGAGGTGGCCAGCGGTGGCAGGTACAGCGCCACGGGCGCGATCGTCAGCAACGCGAGGAGCCCGCCGGGGCGGGACGGCGACACCCGGCTGAACACCTCGTACTCGAACGACGACCGGCCGATCAGGAACAGCGCCGGGCCACCGAGGATCACCGCCGCCCAGGCCGGCGGCGTACGACCGAAATGCTCGTGCAGCACCAGGTCGAACCCGGCGGCCGTGGTCACCACCCCGGCGATCATCAACAGGTGGGTGTACGGGGCGGTGAACAGGAACTTGGCCGGCGCACCGGACATCTTGATGGCCGTTGGCAGCAGTTGGCCGGACTTGTGGACGTAGATCCGCCAGAGCAGCAGGGTGGTCACGAACGCCACCGCGAACGACGCGATGTTCTGCGCCTCGGTGTGCGCCAGGTTGAACATGGTGCCGATGGTCAGGATGGCGTCGCCGAGCGCGATGATGAAGAACTGCTGGTACCGCTCGGAGAGGTGCTCGGCCGTGACGTTGCGCTGCGGCTCCGGCACCACCCCGAGGCCCGGCACCGGGTACGCCAGCCGGAAGCCGGTGTAGTCGATGGCCAGCGCGATGGCCCAGCACGCCAGCCGGGCGTCACCGGCCACGAACGCGCCGATGATCCAGGGGATCGCCGACACGACGAACCAGCTGAAGATGCGCAGCGCCCGGCGCTGGGTCTGGGGTTCGCGACGCACGGCCGGCATCAGGAACAGCCCGCGCCCGAGGTGGATGGCCACGTACGTGCCCGCGAAGACGATGCCGCGCGCGTTGAACGCCTCCGGGATCGCCGTGGTCATCAGCAGCGCGCCGAACATGACGGCCGAGATCAGCAGCTTGATCTCGGTCCGTTCCGGGTCGTACAGGTCGGTGACGAGGGTGGTGATCGCCCACGTCCACCAGACGGCAGCCAGCAGGATCAACGCCTGCCCGGCGCGGTGCCAGTCCAACTGGGTGACCATGCCGCGCGAGATGAGCGCCAGCGCGACCACGTACACCAGGTCGAAGAAGAGTTCGAGCAGCGTCACCCGGCGGGGGGAGTCCGGGTCGCGCACCGGTGGTTGCGTCCTGCCCGGCCCGGGCTCCGGCGCGGAGTAGTGCACGCTCGCTCCTGCGGTGCCGGTGGACTCGGCGGACCGTCCTGCCCACCTTCACCGACGCTAGCCAGCGGCGCACCCGCGCACCCCGGGATTCGTCGCACCGTCCCCCGACCGGGCGGTCGATCGACGATTTCGCGGGCGGCCGGGTCCGCTGATCGGCCCGGGGGTCGATCAGGACGGGCGTCGTCCCCACCGTGCTCGGGCGCCCGGAACGAGCGAACCCCCGGCGGTCCGCAGGGACGGCCGGGGGTTCGTGGTGGTGCGTCAGCCCTGGTCGCCGCCGGGCAGAACGGCGCTCGCCTGGTCGCCGGCGCCGGCCAGCACCCGAGCCTGCTGGGGCCAGCTGGCCAGCCCGGGCGCGGCGCGCAGACCGGCGGCCCGGATCAGGTCGCGCAGCGCCGGCTCGTCCAGTTCGCCGAGCTGGCGGTAGGTGCGCACGCCGGCCGCCTGCAGCGCGGCGGCCATCTTCGGCCCCACCCCCTGGATCCGGCGGAAGTCGTCCGCCGGACCGGTCGGGTCGGTGTCCGCCGTGGCCGCCGGGATCGACGCGGCGTCGGCCGCGCGGACCGGCGGCGTGGCCCGCGCCGGCTCGGCCTCGTCGACGTCCGCCGCCGTCCCGGCCGCCGCGACCGCCGGGGTCGTCTCGGCCGGCGTCGTCCCGGTGTACGCGCTCTCGGCGGCAACGCCGTCGGCCTGCTCGGTCGGCGTGGCCCCGACCGGCGTGGCCGCGACCGGCGCGACCTCGGTCGCCGTGGCCGCGACCGGCGCGACCTCGGTCGCCGTGGCCGCGACCGGCGTGGCCTCGACCGGCGTGGCCGCGACCGGCGCGACCTCGGTCGCCGTGGCCGCGACCGGCGTGGCCTCGACCGGCGTGGCCGCGACCGGCGCGACCTCGGTCGGCGTGGCCTCGACCGGCGTGACGTCGACCGGCGCGACCTCGACCGGGGTGGCGTCAGTGACGGTCGGGCTGGTCTCGGCCTGCTCGATCGGCGTGGTGTCGGCGGGCGTGTCGTCGACGGGCGTGTCGTCGACGGGCGTGGTTACGACCGGCGTGGTGTCGGTGGGCTCTGCCGGCGTGCTGTCGGGCGACGGGGTGTCGGTGCTGTCGTCCAGCGGCTGGCGCGGTGCGATCACCGTCGCCGGGGCGGGCTGCTCGTCGACCGTGCCCGGCTCGTCGACCGGGTCGGTCCGCTCGGTCGTCGGAAGGGTCGGCGGGGCTTCGGTGAGGGCCATGTCGCCGGGGTCGACGGCGTTCGGCGCGGAATCGTCGTCCGGCGTGGTCACGGCGGCCGGCGCGCTGACCGTGTCCACCGGGGTCGGCTCGTCGGCGACCGCCACCGGAGCGGGGTCGATGGTCGCCGCCGGCCGGGCCTCGTCGGTCGTGGCCGGTGGCTCCGGGTTGCTGACCACGGCCAGGCCGGCGACCGGGTCACCGTCCACGATGGGCCGGGTGGTGGCCCCCGCGCCCTGCCGGCCGCGCAGCAACCATCCGGCGGCCAGGCCCAGCAGCACCGCCACGACCACTATCAGCGAGTGTCCGATAGACCACTCCACGGCGAACCTCCCTCACACCTCGTCGAGAAAGTCACGAAAAAAACTCGCCGCAGCTTCGCACACGCGCTCGGACGACGACAGACAGGACCGGCGGCACGCGACCACCACCTCGCGGGGTGCCCGGCAGGTGACGCAGAGTCGCACCTACCTGCCCGTCCACCAACGGCGGAGACGAAGCGACCCGGGTACGACGTGTGCACGTCGTACCCGGGTCGCTGGTGCCGTGGTCAGTCCTGGTCGCCCTCGTAGGTGTGGAAGTCGTCGACGAAACGGCGTCGCAGCGGGGGGACCCGGCTGGTCACTCCGAAGTAGCCGCGCGCGCCGAGCAACGCGAGACGGCCCACCACCGGCTTGTACATCCGGTCGTCGCCGTTGGTGCCGCTGCGGTTCAGCGACTCGGCGACCCGTGCGAAGCCGTACGGCACCATCGCGGCTTCGTAGTCCGCCACGGCCTGCACGAGCGTCTTGTCCCCGGCGGCGGCGCTGGTGAGGTGCTGGCAGAGCAGGCGGGCGTCGCGCAGCGCGGTGTTCGCCCCCACCCCGCGCCCCGGGGTCATCGTGTGGATGGCGTCCCCGAGCAGGGTGACGGTGCTGCTCTTCCACGGTGGCGTCGGCTCGGACGTGCTCACCCTGATCGGCAGGACACTGCCCGGATCGCTGATCCGCAGCAGTTCCCGCAGGTGCGGGTGCCAGTTGGGGGTCAGGTCCAGCGCGACCCGTTTCAGATCCTCGCCCCGGCGTTGCAGGACGTCGGACGGGAACCGGCGGGCGGTGCTCCAGATGATCAGGTTGATGTAGTCGGCGCTGGTGTGCTCCGACAGGCCGGACCAGTCCCGCAGCAGGGCGGCGTCGTCGGCGCCGACGCCGGGCTTGACCGCCCCGTCCGGGTCCCACTTGAACTCCATCACGTGCAGCACACCCATCGTGCCGCCGGCGCCGAAGATCAGCGAGATGCCCCGACCGACGCGCTCGGGCACGAGGCTGCGGGTCTGCGCGGTCAACGGGATGCGGGTGGCGATGTTGATGGTCCCCGCGTCCCGGATCACGGCGTGCGGCAGGTACTGGCGGCGTACCGCCGAGTGCGTGCCGTCCGCCGCCACCAGCAGGTCGCCGGTGGCGCTGGTCCCGTCGGCGAAGTGCGCGGTGACCGTGCCGTCGTCGTGCTGCTCGTACCGGACGAAGGTCTTGTCGAAGTGCACCACGTCGGCGAGGCCGGTCAGCAGCACCTGGCGCAGCACCATCCGGGCCACCGAGTGCTCGGTGTGCACGGGATCGACGGCCGGCCGCAGCTCGAACGACGCGGTCTCGCGCAGCCGCTGCGTGACGACGTTGAAGTAGCTCGGCGGCCGGGCGCAGGTGGCCAGGAACGTGGCGAACAACCGCGGTGGCAGGCAGTCGCGCAGCGCCCGGCTGCCGGTGGGACCGATCCCCACCCGGTAACCGAGCAGCCCTTCGCCGCTGTGCCGGTGCCGCTCGTAGACGGCGACGCTGATGCCGGCGCGGCGCAACCCGTGCGCCAGGCACAGGCCGCCGGTGCCGGCGCCGATGATCAGGACGTGTGGTCCGGTGGTGGACATGTCAGCCGGCCGGGTGAGGCGCCGCCGCGTCGGCCGCGTCCCAGCGGTAGAAGCACTCGGCGATGGCGTCCTTGGGGGAGCGCCAGGTCGACAGGTACGGCGAGGTGTGCGCGGCGAGCCGCTCGTTGACCTGCTGGAACAGCGGATGGGTACGGGCGGCCGCGAGGGCGCCCGGGTCCACGTCCGAGGTTTCGATGAGGTGCACGAACACGTCGTGCAGGCCGTACAGGGACCGGTGCGTGACACCGGTGAGGCCGGGCAGTTCGGTGGCGTCGGACTCGGCGAAGATCTGGGCGACCCGCCCCTCCGCGCCCGGGATGATCCGGCTGACGATCAGTAGACGACTCATGGGACCCCTTCCGCCGGTGGCCGATCCCGACCCGCGGGCCGGTGGTCACGTGCTCGATGCGGTCACCGTGCCGCAGGCTGTGTCACATCACCGTCACGTGCGCCGCCCGGTCCGTGACGGCCGAGCGGCGGTGTCCCGGCCGGCGGCTGCGGACGGCTGGCCGCCCGGATCGGGGCGAGCGTGTCGTCGAGCAGGGCGCTCATCGCCGGGCTGGGTTCGAGACGCAGCTCGCGGCGCAGCAGGTCGCGGTAGACGTAGAAGGCGTGCACGGCCTCGAAGGCGTTGCCCTCGGCGAGGTGGATCCGCACCACCAGCCGGTGCGGCGTCTCGCGCAGCGGCTCGGCGGCCATCGCCTCCAACGCCGCCTCCAACGCCTCGCCGTGCCGACCGGCGGCGAGGTGCTGGGCGGACACCTGCTCCAGCATGTGCAGGCGCAGTTGCCGCAGCCGCTCCCGGTCCAGCAGCACCCAGTCGTCGTACCAGCCGGGCAGCAGGTCGTGCCGGCCGGCGGCGAGCGCCCCGGCGGTGCTCCGCGGGTCGTCGCCGTTGCGCACCCGGGCGGCCGTCCCGACGAGGTCGTCCACGTCGAGGCGGACGGCCGGGGCCAGTCGGACCGTGTCGCCGGCGACGATCATCGGGCAGCACGGGTCCTGCCGCAGCCGCCACAGCGCGGTCCGCAGCGACGACAGCGCCCGCTCCTCGGACACGTCGGGCCAGAGCAGCCCGGCGAGCTGGCTGCGGGTGGCGCCGGGGCGCAGCCCGATCAGCGCGATGACCCGTTGCAGCCCGCGTGGCACCACGATGTGCGCGGTGGCGTGCAGGAGGCGGAAGCCGCCGAGCAGGTGCAGCGTGAGGTCACCCGGGTCGGGACCTGCGGCGCTCGGCACGGACGAATCAGCGGCCACGGCGGCACCCCCTGCGGAACGCTCGTCCCGACTGTCTGCTGTGTCCCGGATCGGCTGCCCGCGTCGCCACCGTCGGCTCCGTCGATGGAATCCGACCACGGCTGTCCAGGCGCGGCACCACCCGCCGGAGCCGCCGGGCTGACCACCGTGAAGATTATCAATTACGGTCACGGTGAGTCAACGCCCATGTTGGCCCCATCTCGCCCATGAAATCGGTTCTGAACTGGTAAAACGTCGATCCTTTCCGGTGGGCTGCACAAGGGACGCATAGCTCATGCACAGGTTGCGTCAACGCAGCGTCACCAATGGGCGTCGCCGGCCGGCCCGTCGCGGTGACGCCGCCGTGACGACGACTGCCGCATCGTGGCGGCAGTCGTCCAGCGCGTCCGAGAGGCCATCGGCCCGGCCCGGACGCCGTGGGGGGAGGCCCAGCCATGGACCGATCGCTGATCATCGCGAAGGTCGTACCGACCGCGCAGGAGCAGGTCGCCGAGATCTTCGCCGAGTCGGACGCGACCGAGCTGCCGCACCTGGTCGGCGTCCGGCACCGCGCGCTGTACCGGCTGCACGACCTCTACGTGCACCTGCTCGAGACCGAGCAACCGGCGCAGCCGGCGGTCGAGGCCGCCCGGGGGCACCCCGAGTTCGTCCGGGTCAGCGACCGGCTCCGACCGTACGTCTCGCCGTACCTGCCGTCCTGGCGCTCCCCGCGCGACGCGATGGCGCGCTGCTTCTACCGGTACGACGCCCCGGACGCCGGGGGGCGCTCGTGACCGCCGTCGCGGGGCAGGAGGAGCAACTCTGGTCCCGCTGCGCCGGCTGCGCGAGCCTGCTCTACCGCAAGCGGCTGCGCCGCAACCTGGACGTCTGCCCGGAGTGCGGTGAGCACTCCCGGCTCGGCGCGCCGGAGCGGCTGCGGCAACTCGTCGACCCGGGCTCCCTGCGCCTGCTGCCCGACCGGCTGCCCGAGGCGGACCCGCTGGACTTCGTCGACGTGCTGCCGTACCCGCACCGGCTCACCGCCGCCCGGGCCGCCACCGGCCTGCCCGAGGCCGTCCTCTGCGGCACCGGCACCATCGGCGGGCACCCGGCCGCCCTGGCGGTGATGGACTTCCGCTTCCTCGGGGGCAGCCTCGGCGCCGCGGTGGGCGAACTGATCACCCGTACCGCCGAGCGGGCGCTCGACGACCGGGTGCCGCTCATCCTGGTCACCGCGTCCGGCGGCGCACGGATGCAGGAGGGCGCCCTGTCGCTGATGCAGATGGCCACGGTCAGCCAGGCGATCGCCGCCCTGCGCGAGGCGGGCCTGCTCACCATCAGCGTGCTCACCGACCCGACCTACGGCGGCGTGGCGGCGTCCTTCGCCACCAACACCGACCTGGTGCTCGCCGAGAGCGGCGCCCGGATGGGCTTCGCCGGTCCCCGGGTGATCCGCCAGGTCACCGGTCGGGCCCTGCCGGAGGGGTTCCAGACCGCCGACTTCCTGCTGCGCCACGGGCAGGTGGACATGGTGGTGCAGCGCCGGTCGTTGCGCGGTCGGCTGGCGGCCCTGCTGGCCGCGGTCCGCGCCGGCCGTCCGGCGCGGACACCCGTACCCCGTCAGGAGCCGGCGCGGGACCACGAGCGCCTGGCCGACGCGGTCCCGCCGGCGGCGGCCGACGGCGGCCCGCCGCCGGAGGTGGGCGACGCCTGGGACACCGTGCGCACGGCCCGCCACCCCGGTCGACCCACCACCCTGGACTATCTGGACTCGGTCTTCGACGGGTTCGTCGAGCTGCACGGCGACCGGCTCGGCGGGGACTGTCCTGCCATCGTGGGCGGGATCGCCCGGTTGGCCGGGCGGCACGTGATGGTGATCGGCCACCAGAAGGGGCACACCACCGCCGATCTGGTCGCCCGCAACTTCGGCATGGCCAGCCCGGCCGGGCACCGCAAGGCGTTGCGGCTGATGCGTCTCGCCGCCCGACTCGGCCTGCCGGTGGTCACCCTCGTCGACACGCCCGGCGCCGACCCGGGCATCAGCGCCGAGGAGCAGGGGCAGGCGGCGGCGATCGCGGAGAACATCCTCACCCTCACCGTGCTGCCGACCCCCGTCGTCACGGTGATCACCGGTGAGGGCGGCAGCGGCGGCGCGCTGGCCCTCGGCGTCGCCGACCGGGTGCTGATGCTCCAACACGCCGTCTACTCGGTGATCAGCCCGGAGGGCTGCGCCGCCATCCTCTGGCCGGACCGCTCCGCCGCCCCGCAGGCGGCCCGCGCGCTGCGGCTGACCGCACCCGACCTGCGCCGCCTCGGGGTCGTCGACGAGATCGTCCCCGAGCCGGCGACGGCCGCCCACGACGACCCGGCCGAGACCGCCCGGCGGCTGCGCGCCGCTCTGCTGGCCAACCTGCTGCCACTGCTGGACGTGCCGCCCGCGATGCTGGTCCGGCTGCGACGGCAGCGCTTCCGCCGGTTCGGCGCCACCCGCGCCGGTGCCCAGGTGGGTGCCCGGTGACCGCCGGCGCCACGGTGTCCACCGCCGACGGCCCGAACGGCCGGGCGGACGTCGACGGGCAGCTCCCTGCGGGGAATCCGGGGTCCGACCCGGACGGCGAGGAGGTGCTGGCCGGGCTCCGTCGACAGGCGCGGCATCTGCTCGCCGAGCTGGCCGGGCCGGTACGCCGGATCCGGTTGCGCAGCGGGGCGACCGTGCTGGAGATCGAGTGGCATCCGGACGAGGCGGTCGGACGGTCGGACGTACCCCCGCCGCTGCCGGCGGTCGCCCCCACGCCGTCGCCGCCCGCGGCCGTGCCCGGGCCGCCGGCCGCGCTGATCCGTCCCCCGGTCCCCGGGCGTGCGGCGGTCCGGGCGCCGATCGTCGGCACCTTCTACCGCGCGTCGGAGCCGGGTGCGCGACCGTTCGTCGCCGTCGGCGACCTGGTCCGTCCCGGCCAGCCGGTGGGGATCGTCGAGGCGATGAAGCTGATGAACGAGGTGAGCGCCGACCGGGCCGGCCGGGTCGTCGCGATCCTCGTCGAGGACGGTCAGCCGGTGGAGTACGACCAGGCGCTGGTCGAGCTGGATCCGGCCTGACGGCGGGGGTGCGCATGTTCGAGACCGTGCTGATCGCCAACCGGGGCGAGATCGCCCTGCGGGTGCTACGGGCCTGCCGGGAACTCGGCGTCCGTACGGCGGTCGTCTACTCGGCCGCCGACGCGGACTCCGCGGCCGTCCGCCTCGCCGACCAGGCCGTGCGGATCGGGCCGGCGTCCAGCCGGCGCAGCTACCTCAACGCCGCCGCGATCGTGGAGGCGGCCCGCCAGGTGGGCGCGCAGGCCGTGCACCCCGGGTACGGCTTCCTCTCCGAGGACGCCGACTTCGCCGAGATCTGCGCGGACAACGGGCTGGTCTTCATCGGCCCGCCGCCGTCGGTGATGGCGGCGCTGGCCGACAAGTCCTCGGCCCGGGCCCTGATGAGCCGGGCCGGGCTGCCCCTGCCGGCGGGGAGCGTCGCGCCGGTGGCGACCGCCGCGGCGGCGGCCGAGGTCGCCGACTCCGTCGGCTATCCGGTGATCGTCAAGGCCGCCGCCGGGGGCGGCGGCCGGGGGATGACCGTGGTACGCCGTCCGGCCGAGCTGGCCCGGGCGTACGCGCGGACCCGGGCCGCCGCCCAGGCCGCCTTCGGCGACGACCGGGTGTACGTCGAGCGTTACCTCACCGAGGCGCGGCACGTCGAGGTGCAGGTGCTCTGCGACGCCCACGGCAACGGCGTGCACCTGGGCACCCGCGACTGCTCGGTGCAGCGGCGGCACCAGAAGCTCGTCGAGGAGGCCCCCGCGCCCGCGCTGTCCGCCGCGACGCTCGACGCCATCGCGGAGACCGCGCTGCGGGGCGCGCTGGAGGTCGGCTTCGTCGGCGCCGGCACGCTGGAGTTCCTGGTCGACGCCGAGGAACGCTTCCACTTCCTGGAGATCAACTGTCGGATCCAGGTGGAGCACCCCGTCACCGAGATGGTCACCGGGATCGACCTGGTGCACGAGCAACTGCACATCGCGGCCGGCGTGCCGCTGCGGTGGCGGCAGGAGGAGATCCGCCTACGCGGCGTCTCGGTGGAGTGCCGGGTGAACACCGAGGACCCGGCGCGCGGCTTCGCCCCCACCCCCGGGCGGCTGGAGCGGTTCACCCCGCCGGGCGGACCGTTCACCCGGGTGGACACCCACGCCCGCGCCGGCTACCTGGTCGGCCCCTGGTACGACTCCCTGCTGGCCAAGGTCGTGGTCTGGGCACCCGATCGGGAGTCGGCGCTCAACCGGCTGGAACGCGCCCTGGACGAGTTCGACATCGCGGGTCCGGGCGTGCACACCACGATTCCGTTCGTCCGGCGGGTGCTCGACGACGCCGGGTTCCGCAAGGGCCGCTACACCACCGGCCTCGTCGACCGCCTGCTCGCCGCGCCCGCGTCGCGGCCGGCGGCCACCCCCACACCCCGCGCCGCGCCCGCCGCGGAGCCCGACGTAACCCACAGGAGGACCCGATGACCGTCACCCATGGTCGCCCGATGACCACCGAGATCACCGACATCCTGGTGGCGCACTGCGGCCTGGACGCCGAGACCGCGGCCCGCTCGCCCGCCGCGTCGCTGGAGGAACTGGGCATGGACTCGCTCGCCCTGCTGGAGCTCTCCGCGGTCGTCGCCGACCGGTGGCAGGTGAGTATCGGGGAGGAGGCGGGGCAACTGAGCATCGCGGCGGTGGCCGACCTGGTCGCCCGCCGCGTCGACCCGCCCGGGCACACCGAGAACTCGGTGGTCATCGACGCGCCGCTCGCGCTGGTCTGGGACGTCACCAACGACGTGGCGAACTGGACCGAGCTGTTCACCGAGTACGCCGTGGTGGAGATCCTGCACCGCGACGGGCACACCGTACGGTTCCGGCTCACCATGTACCCGGACGAGAACGGGGTGGCGTGGAGCTGGGTCAGCGAGCGCACCGCCGATCCGGTGAGCCGTCAGGTGCGGGCGCACCGGGTGGAGACCGGGCCGTTCGAGTACATGCGGATCCACTGGCGCTACACCGAGGAGGACGACGGCACCCGGATGACCTGGACGCAGGACTTCGCCATGAAGCCGACCGCGCCGGTCGACAACGCCGCCATGACCGAGCGGATCAACACCAACAGCGTCATCCAACTCGCGGTGATCAAGGATCGGGTGGAGCGGATCGCCCGGGAACGCGCCGGCCAGGACGGCAGGTCCGATCCGACGCAGCTTGAGGGTTCGACGGCCGGCGTTTCGACGGAGGTCGGCGATGAGTGACCTGGGCACCCGGCTGATCGCGGCATCGGACGTGCCGGCCGACCGGCGACGCGGCGGTGAGCTGCGGGTGCTGTTGGGCCCGCGCACCGTCGGCAGCACCTCCGGCTTCCTCGGGGTGGCGACCCTCGCGCCGGGGGAGCGGATCGCCGAGCACTACCACCCCTACAGCGAGGAGTTCCTGTACGTGTCGCGCGGCACGATCACCGTCGACCTGGACGACCAGCCCACCGAGGTGGCCGCCGGTGAGGCGCTGTTCGTCCCGGTCAACGTGCGGCACCGGTTGCGCAACACCGGCACCGAGCCGGCCGAGGTGGTCTTCCACCTGGGCCCCCTGGCCCCGCGCCCGGAGCTGGGGCACGTCGACACCGAACTCGTCGAACAGCGGGGTGGGTCGTGAGCGCGAGGAGTGAGCCGGGTTTGCGAGCCCCGCAGTCGCGAACAGAGGTGGCGTCGTGACCGGGCGGCGCACGGTGGTGACCGGGGTGGGCGTGGTCGCCCCCGGCGGCGCCAGCCGGGACCGGTTCTGGAAGACCATCACCGAGGGGCGTACGGCCACCCGGCGGATCAGCTTCTTCGACCCGTCGCCGTTCCGCTCGCAGATCGCCGCCGAGTGCGACTTCGACCCGGTCGCCGCCGGGCTCACCGACGTCGAGCGGCGGCGCGCCGACCGGTACGTGCAGTTCGCGCTGGCCTGCTCCACCGAGGCCATCGCGGACGCCGGTCTGGTGCTCGACGACGCCGAGCGGGACCGCGCCGGGGTGGTGCTCGGCACCGCTGTGGGCGGCACGATGGCCCTGGAGGAGGAGTACGTGCGGGTCAGTGAGCACGGCCGGCGGTGGCTGGTCGACGCGACGCTCGGCGGTCCGTACCTCTACCAGGCGCTGGTGCCCAGCAGCCTGGCCGCGGACGTGGCCTGCCGGCACGGCCTGCACGGCCCGGCGCAGGTCGTCTCGACCGGCTGCACGTCCGGCATCGACGCCATCGGCTACGCCCACCTGATGATCGTGGACGGCGAGGCGGACATCGTGCTGGCCGGCGCGGCCGACTCGCCGATCTCACCGGTCACCGTCGCCTCGTTCGACGCGATCAAGGCGACCAGTCCCGACAACGACGATCCGGCGCACGCCTCCCGCCCGTTCGACGCCGACCGGCACGGGTTCGTGCTGGCCGAGGGCGCGGCCGTGCTGGTGCTCGAGGAGGCCGAGCACGCCCGTCGGCGCGGCGCCCACGTCTACTGCGAGGTCGCCGGCTACGCCAGCCGTAGCAACGGCTACCACATGACGGGGCTGCGTCCCGACGGGCTGGAGATGGGCCTGGCCGTCAGCGACGCGCTGCGGCAGGGCCGGATCATTCCCGAGCAGGTCTCCTACATCAGCGCGCACGGCTCGGGCACCCGGCAGAACGACCGGCACGAGACGGCCGCGTTCAAGCGGGCGCTGGGGCAGGCCGCGTACCGGGTGCCGATCAGCTCCATCAAGTCGATGGTCGGGCACTCGCTCGGCGCGATCGGGTCGATCGAGATGGCCGCCTGCGCCCTCGCGATCGAGTTCGGGGTGGTGCCGCCGACGGCCAACTGGAGTACTCGGGACCCGGAGTGCGACCTGGACTACGTACCCAACGAGGCCCGGGAGGTCCCGGTGAACGTGGCCCTCTCGGTGGGCAGCGGGTTCGGCGGCTTCCAGTCGGCGATGGTGTTCCGCCGGCTCCCGGCGGCGGCGTGAGCACCGCCCGGGCGGTCGTCACCGGCATCGGTGTGGTCGCGCCCAGCGGCGTCGGGGTGGACGCGCACTGGCGTACCGTCCTGAACGGCACCCGACGCACCGGGCCGATCACGCTCTTCGACCCGGCGGGCTACCCCACCCGCCTCGGCGGCGAGGTGCCCGACTTCGTCGCCGGGTCGTACGCCGAGAGTCGGCAACTGGTGCAGACCGACCGGTGGACGCACCTCGGCTTCGCCGCCACCCGCCTGGCGCTGGCCGACGCCGGGCTGCCCGAACGGGCACCCGATCCGTACGGCTACGCGGTGACCCTGGCCAGCTCGTCCGGGGGCAACCTGTTCGGCCAGCGGGAGCTGCAACGGCTGTGGGGCGGTCCGTCGCGCACCGTCGGCGCGTACCAGTCGATCGCCTGGTTCTACGCGGCCAGTGTCGGGCAGCTCTCCATCCACCACCAGTTCAAGGGGCCGAGTGGCGTGCTGGTCGCGGAGGCGGCCGGCGGGCTGGACAGCCTGGCGCACGCCGCCCGGGCGGTACGGCGGGGCACGCCGGTGGTGATCGCCGGGGCGACCGAGTGTCCACTGAGTCCGTACGCCCTGGCCTGCCAGCTACGCTCCGGGCTGCTCAGCGACGTGGCCGATCCGGAGCGGGCGTACCGGCCGTTCGATGCGACGGCCAGCGGCTACCTGCCGGCCGAGGGCGGCGCGGTGTTCGTGGTGGAGGAGTTGGGCCACGCGCTGGCCCGGGGCGCCCGGATCTACGGTGAGGTCAGCGGCTGGGGCGCCACCCACGACGCCGCCCACACCACGGCCGACAGCGCCGGCGACCCGGTCCAGTACGCGCGGGCGATGCGGCTGGCCCTGGACCGGGCCGGCGTACCGGCGACCGGTGTCGACGTGGTGCTGCCCGACGCCCTCGGGGTGCCCCGCTACGACCGCAGCGAGGCCGCGGCGCTGCGTGCCGTGTTCGCCGACCGGCCGCCGCCGGTCACCACCCAGAAGCCGCTGACCGGCCGGGCCCACCAGGGCGGCTCGGCGCTGGACGTGGCCACCGCGCTGCTCGCGTTCGCCCACGACACGCTGCCCGCCTCGGTCGGCCCCGACGAGGTTGCCGACGGATGCGAGCTGGACTTCCTGCGCGAGCACCGCCGGCCGCGCAGCCGCCTCGCGCTGGTCTGCGCGCGGGGCTTCGACGGGTTCAACAGCGCGCTGGTCCTGCGGGGCGCCGCGCCGACGGAAGGAGAGACGCCGTGAGCGAGCAGCGGGCCCGAGTGGTCTTCCTGGTGCGGGTGCCGGCGCCACGTACGGAGGCGTTCCTGGCCGCGTACGAACAGATCCGGCACCTGGTCGCCGACGGCGTGCCGGGGCACCTGGTCGACCAGGTGTGCCGCTCGTCCACCGACCCGGAGCAGTGGCTGATCACCAGCGAGTGGGCGAGCCTGGCCGACTTCGAGGCGTGGGAGCGTACCGAGGAGCACCGCGACCTGGTGCGGCCGATGCGCGAGTGCTTCACCGACGCCCGTTCGCTGCGCTTCCACATCCACGCCCAGACCCCGGACGAGGCCCGTCTCGCCGCCGCCACGGGGCTCTGATCCACTCCAGGTCGCCGACGTGGGGGTGTCCGGACGTGTTGATGCCCCCACATCGGCGACCTGCAGTGATCATCACCGTGACCCCTCGGGAGCGCGTAGGGTCCCAGGGTCATGAAGGTACTGATCTCCGTCGACATGGAGGGCGTCTCCGGGATCGTGCATCCCACCGAGACGAATCCCGATCGGTACGACTACGAGCGCGGTCGGACCCTGATGACCGCCGAGGCGAACGCGGTTGTCGCCGGCGTTCTCGATGCCGCACCTGACGCCGTGGTGTGGGTCGCCGACGCGCACGGGTCGTTCCGCAACATCCTGCCGGAGGACCTCGACCGCCGTGCTCACCTCGTGCGCGGCAGACCCCGCCCGCTGGGCATGCTGGCGGGGCTGGACGAGCACACCGATGCCGTCATGTTCATCGGTTACCACGCTCGGGCCGGTGCCGGCCCCGCCGTACTGGCCCACACGATGAGTGACGCGATCCTCGACGTACGCGTCGCGGGGCGGTCGCTGGGCGAGATCGGTCTCAACGCCGCGATGGCGGGACATGTGCAGGCGCCGGTGGTTCTGCTCAGCGGAGACGACGCCGCCTGCGCCGAGTTCGGTGAGCTGGTGCCCTCGGCGGTCGCGGTCGCCGTCAAGCAGACCCTGGGCCAGGCCGCCGCCGTGGCCCTGCACCCGCGGGAGGCGCGCGAGCGGCTGCGTCGCGCTGCCGCCGACGCCATCACCCGACGCGCCTCGATTCCCCCGTGGACGATGACCGGGCCGTTGGACGTCGAGGTCGACCTGTACGGCCCCTACATGGTCGACCTCGCCGTGCTGGTGCCGGGTGTGACCCGGGTCGGCGGCGGTCGGACGGTCGCCTTCCGCGCCGCCGACGCCGCCGAGGCGTACCGGCTCGTCCAGCTGCTCGTCCAACTCGCCAGCATCAAACCGGGCTGACGCGGGAAGCGCCCGACATCGACCACGGAGACTCAGTCGAGTGGCCAACTCGTCAGTTTCAGCGGATTGAGCATCAGCCACACGTTCGTGACACGTCCGGCGCTGACGTCAAAGGTGGCCATCCCGTAACGACGCTCCCCATCCGTCAGCATGTATCCGAGACCGTCGGCCGTGTCGCGTCGCTCAAAACGGAGGGCGGGTTGCTTGCGCATCACTCCCATGAGCCACCGCGCTACATGGTCCCCACCACGGATGACCCGAGGTGCGGCATTGACGAATCCGCCGCCATCCACGCGCAGCTCGACATCTGGGGCCAGCACGCGCAACAGTTCTTCGATCTTCCCTCCAACCGTTGCGTCGCGGAATGCCCGAACGACCTCATCATGCTGTCGCGGAGAAACCCGCGCTCGCCGTCCCCCTCGAACGTGCTGACGTGCGGACGTCGCCAATTGCCGTACGGCACCCGGTGAACGGCCCACCACACCAGCAATCTCGCCGAACGGCACGCCGAACACATCATGCAGTACGAACGTCACTCGCTCCGCTGGGGTCATGGACTCGAGGACCGTGAGCAGAGCCATGCTGACCGTTTCATCGAGGGAAACGTGATCGAGCGGATCGGCGGCGATATGACGGGAGCTCGTTGGCCCCTTCGCCGCATCCGCAAAGAGGTCAGATGGAACCGGCTCCGGTAGCCACTGTCCGACGTACGTCTCCCGTCGTGCCCGCGCGGAGCCCAGCATGTCGAGTGAGATCCGGCTCGCAACTCGCATCAACCACGCACCGGGTGTGGCAATCGCTTCGCGTTCCTCGGCATCGAGGCGGTACCACCTGACATACGTCTCCTGCACGACGTCTTCAGCGTCGGCCAGGGTGCCCATCATGCGAAACGCCAGCGACATCAGGTGGCGACGTTCGGCGGCGACGGAATCGAAAGCCCGCGATTCATCGCGCTCGGCTCCTCCGGACCCTGCGGATTCGACAGGAAGATCTTCCGACATCAGGCGCCCTTTTCAGACGATCGGGATCCCTGAAATGGGGTACCGCACAGTGCCCACCCGGTGAGCGCCACGGGGAACCATGGCATCAGGTGCCCCTTCCGCGTCCACGGTCACAACCTCGCGGTCGTCTCCGCGATCCGCCAGCGTGGCACGGAAGAGGTCATCGTGGTAGAAGCGGTCGGGCCCGGCGATCTCGACCTCGCCTCCCGGCTCCATTGTCGTGGCAGCCTCGGCGAGCAGCTCGATGACCTCGTCCAGCTCGACGGGCTGGATGAACGACCGGGGAGCGACGACCTTGCCGTCCACCGTGTGCTGGTCGATGAGGACGGGAATGTAGCTCTGGAACTGAGTGGCTCGGATGATGGTCGCGGGAATCGAGCCGGATCGTGCGGCCTTCTCCTGGGCTACCTTGCCGAGGTAGTACCCAATCTCAGACGCGTCTCCTTGTCCGACGCCGACGATGGAGAGCAGGACGTGACGACGCACACCTGCCCGCTTGCCCTCCGCATCCAGATTGTTGATCGATCCCTCGAAGAACGAAATTGCCCCCTCCGCGTCAAAGCGGGGTGTGTTCAGGACGTTCACGATGGTGTCGACCCCGACGAGGGCCTCGGCGAGCCCTTCGCCGGAGATCACGTCGATCCCGTCATCGAGTCCTCCCGAGACCACCTCGACGCCTCTGGCCTCCAGCTTGTCGGCAAGGGGGGAGCCGACACGGCCGCGCCCACCAGCGATGAAAACCTTCACTTCGCACTCCGTTCCGGGCCACCGGTCGCCGCCCTCACCAATATGACGACGCAGGCCACGGATATGTCAGGCTTTGCGGCGGATTCTCTCCCGGAGCCCCTCAGGCACGGCGACCGGCGGGCAAGCCGGGGTGGGCCTCACCGGTGAATGCGGGCCGTGGGAAGGGCGATCGCGCCCGCGTTGGACGGTGCGGCTCCGCCGCCGGCGTGGCCCGGCGGGCCGACCTCGCCGGCCTGACCCGTCCGTGATCGACTCGGGATCCCGGAAACGGCGGTATCCGACCGAGTGGGATGCCCCGGCTTGCGGGAAGCCGAGTCGATCATGAGTTGGAGCGGTATGTGGCAATCGGTCCGGGCGCTCAATTTGATCTAGCCATTTGCATCTAGCGATGCCCAGCGCGGCTGTCGTAGGGTTCCGGCAGCACCTCGAAAGATGCCGGAAATTGGCTCCTATGCCCTACTTTGCGCTGCGCGTCGAATGGTGGGGGCAATGAATCATTTCGCCGAAAACCTTACGGTAGATGACCCGGGCTGGGTGGACGAAGTCCTGTTCGCCGGCCGTCCGACCGATGTTTGTCTCCGCCTGCCGGAGCCGATCGACCGGGCCACCCTGCACCGGTTGGTGACCGCCGCGCAGGACCGGCTGACCGCTGCCGGACTGCGTCCCGGTGGCGCCGCCGCGCTGCGGTTGCCGCCGTCGCTGGCGTACGTCGTCAACCTGCTCGCCACCTGGCGGGCGGGCGCGCAGGCCATCCTGCTCGACCACCGGCTGACCGACCACGAGGTGGACCGGGCGCTGACCCGACTCACCCCGCAGGTGGTCGTCGCGCCGCTGCGCACCGGCGGCGGCGCGCTGAAGGTGTTCGTCGACGTCACCGAGAGCGTCACCGGCTACGCCGACCGTCCGGCGGTCAGCGGCCACGCCGTGATTCAGCTCAGCTCCGGCTCGACCGGTCCGTCCAAGGTGATCGGCCGGACCGCCGCCGACCTGGTCGCCGAGGTGCGCCGTTACACCCGGATCGACGGGGTGGCGCTGCCCGGCGAGCGGATCATCCTGCTGCCCTCCATGGTGCACGTGCTGGGTCTGGTCGGCGGCCTGCTCTACGGGCTGCACGCCGGCGTGGAACTGGTGCCGCCGCAGCGCCTCAGCGGCGACGCCGTCCTGGCCGCGATCGCGGCCGAGGAAACCCCGGCCACCGTGCTGGGCGTGCCGTTCCACATCGGTCTGCTCGCCTCCAGCCGGCCGACCGGCCCACTGCCGCAGTTCCGGCGGATGACCACCGGCGGCGAGCTGGTCCCGGCCGCGGTGGCCCGGGCGTTCACCGACCGGTACGGGGTGCCGCTGGGCAACATGTACGGGATGACCGAGGTCGGGGTCATCGGCACCGACCTGTACGGCGCGCACCGCCCGTCGATCGCCCCCGCGCCCGGCATCGAGGTCCGCGAGTCCGGCGGTGAGCTGTGGGTGTCCTGCCCGGCGTCGCCGTACGTCGGGTTGAGTGACCCCACCCGCTGGTCCGACGGCTGGCTGCACACCCGCGACGCCGGCACCGTCGACGCCGACACCGGCCTGGTCACCGTGCGCGGTCGCCTCGACTCGCAGGTCTCCGTGGGTGGCCTGAAGGTCGACCTCGCCGAGGTCGAGGCCACCGTCGCGGAGCTGCCCGGCGTGGCCGCCGCCGTGGTGGTCTGGGACGACGGCATCACCGCCTACGTCCAGCCCGACGGCCCGCTGTCCGAGGAGATGCTGGACAAACTCCTCGCCGAACGGTTGGCCGGCTACAAACGACCCCGGGTGCTGCACCTGCTCGACGCGTTGCCCCGCACCACCACCGGCAAGCTGGTCCGCTCGACGGACGCGCTGCGCTCGGCGGTGACGTCGTGACCGGCCCGCTGCGCCAGCTCGACGCCGCCACCCGCGCAGACACCCGCGCCGCCAGCCGCGCGTGGCAACCCTACGGCGGGATCCGGCCGACCGCCGGTGTCCCGACCGACCCAGACCTACGCGGTGTCCCGATCGGACACCGTCACCTGGCATTCGCAGAGAGGGTATCCATGAGAGCCGAGGTCCGCGCCTTCGTCGTCGAGCAGCTCGTCGACATGAACTACGACGTCGAGGGGCTCGACGACGACACCACGCTCGGCCCGTCCGGCGTCGACCTGGAATCGCTGGCCCTGTCCGACCTGGCCGTCCGGGTCGAGGACCACTTCGGTCTGAAGTTCGCCGACGACGAGTCGGAGAAGCTGGCGCTGATGACGGTCGGCGAGTTCACCACGATGGTCGCCGACCGCGTCGCCGAGGCGAAGCGCGACGACGCCTGATGACCGGTCAGCCCGACCTGGGGCGAGCTGACCTGCTGACCATGCTCGCCGAACTCACCGCGAAACCCGCCGACGAGGTCCCGGACCGGGTCGGCTCGATGGAACTGGCCTGGCTCGTGCACCTTGTCGAGCAGCGCTACCAGCGTCAACTCGACCTCACCGACGACGACCTGGCCGGCATCCGTACCGTCGACGACGCCCTGACGGTCCTGCGGGCGTCGTTGACCGCTCCCGCAGATGGCTGAGCCGCCCGTCGTCCAGCTCACCGGTGTACACGCGGTCAGCGCCCTGGGTCGGGGCGCGGAGGCGCAGCTCGCCGCCGCGCCGGTCTTCGGTCCGGTCCACCGCTTCGACACGGCCGCCCGCCGGGTCACCGTGGCGGCCACCCTGCCCGAGGTCGGCACCCTCGCCGACGAACTGGTCGACGCGATCGACGCGGCCTGCCGGTCGGCCGGCCTGGACCGCGCCCGGCGCGCGGAGTCCGCGCTGCTGCTCGCCGTACACGGCGGCCCGGCGCCCGGCGTCGAGCCGGTCCCGTCCGCGCTGGCCGGCCGGCTCGCCGCCCGATGTGGACTCTCCGGTCACACCCGGGTCTACACCAGCGCGTGCGTGTCGGCGAGTACGGCGGTGGCCGACGCCGCCACCCTGATCAGCCGGGGGGAGTTGACCCGGGTGGTGGTGGCCGCCGGCTACCTCGTCGAGCCGGACCAGTTCGCTCTCTTCGACGCGGGCCGCGCCCTCGCCGACGACGGCGCGGTCCGCCCGTTCAGCGCCGGCCGCCGGGGGCTGCTGCTCGGTGACGGCGTGGCCGCCGTGGTGGTCGAGTCCCGGGCCGCGGGGCGGCGTGGCGTGGAGCCGGTGGTGACCGTCGCGGGTTGGGGCCGCGCCGGGGACGCGTACCACCCGTGCCAGCCGGACCCGACCGGTGCCGGGCTGGCCCGCGCGGCCGGCGCCGCGCTGCGCCGGGCCGGGCTGCCACCGCAGGCGGTCGGGTACGTCAACGCCAACGCCACCGGCACCGCGCAGAGCGACGCCGCCGAGGCCGCGGCGCTGCGGCGGGCCTTCGACGGGTACGCCGCCGAGGTGCCGGTCAGCTCCACGAAGGGGTTGCACGGGCACGCGTTGGAGGCGTCCGGGCTGCTCGAACTGGTGGTCACGGCGATGGCGCTGCGGGCCGGCGAGTTGCCGGTCAACGCCGGCTGGCAGGCCCCCGACGAGGCGTGCCCCCTCAACGTCATCACCGGCGCTCCGCGCCGCACGACGCCGACCCACGCCCTCACCCTCAACGCCGCCTTCGGCGGGGCCAACACCGCCCTCCTGGTCGGCGTGCCATGAGCACCCCCAGCACCCCCTCACCCCTGCCCGTCCCCTCGCGATCTTGCACTTCCTGTGGCGACATAAGGGGCGAAGAACGCAGTCCGACCGCACAAAGTGCAAGATCGCGGGGCGGAGACGGGGGCGGGGACGGGGGCGCGGGCGCGGGTGGGGGTGGGGTGCGGGAGATTGCGCGGGCGGGGTGGCCGGAGCCGGGGGACGGGGTGGTGCCGGGGGTGCCGGGATTCGTGCACTCGGCGTTCGCGCCGACGGTGGTGGCGGTCGCCGAGCGGTGCCTGCGGCGGCGGTACGGGACCTCGCCGGCACCGGAGGAGGTGCGTACGGCGATCGTGCTGGTCAGCGCCAGTGGTGACCGGGCCAGCGCCGCACACGTCCGCGCCACGGTCGAGGCCGGCGGCCGGGTCGGGCCGCTGTTCTTCTACCAGTCCGTACCCAACAGTGTGGCCGGGCACCTCGCGGCCCGCTGGGGGCTGCGCGGCCCGGTGGTCTGCCTCAGCCCGACCGGAGACCCGTACGCCGAGGGCGCCGCGCAGGCGGCCCTGCTGCACGACGACGGTGACGCCGACGAGGTGTTGCTGATCCTGATCGAACAGACGCCCGACCTGTCCACCGAGGCGGTCGCGGTGCTGCTGGGGGGAGGAGCACGACCATGAGGAAACCGGGACTGCGTGGCCGGTTGGCCGCCGACACCGAGCTGGGCGCGGGCAACATGCTGGCCCGCGTGCTGGCGCACGGCGCCGACCCGGACGGGCCGGCGCTGACCTTCGACACCGCCGTCGACGGGCATCCGGCCGAGGTGCCACTGACGCTGGGCCAGCTCGACGAGCGGGTCGCCGCCCGCGCCGCGTGGCTGCACGAGCAGGGGGTACGCCCCCGTGATCCGGTGGCCGTCTGGGCCACCGCCGCCGCCGACATGGTGCTGAGCTTCCTGGCGCTGGCCCGGCTCGGCGCGATCCCGGCGCTGATGAACGGCAAGCTCCGTCCGGAGATCGCCGCCGAGTACATCCGTCGGCTGCGCGGCGTCGGTGTGCTCGCCGACGACGCGCACACCGCCCTGCTGGCCGGACACGAGCTGGGCGTACCGGTGCTCGGCACGCCCGCCCGGGCCGGCACCGGCGACCCGGCGGCGGCCCCGGCGCACTACCGGCACCACCCCGACGATCCGATCGTGATCACCCACACCTCCGGGACGACCGGGGTGCCCAAGGCGGTGCTGCACTCCCACGCCAGCCTCTTCGCCGCCACCCGGCACCTGCTGAGCATGCCGCAGGCGCAGGGCACCAGCCGGATCCTCAACGCGCTGCCCGCGCCGCACACCGCGACCGTGCTGATGGTCAACCAGGCGTTGGGCAACCGCGCGCAGATGTTCCTCCTGTCCGAGCAGGGTGGTGAGCGGGTCCTCGACGCGATCCAACGCTGGCGTCCCGACGGCGTGTTCGGTTTCTCGGTCACCTGGGCCGAGCTGGCCCGGTTCGACCTGTCCGGGTACGACCTGGACTCGGTGCGGCTCTGGTTCAACACCGGCGACTGCTCGCACGAGCCGCACATCCGCCGCCTCGTCGCGGTCGGCTGGCACGACACGGTCACCAGGGACGGGGTGGCGCGGGTGCCCGGTTCGCTCTTCATCGACGGGCTGGGCTCCAGCGAGATGGGGCACTCGATGTTCCACATCACCCACCGCGCCGACACCGACCGGTACGGCCGCTGCATCGGTCGGCCGTACCAGTTCACCAAGGTCGCCGTGCTGGACGCCGACGGCGAGCCGGTGCCGGTCGGCGAGGTGGGTTTCCTGGGCATCGACTCGCCGTCGCTGTTCCGGGGCTACTGGAACGACTCGGCCACCACCTACCGGTTCCGCCAGCGCGGCTGGTACCTGACCGGCGACCTGGTCCGTGCCGACGCCGAGGGCCGGTACTACCACCTGGACCGCGCGGTCGACTCGGTCGACGCCGGGGACGGGCGCCGGTTCTTCACCGCCCTGTCCGAGGAACGGATCCTCGCCACCTGCCCGGACGTCACCGACTGCACCGTCGTCATCGTCGCCGAGGACGGGCGGGTGGTGACCGACGTGCTGCTGGAGTTGGCCGCCGGTGCCGACGAGGCCGAGGACCGTACCGAACGGGTCCGCGCCGCGCTCGGCGCGGACGTCGGCGGCACGCTGCGCCGGGTCGTGCCGGTACGCTCCGACGACATCCCGGTGACCGTGACCGGCAAGGTCCGCAAGGTGGCCCTGCGGGAGCGCTACCTCACCGAGGCCGCGTCGTGACCGGGCGGGTCGGAGCGCCGTCGTGACGGCGCTGATCACCGGCATGGGTCTGTTCAGTCCGGTCGGGCGGGGCGTCGAGGAGACGTTCGACGCGTTGACGACCGGACGGTCCGGGCTGACCCGCCCACCCGAGGGGCATCCGGCGGCGGGCTCGCTGGACGTCGCCGGCCTGCTGCCCGACATCGACCCGCGCAGCGTCCTGCCCGGACCGGAGAGCCGGGTGCTGGACCGGACCGTGGTGCTCGCGCTGCTCACCGCCGCCGACGCGCTCGCCGACGCCGGCATCGAGGTGGGGCGCGATGTCGACCCCGCCCGGATCGGGGTGATCGTGGGCGGGGTCGGCGGGATGGCCACCCTGGAGTCGCAGGTGCTGGCCCGGTCCGCGCGGGGGCGCTCGGCGGTCAGCCCGTACCTGCTCACCGGCATCCTGCCGAACATGCCGGCGGCACGGATCGCCATCGCGTACGGCATCCGGGGCTACAGCTCGTCGGTCGGCACGGCCTGCGCCTCCGGGGCCCAGGCGGTGGCCGACGCGGTCCGGCTGATCCGCTGCGGGGAGGCCGACGTGGTGGTCTGCGGGGCCAGCGAGGCGCCGCTCTTCCCGACCTTCACCGACACGTTCGGCAACGCCCGGGCGCTGGCCCGCGCCGGGACCGACCCGACCCGGGCGAGCCGGCCGTTCGACACCGCCCGCACCGGGTTCGTGCTGGCCGAGGGGGCGGCGCTGCTGGTCCTCGAACGCGCCGAGCACGCCGCCGCGCGCGGGGCCCGGGGGTACGCCGAGGTGGCCGGCTACGGCGCGACCACCGACGCGTACCACCCGACCGCCCCGCGTCCGGACGGCGCGGGCGCGGCGGCCTGCATCCGGGGTGCGCTGCGCAGTTCGGGAGTGCCCGCGGCGGCGGTCGGCTACGTCAACGCCCACGGCACCGGCACGAAACTCGGCGACATCGCGGAGACCACGGCCCTCGCGGACGTCTTCGGAGACGGTGCCGTGCCGGTCAGCTCCACCAAGGCGCTCACCGGGCACCTGCTCGGCGCGTCCGGGGTGCTGGAGACGGCGGCGACGGCGCTGGCGCTCGGCCGGGGGCTGCTGCCGCCGACGTACCACCTCGACGACCTGGACCCGGCGTGCCCGGGGGACCACATCCGGGGGGCGCCGCGCCGGACCGACGCGGAGTACGCGCTGACCAACTCGTTCGGGTTCGGCGGCCAGAACGTGAGCCTGGTGCTCGCGCGGGTCGCCGAGCCGAGGAGGTGAGCGACGCGCATCCCGGACGGGGGGCGTCCGGACGGCAACACGGACGAAGCGATGGGGAAGGGCACTCGAGAACATGGACATCCGTGGTATCGACCACATCGAACTCTACGTAGGTGACGCTCGGCAGGCGGCGTTCTGGTTCAGCACCGCCGTCGGGTTCCAGCTCTGCGGGCAGGGGGGCCCGGAGACGGGGCTGGCCGGGCAGCGCTCGCTGCTGCTCCGTCACGGCGACATCCGGCTGCTGCTCACCTCCGGACTGGACGTCGACCATCCGGCGGCCCGGTACGTGCACCGGCACGGCGACGGCATCGCGGTGATCGCCGTCGAGGTCGACGACGTCGCGGCCGCGTACGCCGAGCTGCTGGCCCGGGGTGCGACGGGCGTGACGCCACCGACCACGGTGACCGGCGCGGACGCCGAGGTGGTCACCGCCGAGGTGGAGGGCTTCGCCGACGTGCGGCACCGCCTGGTGCAGCGCCGGGGCGACCGGGGCGACTTCCTGCCCGGGCTGATCACGCCAACCCCGCCCGGGGTGCACGACGCCGAGCCGGTCCTCGCCGAGGTCGACCACCTGGCGGTCTGCGTACCGCCCGGGGACCTCGACGGAACCGTCCGGCACTTCGAGGAGCTGTTCGGCTTCGCGCAGATCTTCGAGGAGCACGTCGAGGTCGCCGGGCAGGGGATGAACTCGAAGGTGGTGCAGAGCCCGTCCGGCGGCGTCACGGTGGTGCTGCTGGAGCCGGACCGGACCCGCCGGCCCGGGCAGATCGACGCGTTCCTCGACCAGCACTCCGGTGGCGGAGTGCAGCACCTGGGGCTGCGCACCGACGACATCGTGGCGGCCGTGGAGGACCTCGGCCGACGCGGGGTCCGCTTCGCCGGCACCCCCGGCGCCTACTACGACACCCTCGAGGCGCGGGTGGGGCGGGTGGACGCGCCGCTGGACCGGCTGCGCGAGCTGGGGGTGCTCGTCGACTCCGACCACGGTGGACAGTTGTTGCAGATCTTCGCCGAGTCGATGCACGTACGTCGCACGCTCTTCCTGGAGCTGATCGAGCGGCGGGGCGCGAGCGGCTTCGGCAGCGGCAACATCAAGGCGCTCTACGAGGCCAAGGAGCGCGAACTCGCCACGTTGCAGGGGGTGGGGGCGTGAGCCTGACCGCTGCCGAGCAAGCGTTGCTGCCCTCCGACGAGGACGTGCGGCACTACGCCGAGCACGGCTGGTACCTGTCGAAGAAGCTGTTCACCGACGACGAGGTGGACGCGCTGGTCGCCGCCGCGCAGCGCTACTACGACGGCGAGCGGGACCGCCGCCTGCCGGTACGCCCGCCGAAGCTCGCCTACTGGGAGCCGTCGAACGGGCCGGTGCAGCGGCACAACGACTACGTCCACCACGAACACGACGGCCTCGGCGCGATCCTGCGCAAGCCGCTGCTCGGCGCGGTGGCCGCCCGACTGGCGCAGGCCGACGAGATCCGCGTCTTCCAGTCCACCCTGATCCTCAAGCCACCGATCTCCGGCGAGCCGAGCAACATCGTGCCCTGGCACTTCGACAAGCACTACTGGGCGTCCTCGTCGTCGGAGAAGATGCTCACCGCGTTCATCCCCTTCCACGACTGCGGGGAGGAGATGGGCACCATCACGATGGTCGACGGCTCGCACCTGTGGAAGGAGATCGGCGCGGACGACACCGTGGTGCGGCACTTCGCCGACCGGGACCGCGGCCAGCTCGAGGAGATGCTGGCCGAGAACGCCGCGTACAACGGCGCGGAGATCCGCAAGATCCCGATGGTGATCCCCCGGGGACACGTGAGCTTCCACCACTGCCGCACCTACCACGGCAGCGGCCCCAACGTCAGCGGTCGCCCCCGACAGGCGGTCTCGCTGCACCTGCAGGACGGCGACAACGCCTGGCGGGAGTATCCGCTCTCGGACGGCACCCTCGCCGCGTACAACCACGACGTGCTGGTCCGTCGCACTCACGAGGGGCGACCGGACTACGCGGATCCCGACTACTGCCCGGTCATCTGGCGCGACCGCGCCCAGCAGGGAGGTTGACAATGTCACGGTACGACTGGGGTAAGACGCACCCGGGCATCGAGCGGCTGGAGGCGGCGGTGACCGAGCGGCGCGACGCCGTGGTCAAGCACCCGCTCTACGCCAACCTGGACACCCACGAGGCGCTTGTCACCTTCATGGAGCACCACGTCTTCGCGGTCTGGGACTTCATGTCACTGCTGAAGTCGTTGCAGCGGCAGCTGACCTGCGTCACCGTGCCGTGGATCCCGACCGGCCCGACCGGCAGCCGCCGGCTCATCAACGACATCGTGATGGTCGAGGAGAGCGACGAGCTGGGCGAGGGCTACATCAGCCACTTCGAGCTGTACGTGCGGGGGATGGCCGAGGCCGGCGCGGACACCACCGCCGTGAACGCCCTCGTCGACCTGCTGCGCGCCGGCCGGCCGGTGACCGACGCGCTCACCGAGGCCGGGGTGCCGGCCGCGTCCGCCCAATTCGCCGCGACCACCTGGCACATCATCGAGTCGACCCCGGTGCACTGCCAGGCGGCGGCCTTCGCGTTCGGCCGCGAGGACCTGATCCCCGACATGTTCACCCAGGTCGTCGCCGTCAACGAGCGCAGCAACCGGCTGCACACGTTCGTCGACTACCTGGAACGGCACATCGAGGTCGACGGCGAGCAGCACACGCCGATGGCCATGCAGATGCTCGCCGACCTGTGCGGCGACGACGACGCCAAGTGGCAGGAGTGCGCCGACACGGTCAACACCGCCCTCGCCGCTCGCGCCCGGCTGTGGGACGACATCCTCGCCGCCGTCAAGGGCCCCACGTGAGCGACGCCGACCCGGTCCGGCTCTACCGCACGGTCCGGCTGATCCGCCGGTTCGAGGAGCGGGCGGTGGAGCTGGTCCACGGCGGGCAGATCGTCGGCGGCATCCACCCGTACCTCGGTCAGGAGGGGATCGCCGCCGGCGTCTGCGCCGCGCTGGGCGTCGACGACGTGCTCGCCGGCACGCACCGCGGGCACGGGCACGTGCTGGCCCGCGGCGCGGACCCGGCGCGGATGCTCGCCGAGCTGTGCGGCCGGGTCACCGGGCTCAACGCCGGTCGGGGCGGCTCGATGCACGCCGCCGACCTGAGCATCGGCGTGCTCGGCGCGAACGCCATCGTCGGCGCGTCCGGGGCGATCATCACCGGCGCGGTCTGGGCCCGCCGCCGGCAGGGTCGGGACACCGTCGGGGTGAGCTTCTTCGGCGACGGCGCGGTCAACGAGGGGATGCTGCTGGAGGCGTTCAACCTGGCCGCGCTCTGGCGGGTGCCGGTGCTGTTCGTCTGCGAGAACAACGGCTACGCCACCACCATGCCGGTCGCCGGCGCGGTCGCCGGCAGCATCGCCGGCCGCGCCGCCGCCTTCGGCATCCCGGCCGTCGACGTCGACGGCCAGGACCCGGAGACGGTACGCGCCGCCGCCTGCGCCGCCGTCGCGCGGATGCGCGCCGGCGGCGGCCCCGAGCTGATCGAGGCCCGTACCTACCGCTTCGACGCCCACCACACCTTCGAACACGGGGTACGCCTCGACTACCGGACGCCCGATGAGGTGTCCCGGGGTCGGTCCCGGGACCCGGTGGCCATCCAGGGTTCCCGGCTCGCCGACGCCGACCGGGCAGCCGTGGACGCCGAGGTCGAGGCGACCCTCGACGCGGCGGTCGGCTTCGCCCTGGCCAGCGCGCACCCCGACCCGGCCGACTCGCTCGCCCACCTGTACGCCAGCGGCCTGACCGCCCGCACCGGAGGTGGCTGAATGACCCTTCCCACCGGAGGTGGTTGAGGTGCCCCGACTGTCGTACCGGCGGGCGTTGACCCGGGCCCTCGCCGACGAGCTGGCCCGCGACGAGTCGGTGTTCCTGCTCGGCGAGGACGTCCAGGTCGGCGCGTCGCTGGTGACCACCGGGCTCGCCAAGCGGTTCGGCACCGACCGGGTCCGCGACACTCCGCTGTCCGAGCAGGCGTTCACCAGCTTCGCCACCGGCGCGGCGCTGGCCGGACTCCGACCGGTGATCGAGTTCCAGATCCCGTCGCTGCTGTTCCTCGTCTTCGAGCAGATCGTCAACCACGCGCACAAGTTCCCGTTGATGACCGGCGGGCAGTGCGCCGTGCCGGTCACCTACCTGGTGCCCGGCTCCGGGTCACGCACCGGATGGGCCGGGCAGCACTCGGACCACCCGTACAGCCTCTTCGCGCACGTCGGGGTGGTCACCGCCGTACCGGCCACCCCGGCCGACGCGTACGGGCTGCTGGTCACCGCGATCCGGCACGACGATCCGGTGGTCGTGTTCGCGCCGGCCGGCGCGATGGACGTTCGAGACGACGTCGCCGCGCTGGAACCGGTGCCGCTGGGTCGGGGCCGTGTGCACCGGCACGGCGACGACGTCACCGTGGTCGCGGTCGGGCACCTCGTGCACGACGCGCTCGCCGTCGCCGAGGAGTTGGCCGGCGACGTGTCGGTCGAGGTCTTCGACCCGCGCACCCTGTACCCGTTCGACATCGACGGCGTCTGCGAGTCGGTGGCCCGTACCGGCCGTCTCGTCGTCCTCGACGACGCCAACCGCTCCTGCGGCATCGCCGCCGAGATCATCGCCTCGGTCGTGGAGCGGGTCCGGCTGCTCGCTCCGCCGCGCCGGGTGACCCGACCCGACGGCGCGGTGCTGCCGTTCGCCCCCGCCCTGGACCGGGCCGTGCAGCCCGGCCGGGAGCAGCTCACCACCGCCATCCACCTGACGATGAAGGACGGCTCATGATCGACCCGAACTATCCCTGGCCGTCGGCCGACGGGGCATGGACCGACCTGCCCGACCCGGCCCGCCGGGCCATGGTGGCCACCGGCGCCGCCGCCTGGGAGCGCGTCTTCCACGGCCGCGCCACGTACAACAAGCAGTGGCGGCTGGCCCGGCCTCCGGTGCTGGCCGCGGACACCTGGCGGGAGCTGAACGACGTCTGCGACCGGCTGGCCCAACTCATCCTCGACGCCTGCCGCCGCCGGGTGCACACCGCCGGCGAGCTACGTCGGTTGCTCGGTGTCCCGGCGGGGGAGACCCGCCTGTTGGACGAGTCGGAGCCGCTGAGCGAGGCGCTGTTGGCCGCGTACCGGCCGGACGTGATCTTCACCGACGGCGTGCCGAAGTTCGTCGAGTACAACATCGACAGCAGCCTCGGGGGAGGGTTCGACGCGGACACCGTCATCCAGCGGTTCGCGCAGCTCTACACCGAGCACGGGCTCCTCGACGACCTGCCCCTGCGGGCCGCGCCGTCCCTGCTGGACCAGCGGTTCGTGGCGATCCGCGACGAACTCGGCCTGCCCGAGGGCACCCGGCTGGCCCTGTTGATGGACTTCGACGCCGACTACCCGGGCCTGGACGACCCGGAGACGTTCATCCGGATCCTCAGCCCGCTCGCCGTCCGGGCCCGGGACTTCGGCATCGACCTGGTCATCGCGCCGCTGTCCACGGCCACCCTGGACGCCGCCAACCGCCTCGTCGTGGACGGCGCGCCGGTCGACGCGCTGTTCCGGCTCTTCGTGCCGAACCGGGTCACGCCCACCGCCGGCCTGGACGCCGTGGCCGGCGCCCTCGCGGCCGGCACGCTGCCGATGTACGTGTCGACGGCGGCCTGGCTGCTCGGCAACAAGACCACCTTCGCCTGGCTGTGGGAGGACGTCGACACGCTGCCGGCCGACGACGCGACGCTGATCCGCCGGCATGTGCCGTACACGGTGCCGTTGACCGTCGCGGTGCTCGACCGGGCGATCGCCGAGCAGTCCTCGCTGGTGGCGAAGCCGGCCGACGGCTCGGCCGGGCACGGCGTGCTGATCGGGCCCGAGCTGAGCCCGTCGGACTGGGTCGAGGGTCTGCGCGCGGCCGTCGACCGGGGCGGGGCGATCCTGCAGCAGTACCTGCCGGCGGACCGGGTGCCGATGGACTTCGTCCAGATCGAGACCGGCGAGACGGTCACCGCCGACGTCCCGTACTCGCTGGCCCCGTACCTGTTCGGTCGAACAGCGTCCGGCGGCCTGGCGCGGGTCGGCTACCCCGGCGGCGACGGCATCCTCAACCTCGCCCACGGAGTCCTCCTGACCGGAATCCTCCTCCACGACTGACCCACCCGGTTCTGCCCGTCGATCATGAAGTTATTGTCCCGACACGCCGATGACGGTGACGATAACTTCATGATCAGCGCGCGGTGGGGTCTCTGCGGTGGCGGGACAGGGCGCGGAGGGTTTCGGCCGTCGCTATCGCGTCGCTGCGGCCGCTGCCGTGCCGGCCGTCGGTGCTGTAGAGGGTCGGGTCGGCCGTCAGCGGGTGGTCGGTGAGGTGCACGTGGACCGTTCCCAGGCGTTCGGCCAGCCGTGCGGTGTGGGCGGAGAGGCGGCGCATCCGCTCACCGAGGCCGGCCCGGACGTGTTCGGGCACGGCCGGGCTGTGCGACACGTCGAACATGCCCACGGTGATCACGTCCGCGCCCGCCTCGCGGAGCGCGCCGATCATCGCGGTCAGCTCGACGTCGACCGCGTCCGCGTCGTACGCCGGATGAAAGGCGTCGTTGCCGCCGCAGACCACCAGCGCGAGGTCCGGTGCGGCGGCGAGCGCCGGGGCGAGTTGGCCGGCCCGCACCTGGTGCGCGCGCAGTCCGCGTCGGCCCAGATTCAGGTACGCCAGCTCGGGGCGTACCGCCCGCAGTTCGGCGGCGAGCCGGTCGACCCACTGCACGTCCGGGTAGCCCGGCGTCGGCTCGCACATGCCCTCCACCACACTGTCGCCGAGCGCCACGAACCGTCGCCACGGGTGCGCGCGCAGCAGCTCGGTGGCCTCGCCGGGACGCAGACAGTACGGGTCCGTCGATTCGCTCAGCGTCGATGGCATGCCGGCACGCTAGCCGACCGCCGTCTCCTCGGCCAGGCTCACCTCGGCCAGGTACACGCAGGTCCGTTCCTCGTGTGAGGAGTAGTAGCTGACCCACAGCCGGTCGTCGTGCCACACCAGACCGGGGTAGCTGGTGTCGCCGCCGGACGGCAGCGTCACCAGTTCGGTAAGCGTGCCGCGCTCGGGGTCGACCGCGCAGATCGCGGTCCGGATGTCGCCGTCGAGCAGGCGTACCCCGGCGATCAGTCGCCCGTCGGGCAGCCGCCGCAGCGCCGGGCCGCCCACCCGTACGCCCAGGTCGGTCCAGGTCCACTCACGGTACGGTGGGCCCGCGCGCCCGAGCTGCGCGGTGGCGCTGTCACCGTCGCGGCGCAGCAGGCAGTGCGCGGTGCCGTCCGGGGCGAAGGCCAGCCCGGACTCGTTGGGGTAGCCGCCCTCGAACAGCGTCGGCACCCACGGCCGCAGGTCGAGCCCGTCGACGCTGCGGTAGAGCCGGGCGAACCGGGGATCCCGGGTGGCGTAGGCGACGCCGTACATGGCGTCGCCGTGCCAGGCGGCCTGCCACACCCATACGTCCGGCTCGCCCACCGGCGTCGGCCCGCTCCAGGCGTGGCCGTCGTCGGAGAGCCAGGACACCGTCGTGAACGTCCCGGTCCGGGCCGCGGCGAGCAGTTGCAGCCGCCCGTCAGGCCGGGCCACGAAACGCGGGTCGCGCAGGTCGACGCCGGTCGCCGCCAGGACCGCCGCGGCACTCCACGCCCGTCCGTCCGTCGAGGTCAACACCCGGATCACCCCGTCGTCGGAGAGGTGGTTCCGGGCCTCACGAAAAGCGCAGAACCACGTCCGGGCGTGCCGGACGAGGTCGGTGAACGCGCTGTGCGGCGCGCTGTCGCCGATCCGGTGTACGGCGACGACCTCGGCGGTGGTGCGACGGGTGGGTGACGACGTCATGCGCGGCGGGCCTCCTGGCGCTGGTGGGCGGGACGCCCCCGGGACGACGGCCGACGGTAGCCGCCGCCGTCGACGCCCGGACGGCCGTGCGGCGAACGGCGGACAAACGGTGGCGTGTCGGATAGACGTCGCTGTGGGCGGCGTCGGCGCGCGGGGCCGGGGATCGATGGCGGCGGCCGGTCACGATGACGGTGGTCGGACGGCGTCGGTCGGGAGGTGGCAGCGTGTTCGCGTCGTTCCTGCAGCAACTGGCCAGCAAACTGGTCGAGGAGATCCTCAAGAAGATCGTCGAGTGGCTGGCGCCGAAGGCGCTGGGGTCGGTGCCGCACGCCGCCTCGCCGAACTGCCCGCGCTGCGGCGGGTACGGAGTGGCCCGCTGGGCGCCCGGCGGAGTGTGGCCGCTCTTCATCCCGTCGCTGCTGACGTTCACCTGGGGTTTCGCGGCCCTGCTGCTCAGCCTGCCGGTGCTGCTGTTCGGGGTGGTCGGCGCGCTGGTGACCGGCGAGGGAATGTCCGCTCTCGTCGCGCTGCTGGGTCTGCCGGTCTGGGCGACCGTGATGCTGCTGGGCGCGTTCGGGCTGGCCCACTACCACAGCTACCCGCCCAAGCGTTGCCACCGCTGCCACGGAAGCTGGCCCCGGCGGACGCGCGAGGAGTACCTGCGCGCGGCCCAGCCGGTGTTCGTCTGCGCGTGCGGCCAACGGCTGCGGGTGCCCCGCGCCGCCGGCTCACGGCTTCGCTGCCCGCGCTGCCGCACCGAACACGCCACCCCGGCGGCGGCCGGCCGCTGACGGCTCAGCGGCGTTCGTGCAGCAGTTCGTCGATCACCCGCTGGGAACCGGCGGGGTCGGGACCGTCGAGGGTGATCAGGGCCTTCCACAGTGCCCAACCGCGCCCGCGCGCCCAGGTGCCCGCGTCGACGTCGAGCGCGTCGCGGAACGCGGCCCGGCTGACGCCGTGCAGCAGGGTCCAGGCGATCACCGTGTCGCAGGCGGGATCGCCGACGCCGCAGCAGCCGAAGTCGATGACGGCGGCGAGCCGGCCGTCGCGCACCAGCAGATTGGCGTACGCGATGTCGCCGTGGAACCACACCGGCGGCCCGGCCCAGGTGGCATCGAGCGCGTCCTGCCAGACGGCGGTGACGGCGTCGACGTCGAGCCGGTCGCGGTGTGTCCCGATCGCCTCCCGGGTCTCGGCGTCGTAGGTGGACAGTGGCCCTCCCCGCCAGAAGCTGTGCGGGCCGGCCGCCGGGCCGTCGGTGGGGTCGACGGCGCGCAGGGCCCGCAGGAAGGCCGCGAGGTCCGTCGCGAACCGGGTCAGGTCGTCGATCCGCTCCGCGCGCGCGGTGTGTCCGTCGATCCAGCGGTAGACCGACCAGGGGTACGGGTAGCCCGCTCCCGGTCGGCCCTGGGCCAGCGGCACGGGGATCTCCCACGACAGCCGCTCGCCGAGCACGGGCAGCCACCGCTGCTCCTTGGCGACCTGGAGCATGTACCCTTCGCCGCTGGGCAGCCGCACGGTCATCTCGTCGCCCAGGTGGAAGGTGCGGTTGTCCCAGCCACCCACGTCGACGGGACGGACCGGCAGGTCGGCCCAGCGCGGGAACTGCTCGGCGACCAGGCGGCGCGCCAACGCGGCGTCGATCGGTGGGGCGGCCGGCTCGTCGGTGTGCGGCATATCGGGTGCGGGTTGTGCGCTCATCCGCCCGAGCCTGCGGGCTCCGAGGGCCGACCCGCAACCGATTTGCGTCCGATGGGGACCGGTCGGCCAACGCTCGGGACAGGTGTCGGGGAGGTGCCGGGAGGTGCCGGGCGGCCTGGCCCTACCTCAACTGCCGCCTTTGCTCTGCTTCAACCGAGGCAACACCGAAGCCCCGAAAGTGTTGCGTGGGTTGAAGCAGAGCAAAGGGGGCGTAGCAGCTGGTTGCGAGCCGTCCGCTGGGCAGCAGGACATCAGGCGGCGGCAGGTGTCGGCCGCGTCGGCGTCTTCGGGTTGGACCCCCTGGCCACCAGCGGAACTGCGGTGACGAGCAGGCAGGCCGCCGCCATCAGCAGCAGCGCCGGGGTGAGGCCGAACGCGTCCACCGACCAACCGCCGAGCAGCGCGCCGACCGGCAGGCCGACGAACGCCAGCGAACCGGCGATGCCGAGGACCCGGGTCTGCAGATCCGGTGGCACCCGCTCGTAGAGCGCCACCCCGAGCAGCGGATTCACCGCCGCGATACCGATCCCGGACACGAAGGTCACCGCGAGGACGACCGGCAGTTCGTCGCTGACCGCCAGCGCCACCAGCCGGGGTGTGCCGGCGACGGTAGCCCCGATCAGGAACGTCAACCGGCCGGGCAACCGGGGCCCGAGCGCGGTGAACGCCACGTTGCCCAGCAGCGCGCCCGCCGAGAACGCCGCCAACACGAGACCGAGCCCGCTCGGGCCGTGCAGTTCCCGGGCGACCCAGAACGGGATGTAGACGGCCACGCTCGCGTTGGCCACCATGTTCAGCGCCGAGACGACCACCAGCATGCCCAGCAGCGGCCGGTCCCGACCGAGGTAGCCGAAGCCGTCCCGCAGCGCGCGGAGGTAGCCCACCGGCGCGGCGGGCGTCGTCGGGGCGGCCGGCGGGCGGACCAGGAGGCCGATGAGCAGCGCGCAGATCGCGAAGCTGGCCGCGTCGATGAGGATCGCCTGGGTCACCCCGAACGCGGCGATCAGCAGACCGCCCACGGCGGCGCCGAAGAGCGTCACCACCCGGCTCAACCCGTCGTACGCCGAGGTGAGGCGGATCAGCGGTACCCCGGCGGCCTCGGCGACCGGCCGGAACATGACGTGCTTGACCCGGTCCCCGATGCCGCGCAGCGCCCCGGCCACCGCGACCAACGCCACCAGCGGTACGAAGCCCAGCCACGGCGTGAGCGCCACGACGACCATCGCCAGCGCGCTGCCCGCGTCGCAGAGGATCGACGTCCGGCGCAGGCCGATCCGGTCCGCCCAGGGTGTGCCGAGGGCGCTGGACAGCAGGTACGGGAGCGTCTCGGCGAACGCGACCAGACCCATCTTGGTGGGGCTGCCGGTGGTGACCAGCACCAGCCAGGGGATGGTCACCACGGAGATGCGGGTGCCCAGGTTGGAGATCAGGTCCGCGCCGACCAGGACGACCAACTGCCGACGGGGGGTCACGCCCCGACCGCCGCCGCCCGCCGCGCGGCGTACTCGGCGCGCAGCGCCCGCTTGTCCACCTTGACCGACCGGTTCACCGGCAACCGGTCGACGAACTCCACCCCGGCCGGCGCCCACATCTCGTTCAGCTCGGCGGTCACCAGGTCGATCAGGTCCACCGCGGTGACCGTCGCGCCCGGCGCGGGCACCACGTACGCGTACGGCACCTCGCCGACCTCGTCGTCCGGTACGCCGATCACGGCGGCGGCCCGCACCTGGGGGTGCCCGGCCAGCGCGTCCTCGATGGGCCGGCAGAAGATCGCCCAGTTCCGCCGGTGCGTGACGATCATGTCGTGCGCCCGGTCGACCAGGTAGAGGTAGCCGTCCTCGTCGAGGTGGCCGATGTCCCGGGTACGGACCCAGCCGTCGACGAGCGTCTGCGCGGTCAGCTCGGGCTGCCCGTGGTAGCCGGCGAAGCTGAGTCGGCTGCGCACCCACACCTCGCCGTCGTGACCTGGCGGCAGCACCACGCCGTCGTCGTCCCGGATCTCGATCCGCACGTCGCCGTAGGGACGCCCGCAGGAGCGCAGCCGCTCCGGGTGCTCCGGATCGTCGGTCAGCCCGGGCAGCGCGGTGATCACGACCGCCTCGCTGAGGCCGTACACGATGCGCAGCACCGGGCCGAACCGCGCGATGGCCTGGCGCAGCCGGGCGGGCGCGGCGGGCCCGGCGCCCACGTTGAACATGAACATCGCCGAGAAGTCCGCGCCCACCAGCGCCGGATGGTCCAGCAACTCGTAGAGCATCGGCGGGGTCACGAAGGTGGAGTTGATCCGCTCGCGCTGAACGGTCGCCACGAACGCCCTCGGGTCCCAGTCGTCCCGCAGGAACAGCACACCGCCGGTGAACATGTTGAACAGGGTGGTGATCTGGCCGCTGGCCAACCACATCGGCGAGTGCGACAGGTGCCGCAGCAGCGGGAAACCGGCGGCGCGGAAGTCGGCCGCGAGGGTGAGGATCTGGGCGTAGAAGCTCTCGGTGTGGTGCACCAGCTTCGGCGCTCCGGTGGTGCCGCTGGTCTGCAGGAACGACTCCGGCGCGGGGACCGTCGCCGGCAGCGGCACCGCAACCGCCGGCTCCGCCGTGAGGTCCGGGCCCGCACCGCCCGGGCCCAGGCAGCACACCGGTACGCCGGGCAGCGCGGCGGCCAGTTCCGGGCCCAGGCTGGCCGGGTCGCGGGCGTCGTAGACCAGGGCGTCGGGGCGGGCCAGCCGGACGAACTCGTCGACCTCCCGGCGGGCGGTCACCGGGGCGACCCACATCGTCCGGCAGCCGAGCAGGTGCAGCGCGAGCTGGAGCAGCGGACCCTCCACGGCGTTGGCCATGGTCACCAGCACCGCCGCGCCGGGGCGTACGCCGTGCCCGGCCAGCGTCGCGGCCATCGCGCGGACCCGCGCGGCGGCCTCGGTGTAGGTCAGGCGGTGACCACCGCCGACCAGCGCCTCCCGATCGCCGAACTCGGCGAACAGGTCCAGTGCCCTGTCCACATAGGTCGCGTGCCCGGGTCCGTCAGTCATCCGGCAAACCCCCATCGCAGGAAAGCGGCGGTCTCCGGGTCGGTTTCCCGGCGACGTCGCGGGCGGTGGGCGCGCGGTCGGCGACCGCACCGCCGCCGCCTGCGAGCCTAGGCCGGCGTGGGCGCGGCGGGACCGGGCCGAAGGGCGAAACCGCAGGCCCGGCGGACATTTGATCGTGTCGATCAGTCGATTGACGCCCGTCATCGGCGACGGCTAGGTTTCTGGACCATCGTCCAGCGGGAGCCGTCAGCGGACGGCCCTGGGCTGCCACACGATGGAGGTTCAATGTCGACCCCGAAGAGATGGCATGTCGTCACCGCCCTCGCGGCGTTACTGGTCACCGCAACACCCGCCGTCGTCGCCACCGCCGGCGGATCGGCCACCGTCGCCGGCCGCCCGGACCGGGGCGAGTGGGCGGGGAGTTGGGCCGCGGCGGTCACCCGGGGCAACTCGGTCGGCCTGACCAACACCGGCCTGAACGACCAGAGTGTCCGGATGGTCGTGCACGTCTCGGTGGGTGGCCCGGCGCTGCGGGTACGGCTGAGCAACCTCTACGGCGAGCAGGCGGTCCGGGTGGGCCGGGCCACCGTGGCCCGGCCGAACACGGCGACCGCCGACGACGTCTCCGACATCGACCCGGCCTCGCTGCGCCCGCTGACCTTCACCGGCGCGGCCTCGGCGACCATGAACCGGGGCGCCGAGTTGCTCAGCGATCCGCTGACCTTCGCCGTCGCGGACGACAGCGACCTGGTGATCACCCTGCACTTCCCGACGCCGACCGGGCCGACCACCTTCCACGGGCAGTCCCAGCAGACGAACTTCATCGGCGCGGGCGACCTCACCGGGGCGGCGGACGGCGCCGGTTTCACCATCCGACCGAACTGCTGCTGGTTCTTCCTGTCCGGCGTCGACGTGCAGCGCAAGGGCACCCCCGGCGCGCTGGTGGTGCTCGGCGACTCCATCGGCGACGGCAACGGCAGCACCGTCAACGCCAACCGGCGCTGGCCCGACCTGCTCGCCGACCGGCTGCTCGCCGACCGGCCCGACAAGCGCACCCCGGGCGTGCTCAACCTGAGCCTGGCCGGCAACCGCCTCAACCACGAGGGCACCGAGCCGGGCGCCGGGGACTACCCCGGCTACTTCCAACTCGGCCCGAACGCGGCGGCCCGCCTCAACGAGGACGTCTTCGCCCAGACCGGGGCGCGCACCGTCGTCACCCACCTGGGCATCAACGACATCTGGATGTCCAACGACTCGTCCGAGGCCATCATCGCCACCCTGCGGCAGATCAACCAGCAGCTCCAGCAGCGCGGGCTGACCAGCCTGGTGGCCACCCTCACGCCGTACGAGGGGCACGGCGCGCCCGGGGTGTGGACGCCGGAGAAGGAGGCCACCCGGCAGGCCGTGAACGCGTACCTGCGCGGCAGCCGGGAGTTCGACGGGCTGCTCGACTTCGACCGGGTGCTGCGGGACCCGGCCAGGCCCAGCCAGTTGCTGCCCGCGTACGACTCGGGGGACCACATCCACCCGAACGACGCCGGCAACAAGGCGATGGCCGACGCCGTGCCGTTACGGCTGCTCGGCCTGTGACACCACCGGGGGCGGGGGGGGGGGTCCCCCCCCCCCCCCACCCCCACA
>NZ_JBYIRN010000040.1:0-45279 GCF_057708145.1 Micromonospora sp. bgisy143
CCCCCCCCGCCCCCGTCAACACATCCGCGATCTTGCGCTTTCTGTCGCCTCAAAAGACGCGGATCGGGGCATCGAGACGACAGAAAGTGCAAGATCGGCGGGGTGAGTGGGTCTAGCGCGGGGTCAGGCGGTCGGTTCCTAGACGGTCCTGGAGGACCTTGGGGATCAGGACGCTGCCGTCGGCCTGCTGGTACTGCTCCAGGATGGCCGGGAAGAGGCGGCTCGTGGCCAGCGCCGACCCGTTGAGGGTGTGCACGAAGCGGGTCTGCTTGCCACCCGGCTCGCGGTAGCGGATGGCCGCCCGGCGGGCCTGGTAGTCGCCGGCCCAGGAGACCGACGAGACCTCCTTGTACTTGCCGGTGCTCGGCATCCACACCTCGATGTCGAGGGTCTTCTTCATCGACGCGCTGGCGTCACCGGCCGAGAGCAGCGTGCGCTGGTAGTGCAGGCCCAGCCCCTCGACCAGGCTCTCGGCGTGGGCGAGCATCTCCTCCAACGCCGCGTCCGCCTGCTCCGGCAGGGTGAACTGGAAGATCTCCACCTTGTTGAACTGGTGCCCGCGCACCGTGCCGCGCTCGTCCGAGTGCGACCCGGCCGACTCCCGGCGGTAGCACGGCGTGTACGCGAACGCCTTCAACGGCAGCTTCGCGGTCTCCAGGATCTCGTCCTGGTACGCGCCGAGGATCGCCGTCTCCGACGTGGGCAGCAGGAACTGCCCGCGCGGGGCGGACGCGGCGTCCAGGTGGTAGACGTCGTCGTAGAACTTGGGGAACTGGCCGGCGGCGAAGCCGGCCGAGTCGAGCAGCAGGTGCGGCGGGAGCAGGAACTCGTACCCGGCCTTGATGTGCTGGTCGACGAAGTAGTTGAGCAGCGCCCACTCCAGCCGGGCGCCGATCCCCGTGTAGATCCAGAAGCCGGAGCCGCCGAGCTTGACGCCCCGCTCGTAGTCGACCAGACCGAGCGCGCGGGACAGCTCCACGTGGTCGCGGACCTTCTCGATCGCCGGCGGCGCACCGAAGGTCTTGACGACCCGGTTCGCCTCCTTGCCGCCGGGGAGGATGTCGTCGGCGGGCAGGTTCGGCAGCTCGCTCATCGCGTCACGCAGCCGCGCCTGCACCTCGTCCAGCTGGGACTCCAGCTCGGCGAGCTGCTTGCGCTCGGCCTCGGGGGCGGCGACCTGCGGCTCGGTGCCGGCGCGCTTGGCCTGCGCGTACGCCCGGGCCTCGGCCTTGCGGCGCTGCCGCTCGGCGTCGATCTCCGTGATCAGGGCGCGGCGTTCCTGGTCGAGCCGCTGGATCTCGTCCAGGGAACGGGTGACCTCGGCGGGATCCAGTCGCTTCGCCAACGCGGTGGCCACCGCCTCGCGATCCTTCCGGATCAACTCCATGTCGAGCATGCTGCTCCGTACGCCTCCGTCCGGGGTTCACTGGTGAACCATCAGATGCTACCGTCGCGCACGTTTGGACCCGGGGACGGGGAGCGCGACCGGTTTCTACAGCCGGATCGGCATCAACACGGAGAAGGTGTCCTCGTCGTCCGGCCGGCGTACGGCCAGCGGGGCGATCGGCCCGTCCAACTCCAGCACCAGTTGCGGGCCGCCGGCCGCGTCCAGCGCGTCGAGCAGGTACTCGCCGTTCACCCCGAACCGCAGCCCGCCGTCCGCGTCGGCGGGCGGCCCGGGCAGCTCGGCCGGGTGCAGCAGCCGCAGACCGCCCGCGTCGTCGAGGCCCAGGACGGAGACCGCCAGCGGCGTGCCCGCGTACTCACGGGCCAGCGTGGGAGCGGCCGGGTCGCGCAGCGCGGCACGCAGGGCCACCACGTCCACCGGGATGCGGTACGCGGCCGGCCGCGCGCCGACCGCCTCGCGCAGCAGCCGCCGGTAGTCCGGGAAGTCGTACGGCAGGGCGGTGCCGGTGAGCGTCCGGCCGGCCACGATCACCCGCAGGTCGACGCCGGTCACCGTGAGTCGTACCGGCCCGTCGTCGGTGTCCAGCAGCCGGCGCAGCCGGTCGACGAGGTCCACCGGCACCAGCACCCGCGCGGGCGGCCCGTCGACGGCGGCCCCGGCCCGGGCCAGCGCGAGGCGGTGACGGTCCGTGGCGACCAGCCGTACCCCGTCCGGCTCGACGTCGAGCAGCATCCCGGACAGGGCCGGCAGCTCCGGGTCGACGCCGACGGCGAAGCGCGCCGCGTCGAGGGCGGCGGCGAACTCGGCGGGGGAGAGCAGCAGCGTGGTCGCCACGGCCGGGGCCGGGTCGACCAGGGCGCGCAGTCGGGTGATCTCGCGGCGCGCGTCGGCGAGCCCGTCGGCCAGCCGGCGCAGGTGCGCGTCGAGCAGCCGGTGCACCTCGGCCGGCTCGGCGCGGACGGCGGCGGCGATGTCGGGCACCGGCATCCCGACCCGGCGCAGCCCCGCGACCAGCCGGGCCGGGGCGATCTGCTCGTCCGTGTACCAGCGGTAGCCGGTCACCGGGTCGACCAGGGCCGGCGTGAGCACGCCCGCCGAGTCGTAGAAGCGCAGCGCGCTGACGGTCAGGCCGCTGGCCCGGGCCAACTCGCCGATGCTGTGCAGGTCGCTCACCACGTCCGGCATCCTGCCCCCTCGACCTGGTAGAGGGTCAAGCGGCGGGCTCCGTGCCCCGTGTCGCCGCCTCCGCCGCAGGCAGGGCCGGGGCCGGGGCGGCCTCCGGGGCCGGCCGGGCCTGGGCCGCCTCCGGGGCCGGCTGGCCCGGGGCCGCCTCCGCCACCGGCTCGTCCCGTTTCAGCACCCGGAAGGTGAGCCCGGCGCGGACCAGCCGGTCGAGCAGCGCGTCCCCCATCGCGGTGACCGGGGTGAGCTGGCCGGCGGTCGGCGGCAGGTCGTCGAGCGCCAGGCAGAGCGCCGACTCGGCGAGCATCTTCGCCGTCTCGTCGTACCCGGGGTCGCCGCCCGCGACCTCGGTGACCACGCGTCGCCCGCCCCCGGTGCCGACGAACCGGACCCGGAACCAGGACGACGCCCGCTGCTGCGCACTGGGCCCCTGCCCGGAGGCGAGCCGCCCGAGCAGCCACCGCCGGGTGGGCGGCACCTTCACCAGGCCGATCAGCGTGCCGAGCCCCACCGCGCCGACGAGCACCGTCGGGAGCCGCTTCAACGCCGCGAAGTGCCGGTAGCGGAAGTCCGGCCCGTACTCCGGGCGGGCCGCGGCCGACCGGCGGACGACCTGCGGGTCGATGGTGGGCAGCGGCACGGCCCAGACGCCCAGCTCCGCCGAGCGGGCCAGCCGGCCGGGCACCGCCCGGACCCGACGGTCGGTGGGACGCGGCTCGACCGCCCGGCGGGCCCGGGCGGCCCGGCTCGCCTCCCCGGTCCGGGCGAACGCGGTGAGCGCGGAGTGGTACGTGCCGCCGGAGAACCGGGCGCCGGCGCGCACGTAACCGTCCACGGTGACCGGTCCGCCCGCCGGCAGCTGCTTGACGGTGAACCAGACGCCCAGGTCGTGCGGTACGGAGTCGAACCCGCAGGCGTGCACCAGGCGGGCGCCCGTGCGGGTCGCCTCGGCGTGGTGGCGGACGTACATCAGGTCGACGAACTCCGGCTCGCCGGTGATGTCCAGGTAGTCGGTGCCGGCCCGGGCGCAGGCCGCGACCAGCGGCTCCCCGTGGTGCACGAACGGCCCGACGGTGCTGGCGACCACCCGGGCGCTCTCGGCGACCGCGCGCAGCGACCCGGCGTCGGTCACGTCGGCGGGCAACAGCGGCAGGTCGGCCAGGGCGGGGTCGATCGCGGCGAGCCGGTCCCGGACGGCGGCGAGGCGACCGGGGTCGCGCCCGGCCAGCGCCCACCGCAACCCGGGCGGCGCGTTCCGGGCCAGGTACTCGGCCGTCAGCCCGCCGGTGAAGCCGGTCGCGCCGAACAGCACCACGTCGTACGCCCGCTCGCCAGTCATTCCCCGAGTCTGCCACCGGTCATCGTCCCGCGCCGATCCCGTACGCGGGTCACGGCGTGAACACGGCCCGGACGCAACCGTCGGCGCGGTCGGCGAACAGGGCGTACCCCGACGGGCCGTCCGCGAGCGGCAGCCGGTGGGTGGCCAGGTGCTCGGTCCGCAGCTCGTCGCGGGCCATCCGGTGCAGCAGCATCGGTACGTCCCGCAGGTCCGGCCGGCGTGCCCCGCGCACCGTGAGCCGCTTGTCGGTGACCGCACCCAGGGCGAACCCGGCCCCGGACCCGTCGGTCCCACCGAGCACCACCACCACGCCGTCCTTGCGGCAGGCGTACACCGCTTCGCGCACCGGGTCCGGGCGGTCGCCGCGGGCCCACCGGTCGGCGACCGAGCGGGGTGGTGGCGGTCCCACCGCGACCACACACACGTCCGGGCCCCGCCCGCCGCTGCGCTCGCGCAGCTCCGCCACCACGTCGGTACGGCGGTAGTCCAGCGGCTCCGCCCCGGCATGCCGTTCGGCCATCCGCAGCCGCTCCTCGTACCGGTCCACGACGAGCACCCGGGCCGCGCCGCGCAGCACGGCGGCGTGCGCGGTCAACTGGCCCACGGCCCCGGCGCCCCAGACCGCCACCACGTCCCCGGGCCGCACCTCGCCCAGTTCGGCCGCCAGCCAACCGGTCGGTGCGGCGTCGGCGGCGAAGAGCGCCCGGTCGTCGTCGACCGCGTCCGGCACCCGGAACGCGCCCACGTCGGCGTACGGCACCCGCACGTACTCCGCGTGCCCACCGGCGAAACCGCCAGCCGCCCGGGGCCGACCGAAGCAGCCGGCGTCCGGACGTTCCCAGCCCGGATCGACGCTCGGCACGTCGACGGCGGCGTTGTCGCAGCACGAGTGCCGCCCCCGGCGGCAGTACCAGCAGCCGCCGCACGCCACGCCCGCGCCGACCACCACCCGGTCGCCGATCCGGTGCCCCCGGATCGCCGGGCCGGCCTCGACCACCTCACCCACGAACTCCGCCCCCAGCACGTCACCGGTGCTCAGCAGCGGGTCCCGTCCCGCGAGCAGCGGCAGGTCACCGCCGCAGGTGGCGCTGCGGCGTACCCGCACGATGACGTCCCGCTCGTTGCGCAGCTCCGGGTCGGGCACCTCGCGTACCGCCAGCTCGTCGGCGGCCACCCAGCACAGCGCCCTCACCCGCGGAACCTCGGGCGGTCCAGCGCCGAACGGTCCGCGCGCAGCACCTCGCCGGCTTCCACGCGCTGCTTCACCTGGCGCAGGGTTCGCCGGATGAGCAGGTGCGGGTCGTCGCCGACCAGGTGGGCGGCGAGGCCGGCCGGCGCGGTGGCACGAGCCAGTGGACGGGCGGACAGTTCGGTGCCCCGGTCACCCGGCGCCGGTCGCACCCGTACCTCCACCACGCCGTCCAGGCGGCGCAACGGCTCCGGCCACCGGCCGTCGGGAAGCACCTGCCCGGGCGGCCGGTCCACGGTCACCACCTCCCAGCCGGCCGCGGTCAGCGCGCGGTCCGCGCCAAAGCGGTCCCGTCGACGAGGTACGCGCAGCAGCCGGAGGGCCGCCCCGGTCAGGGTCGATCCCGCCCGCCTCAGCCGTCTCCTGCGTCCCATCGGTCCTCCCGGTCCACGTCCCCCGATCCTCGGTCGGACCCGGGTGAAGCGGGCTCGCCCGGAAGGGGTGAACCGGCCCGCGTCGGGTAACCGCTCGCCGACCGGGGGGTGGAACGCGGGCGGTGGGGGTGGGCCGGGTGCCGGAACAGCAGGATTCCGCGCGGGTCGGCACGGCGGCGGTACGGCGGGGGGAGCATCCGCCACTGCTGTCGTCGCGGCTGACGCCGACCGTGCCGCCCGAGCCGGTGGTGGCCCGGCCCCGCCTGCTGCGCGGCCTCGACGAGGGCAGCGCCGGACCGGTCACCCTGGTCGTCGCCCCCGCCGGGTGGGGCAAGACCACCCTGCTCGCCTCCTGGGTACGGCTGACCGAACCCGCGTACGCGTCGACGCCGGCATGGGTGTCGGTGGAGGCCGGCGACGACGGCGACCGGCTCTGGGCGTACCTGGCGGCGGCCCTGCGCACGGCCACCGGCGCGGCGGACGACGACCTGGTCGCGCCGCTGCCCACCGGCCCGCCGCGCCCCGACCAGCTGGAACTGCTCGCCGCCGGGCTGGCCGCCGCGCCGCAGCCCGTGCTGCTGGTCCTGGACGACCTGCACCGGATCACCGACCCGGCCGCGCTGACCGGACTGGAGTTCCTGCTGCGGCACTCCGGGCAGCGGCTGCGCCTGGTGGTCGGCGCGCGGGCCGGCCTGCCGCTGGCCCTGCACCGGCTGCGCCTCGCCGGCGAACTCACCGAGATCGGCCGGGACGAGCTGGCCTTCACCGACGACGAGGTGGCCGACCTGCTGACCGCGCACGGCGCGTCACTGCCGGCCGGCGCGGTACGCCGGCTGCGCGAGCGCACCGGGGGCTGGCCGGCCGCGCTGCGGATCGCCGCGCTGGCGTTGCGCGGGCAGCCCGACCCGGAACGGTGGCTGGGGCAGTTCGGCGGCGACCAGCCGGAGATCGCCGGCTACCTGCACGAGGAGGTGCTGGCCGCGATCGACCCGGCCGACCGGGACCTGCTGCGTCGTACCGCCCTGGCCGAGACCGTCTGCGCCGAACTGGCCGAGGCGTTGACCGGCCGCGCGGACGCCGGGCAGGCGCTGGCCGACCTCGCCGGTGCCGGTGGCCTGCTGCGCCGGGAGGACAGCCGGCCACCCTGGTACCGCTGCGACCCGCTGCTCGCCGACCTGCTCCGCGCCGAACTGGCCCGGCTGTCCGCCGACGAGGTGCGGGAACTGCACGCGCGCGCCTCCGACTGGTACGCCGGCGCGGGCCGACCGGCCGACGGCCTGCGGCACGCCCTCGCCGCCGGCCGTTGGGACCTGGCCGCCGACCTGTTCGTCGCGCACTGGCCGGAGCTGACCCGCTACGACCACGAGCCGGTCGACGGCCCGACCCCGCCGTCCCCGCCTCCGGAGGCGGTCGCGGCCGACCCGGAGGTGGCGCTGGCCGGTGCCGCCGAGCGGGCGTACGCCGGTGACCTGGACGCCGCCAGCGGCCACCTACGCACCGCCGCGGCGCACGCGGACGCGCTGCCGACGCCCCGGCGGGACCGGTTCCTGCGGCTGGCCACCGCACTGGAGCTGAGCCTGGCCCGGCTCGCCGGTGACCTGCCGCAGACCCGTGCCGCCGCCGCCCGACTGCTGCGGGCCCGCCCGACCGCCGCCCCGACCGCCGGCTCACCGGACGGCCCGCCCGCCGGGCCGCTGGCCGACCCGCCGAACCCCGAGGACGCCGACCTGCGGGCCTTCACCGGTACCGCGCTGGGCCTGGTGGAGATGTCCGCCGGCGGGCTGCCCGACGCGCGGTTCGTCCGGGCCCGGGCGGCGGCCCGGGAGGCCGGCCGGCCGCGTACCGAACTGGTCGCCGCCAGTCGCGCCGCGCTGCTGCTCGCCGTGCGCGGTGACCTGCGCACGGCGGAGCAGGCGGCGCGGGACGCGCTGGATATGCCGGCCTGCCGGGGCTGGTCCTGCCGGCTCGACTGCGGCCACGCGTACCTGGCGTTGGCGGTGGTGGCCCTGCACCGCGACCAGCCCGAGGAGGCCGCCGCGAACCTCGCGCTCGCCGCCGGGGCGACCGACGCGCCCGGCGGCGAGCCGGTGGCGGCGGCGGTCGCCGCGCTGTGCCGCGCGGCGCTGGCCCGGGACGCCGGTGACCCGGCCGCCGCCCAGCGGCTGCTGGTGCACGCGCGGGAGGCACTGCCCGACGAGCCGGCCGCCGCCGAACTGTCGGGTCTGCTCCGGGCCGCCGAGGCGGACGCCCGCGCCGAGCGGGGTGACCTGGACGCGGCCCGGGACCTGCTGGCGGGTGTCACCGGCGACCGGGGCGCCCCGGCGCTCGACGTGGCCCTGGCCCGGGTGGAGCTGCGGGCCGGCGACCTCGGGGCCGCCGAGCGGGCGCTGCCGGACTGGCCGGGCCCGCCGGCCGCCGCCTGGCCCCTCTCGGTACGCCTGGACGCCGGCCTGCTGGAGGCGCTGCTCGCCGAACGGGCCGGGGACGTCCGCCGGGCCGGGCGGGTCCTGGAGCAGGTGCTGGACCTGGCCGGCCCGCAGGGCGCCCGGCGGGCGTTCACCCGGGCGCAACCGTCGGTACGGGACCTGCTGGCCGCCCACCTGGACGCGGGCACCGCGCACTTCCCGCTGGTCAGCGACCTGGTCCGGGGCGTCGAGGAGAGTGCTCCCCGGCCGGCCGTCGAACCGGGTGGCCGGCTCGACGAGCCGCTCACCGAGCGGGAGCTGACCATTCTGCGGTACCTGCAGAGCATCCTGTCCAACGTGGAGATCGCCGGCGAACTGTCGCTGTCGGTCAACACGGTCAAGACGCATGTGCGCAACATCTACCGCAAACTCGGCGCGACCCGCCGGCGCGAGGCGGTCCGGCGGGCGCGCGAGCTGCGGCTGATCTGAGCGGCGGGGCCGCCGCCCGGATCAGCCCACGTCGGTCAGGCGTTCGCCGCCGCGTCCACGGCGGCCAGCAGGTCGGGCAGGTCGTACCCGCCGTCGTGCCGGACGTCGTTGACGAAGAGGGTCGGCGTGCCGTTGACCCCGCTGCGGATGCCGCCCACGAAGTCCCGGCGAACCCGGTCGGCGTACGTCCCGCGCTCCACCTCGCCGTTCACCTCGTCCGTCGGCAGGCCGAGCTGCTCGACGCCGAGCGAGAGGTGGACCGGGTCCAACTGGTCCTGGTGCTCGTACAGCCAGTCGTGCATCTCCCAGAACTTCCCCCGCGCCGCGGCCGCCTCCGCCGTCTCCGCCGCGCGCTCGGCGTACGGGTGGATGTTGGCGATGGGGAAGTAGCGGTAGACCAGTCGCACCGTGTCGGCGCGCTGGCGCAGCAACTCGTGCAGGTTCGGGTACGCGGCGCCGCAGAACCGGCACTGGAAGTCGCCGTACTCGATGATGGTCACCGCGGCGTCGGACGGCCCGCGGACGTGGTCCTCGACGGTCAGCGGCTCACGCAGCCGCGCGGTGACCTGCAGTGGCGTGGTCATCCGGCCATCACCTTCCGCTCGTTTGTCAGGTTGTCCAGCGCGTCGAAGATCCCGTCCGCGCCCGGGTTGACGTCGGGGGCCGACAGGTAGCTCCACGCCACCGTCCCGGCCTGGTCGATCACCACCAGCGCGCGGGCCGACTCACCCCGCGCCGAGTACGCCCCGTACCGGCGGGACACCTCGCCCTTGGGCTCGAAGTCGGCCAGCAGTGGGAAGGTGATGCCCCGGCTCTCGGCGAACGCCCGGTGCGACCAGATGCTGTCCACCGAGATGCCGAGCACCATGGCCTGGTACTGGTCGAACACCGGCGCCGCCGCCTGGTAGAGCGACATCTGGTCGCCGCAGACGGGGCTCCAGTCGGCCGGATAGAAAGCCAGGACGACCGGGCGACCCCGGAACTGCTCGGGGCCGATCTGGCGCCCGTCGGGAGTGCTTGGCAGGGTGAAGCCGGGGGCGGGGTTCCCGGGTTGGATCAGCCCGTTCGGATCACTCATGCCACCAGCCTTCCGCCGGAACGGGTGAGACGGGCTCACCCGTTCCGGGTGGTACCCGCGCTCACCGCAGGACCGGGGCGACCGCGATGTGGTTCTGCACCTCCCGGATGCCCGGCGCGGACCAGGCCACCTGCTCGACCTCGGCGCGTTCGGGCATGGAGTGCACCAGTCCGGCGAGCACGGCCGTGTCGCCGTGCACCCGGACGGTGATCCGCTCGGCCTCGGTGGCGCCGGCCCGGGCGAGGGCGTCCACGATCCTGCCGGCCAGGTTCACGCCGTCCGACGACGCGTTCGGCTGGACGGTGATGCCGTTGCTGACCCCACGGACGCCGGTCAGTCGGCACACCGCCCGCTCGGCGGCGCGGCGCTGGTACTCCCACTCGACCTCACCGTGCAGCGTGACCCACCCGGCCGAGACGGTGACCTGGAGCTTCTCGATGGGCACGAACGCGTCCCACTCCAGGGCGTCGCCGGCCGCGGCGGCCAGGTCCGGGTCGGCGCGCTCGTTGCTACCGGCCAGTTGCACGGTCAGGTCGTTGGCGACCGCCCGGACCCCGGCGACCCGGTGCGCGGCTCGTTCCCCGGCCCACTTCTTCGCGTAGCTGTCCACCCGTCCGCTCAGCGTGACGACGCCCTCGGCCACGGTCACGCCGATCTCGTGCGGCTGCACCCGGGGTTCCCAGGTCAGCTCGTCGAGGACGGCGGACTGGATGTCCTGGTCGGTACGCGTGATCGTCGCGATGGCCATCTGCCCCTCCCATCGGCTCGCGTGCCTGGCGGACCGGGCTGTTGGCCGTGACCGGCCCGCCGAGGTCCGATCCTGCCGGTCGTGCGGGTTAGCCGTCCTCACCCGATGCGGGTGGGCCCGTGCGGATCCGGCGTGCCCGGCAGGTGTGTCGACCATGATGGGAGCGCTTCCAAAGCGGCGTCGAATCGGTTAGTGTGAGTGCGTTCCTCGATCGCGGGAGCCTCGCGTCGGGTGGTTGGAGCCAGGGCAGCTCCGATCCGTCCTCCGCGTCGTCGTCCGTCCCCCGGGCCGCGACGCACCACCTTCCGGTCGATCCGTCCCCGCGTCGCCGTGCTCGTCCCCCGGGCCGCGACGCCACCCCGGTCGATCCCCGACTCCCGGGTCTCCACCCCCGAGAGGAACACAGATGCCCAGATCACTGGCCAGCGTGGTCGTCGCGGCGCTGACCGTCGCCACGGCCGTCGTGGCGGTCCCGATCACCGCCGCGGGCTCGGCGCCGGCACCGGCCGCCGCCGAGGCGTACACCTGGCGCAACGTCCCGGTCGGCGGCGGTGGCTTCGTGCCCGGCATCGTCTTCAACCCCACCGAGAAGAACCTGATCTACGCCCGGACCGACATCGGCGGGGCCTACCGCTGGGAGCAGGGCAGCCAGTCCTGGACGCCGCTGCTCGACTGGGTCGGCGCGGACCGCTGGGGCTACAACGGCGTGGTCAGCCTCGCCACCGACCCGGTGCAGACCAACCGGGTGTACGCGGCCGTCGGCATGTACACCAACGGCTGGGACCCGAACAACGGCGCGATCCTGCGCTCGACCGACAAGGGCGCCACCTGGCAGGTCACCGAGCTGCCGTTCAAGAACGGCGGCAACATGCCCGGGCGGGGCATGGGCGAGCGGCTGGCCGTCGACCCCAACCGCAACAGCGTCCTCTACTACGGCGCCGAGGGCGGCAACGGGCTGTGGCGCAGCACCGACTACGGGGCGACCTGGGCCAAGGTCACCGCTTTCCCGAACGTCGGCAACTACCGGGCCGATCCCAGCGACCCGAACGGCTACAACGGGCAGAACCAGGGCCTCACCTGGGTCAGCTTCGACAAGAGCACCGGCACCGCCGGCACCACCACCCAGACGATCTACGTGGGTGTGGCCGACAAGGACAACCCGGTCTACCGCAGCACCGACGGCGGTGTCACCTGGGCGCGGATTCCCGGGCAACCCACCGGCTACCTGGCGCACAAGGGCGTCGTCGACCCGGTCGGCGGTCACCTCTACATCGCCACCAGCGACACCGGTGGCCCGTACGACGGTGGCAAGGGTGACGTCTGGAAGTTCACCCGGTCGACCGGGGCCTGGACGCGGATCAGCCCGATCCCCTCCACCAGCGCCGACGACTACTTCGGCTACAGCGGCCTGACCATCGACCGGCAGCGCCCGAACACGCTGATGGTGGCCACCCAGGTCTCCTGGTGGCCGGACGCGATCTTCTTCCGCAGCACCGACGGTGGGGCGAGCTGGACCCGCATCTGGGACTTCACCAGCTACCCGCAGCGGTCCAAGCGCTACACCATGGACATCAGCTCGGTGCCCTGGCTGACCTTCGGCGCCAACCCGGCGCCGCCCGAGGAGAGTCCCAAGCTCGGCTGGATGAACGAATCGGTGGAGATCGACCCGCACGACTCCAACCGGATGATGTACGGCACCGGGGCCACCATCTACGGCACCACCGACCTCACCAAGTGGGACACCGGCGGCCAGTTCACCATCCGGCCGATGGTCCGGGGCCTGGAGGAGACGGCCGTCCTCGACCTGGTCAGCCCGCCCAGCGGCGCACCCCTGATCAGCGCGCTCGGCGATGTCGGTGGCTTCCGGCACGTCGACCTGGAGACCATTCCGTCGATGCTGTTCACCCAGCCGGTCTTCACCAGCACCACCAGCCTGGACTACGCCGAGAGCAAGCCCGCCGTGCTGGTACGCGCCGGCAACTTCACCGACTCCGACCGGCCCAACGACAGCCACGTCGCCTTCTCCACCGACGGCGGGGCCACCTGGTTCCAGGGCACCGAGCCGTCCGGCGTCAACGCCGGCGGTACGGTCGCCGCGGCGGCCGACGGCAGCCGGTTCGTCTGGGCGCCCGGCGACGCGGGTCAACGCGTCGTCTACGCGGTCGGCTTCGGCAACTCGTGGTCACCGTCCAACGGCATCCCGGCCAACGCGATCGTCGAAGCCGACCGCGTCGACCCCAACCGGTTCTACGGCTTCAGCGGCGGTCGGGTCTACCTGAGCACCAATGGCGGCGCGAGCTTCACCGCGACGGCGGCGACCGGCCTGCCCAGCACCGATGTGCGGTTCAAGGCGCTGCCCGGCAAGTCGGGCGAGCTGTGGCTGGCCGGCCCGGGCGGGCTCTGGCGGTCCACCGACTCCGGGGCCAGCTTCAGCAAGCTGGGCGGCGTCAGCGCCTCCGGCAACGTCGGGTTCGGCAAGGCCGCGCCGGGGCGGACCAACCCGGCCGTCTTCCTGTACGGCACGGTGGACGGCCAACCCGGCGTGCACCGCTCGGACGACGGCGGCACGACCTGGGTACGCATCAACGACGACCGCCACCAGTACGGCAACCCGACCGAGGCGCTGACCGGCGACCCCCGGGTCTACGGCCGCGTCTACCTGGGCACCAACGGCCGCGGCATCCTGGTGGCCGACCGCACCGGCGGCACCCCGACGACCCCGCCTCCCACGACGCCGCCCCCGACCACGCCGCCCCCGACGACCCCGCCCCCGACCACCCCGCCTCCGACCACCCCGCCTCCGACGACCCCGCCCCCGACCACGCCGCCTCCCACCACGCCGCCTCCGACCACCCCGCCTCCGGTCGGCGGGTGCGCGGCGACCTACCGGGTGACCGGCTCGTGGACGGGCGGGTTCCAGGCCGAGATCGTGGTCAGCAACCCCGGCACCCGGCCCATCGCCGGCTGGACGCTCGGCTGGACCTTCCCCAACGGCCAGCGCGTCAGCCAACTCTGGGGCGGCACACACACCCAGACCGGGGCGGTCGTCTCGGTCGTGGACAGCGGCTGGAACGGCGCGCTCGCCGCCGGGACCAGCACCACGATCGGCTTCCTCGGTACCTGGACCGGCACCAACTCGCCGCCGAGCACGGTGTCCTGCACGAGTCGCTGACCCGGTGGCCCGGCGTCTGCCGAGCCACCCGAGAACACCGGTCCGCCGGGGCTGCCTGAGGGGTCCGGCACCCCGGCGGACCGGGCTTAAGCCCTGGTGCCGCCACCCGATGCGAGCGGGCCCCGCCGACGTGATGTCGACGGGGCCCGCTCACGTACCGGTTTGCTAGTCGTCCAGGCCGACGGGGGAGTTGGGGCGGTCGACGTCGACGAACTCGACGTCGTCCACCGCGCGGTCGTCCCGGCTGCCGGCGGCCCGGGCGGCGGAGCCGACGGCCCAGCCGACCGCCGCGCCGACCAGCGCGGCCCCGATCAGCAGCGTCCACGGCAGCGCCGGCTGGCGTCCGGCGAGGGCGTCGAAGGCGCGGGTTGCCCGACGTCGTGCCTCCTCGGCGGCGGAACCCACCAGGTCACCGGCGCCGTCGGCGAGGTCGCCGCCGCTGCGCCGGGCCGTCCGCGCGGTGTCCCGGACACTGTCTCCCGCGGAGCTGACGGCGGAGAGCAGCTGCTCCCACGCCTGGTCCGCGATACGCTCCGGCTTGCTGCGCCGGTCCAGCAGGTTCGTTCCGAACATCGTGGTTACCTCCTCAGGTGCCGAAGCCGCCGGCCACTTCGGACCTCGGCGTCCGTCCAGCGCGACACGGTTCGCTCACTGCGCAGTGCCCCGGCCCGGCCGCGCGCAAACCCGGTCCGGCACGCCCTGGGTCAGCGCACCGCCACCGCGGCCACACCGCGGGCGAAGTCGTCGTCGTCATCGTCATCGTCGTCTCCGCCGCCGAAACCGCAGGCCAGTACCAGGGCGAGCAGCAGGCCGACGCCGGCCAGCCCGGCCAGTCGCTTGATCATCGAAGGTCCTCTCCGTCACGGTGGGTGTCCCGGCCGATGCTAGGCAGCGCCGACAACCACCGGGGCGGACGACGCCGTGCCGGGTCGGCGCGACACGCCGAGTCCACGCGGGACGGGCCGACCGGGCGGGACGGATGTCGGGCTCGCCGGGCCGCGACCGCTACCCTGGTCCGGCGACGCGTCGGTTCCGACCGGTCGTCGACTGATCAGATAACGAAAAGTATTGAATGATCAGATACCGAAAAGTGGGGATATGGGCGACTTTGTGCGCTCGGATCCGTGAATTGCTCATCCCGAGGGGTGGCGACCGAGGCCGTTGGAGGAATACTCTCGGTCGCGGCCCGCGTACTGATGAGGCGCCCGGGGGACGGGCGGGTGGAGGTGCTCGCGTGAGCCTGTCGATCGTGAAGTCGGTCCTGTCCGGTGGTGTCGTCGAGATCGCCCCCCGGGGTGAGATCGACGTCGACACAGCGTACGAGGTGCGTGAGGCGATTGCGGAGGTGCTGGCCAAGGGCCGTCCGCTCCGCATCGAGCTGAACATGAGGCTGGTCACCTTCATCGACTCCGTGGGCATCAGCGCCATGGTCGCCGGCTTCCAGACCGCCGAGGTCAGCGGCGTCAAGCTGGTCGTCACCGAGCCGAGCCGGTTCGTGCACCGTCAGCTCTGGGTGACCGGCCTGCTCGGCCTCTTCGGCGCGCCGGAGCCCTACTTCGCCGGGGCCGGCGCCCCTGAGGTGCTTCCCGGCGCCTGAGCGCCCCGCACCGCCGTCAGGGCTGCCCGTCCAGACCGGTCAGGTCCACGTCGGTCACCTCGGTGACCGCCCGGATGGCCGTGACCGACGCGTACCCGGCGGCCAGCAGCGCCACGTCGGTGCCGGGCTGCGGGGCCTCCCCGGGCTCCTCCAACGAGGTACGCACGAAGCCGTGCCCCGACTCCGCCACCGTCATCTGCACCTGGCCGAAGCTGGCCAGCGCGCCACGGCGTACCCCGTGCAGCCGCTCGTGCGGCAGGTCAGGGGCGTTGACGTTGAGCACGCTCTCCGGCGGCGCGGCGGTCAGCCGGGGGAGCAGGTCCAGGGCCACCCGTGCGGCGGTGCTCCAGTGTCGCTCGGCGTCGCGTACCCGGCCGGCGGCGTCCACGGCGGCGCCACCGCTGGCGGCCGTCGCCTCGCCCGCGCTCAGCACGTCCAGCGAGACCGCCATGGCCCGGCACCCGTTCGAGGCCGCGGTGAACGCGGCGCCCACCGTGCCCGAGTGCAGCACGGCGCGGCCGGCGTTGGCACCCCGGTTGATGCCCGACAGCACCACCGCCGGCGGCGGGCCGAACGCGCCGTGCAGCGCGATCAACGTGATGAAACCCGGCGAGCCGCCGACCCCGTACGCGGGCACGTCCGGCAGGTCGGGCAGCGGGTGCCGGTTCACCACCACCCGGCCGTCGCGCTCGACGGCGCTCATCGCGGCGCTGGTGCCGCTGGCCTCCTCCAGGGGTGCCGCAACCACCACGTCCAGCCCGCGCCGGGTGGCCGCGAGGGCCAACGCCTGGATGCCGGGTGCGCCGATCCCGTCGTCGTTGGTGACGAGCACCCGCAGTGTCATCGCTCGACCACCCGGTCGGCCAACTCGTCGGGGGTGGTCCGCTCCTGCTGTCGACTGTCCGCCGGGACGAGTCGGACCCGTTCCACCAGGCCGGTGATCGAGTCCATCCGTCCGGTGCCCAGCCCGTGCCGGGTGACGTTCAGCGCGCCCGCCGCCGCGCCGGTGCGGATGGCCGTCCGGATGTCGCCGCCCCGGGCGATGACGGCCGCCACGCCAGCGGTCATCGAGTCGCCCGCTCCACGCGGGTCGGCGGCCTCCAGCCGGGGCATCTCCACCTCGAAGAGTTCCCCGTCGACAAGCGCCAGCGCCGGTTGGTCGGCGCGGCTCACCACCACGGTCTCGGCGCCGGCGGCGTGCAGGTCGTACATCGCCCGGGTCAGCTCCGGGCCGCTGCCGTCGCGGGCGCGACCGTCCCGGATCAGCTCCTCGTGGCTCACCCTTAGGAAGAACACGCCGCTGTCCAGCACCGCGCCGAGGTGGTCACCGGAGAGGTCGACCACCACCCGGCTGCCGTTGGCGCCCAGGTCGGCGGCGAAACGCCGGTACAGGTCGGCCGGCACGAGCCACGGCGCGTTCGGGCCACTGAGGACGCTCACCTCGGCGCGCAGCCCTTCGCCGAGCGCCAGGTTGTACAACTCGTCCAACTCGTGGCGGCTCAGGCGGTCCCCGGGCACGTCCACGACCTCCTGCCGGGAGCCGCCGCGCCGATCGTGCACGTACGCACCGCTGCCCGAGTCGCGTACCACGACCTTCAGGTCCACTCCCTCGCTGACCAGCAGTGGCTCCAACACCTGGCCGATCTCGCCGCCGAGCGCGGCGCAGAGCACCACGTCGACCCCGAGGGACAGCACCATGCGGGCCTGCCAGACGCCCTGACCGCCGGGGTGCAGGTGCAGTTCGGGCTGGTCGCTCGGCTGGTCCACGGTCACCGTCAGCTGCGGTGTCGGGGCGAAGACTATCACATGCCCGCTCACCGGTCGGCACCGTCCATTTCTCCACCCTCCGTCACAGGCGGTGATTTCCCATCAGCCGACCGTAGTGGGAACGCTGCGCGAATGCCGGGACAACGCACGGTGTACGTCCGGCCGTTGCCAGCCCGGGCGGGGTACGGGACGATCGTGCGACCAGCGACGTCGGGAGACGGTGTGCTCAGCAGCGATACCTTCAGCTACACGGTCCAGGCCCGCTGCTCAGTCGCCGAGGCGGCCGCGTTGTTGAGCGACCTGACCCGTCAGGGTGAGCTGCATCCCCTGATCGTGCGGGTCCGTGAGGTGACGCCGCGCCCGGGCGCCCGCGCCAGCTACACGATCAACGACAGGCTGGCCGCCGGCCCACTGCGCTTCCGCACCACGTACCACGCGGACGTGCTGGTCAGCGAACCGGACGAGATCGTCACCGTGGCCCGCCAGTGGCCCGCCACCACGGTCCGCAACCACACCCGGCTGCGCGCTGAGCCGGACGGGCTGGTCCGCATCGACGTCGACATCACCCTGCGCGCCCCGACCCCGCTGTTCCGGTACGCCTTCCGGCAGGCCCGCGCCGCCCACCTCGCCCTGGCCGCGCGCCTCGGCGCGGCCCTCGACACTCTGGCCTCCTGATCGCGCAACCCGTCGCAGGCAGACGATCGACGCGGCCCCCGGGCCCGGTCTGGCGTGGCCCGGTCTGGCGTGGCCCGACCCGACCCGGATGCCTGAGCATGACCCTTTGCTCTGCTTCAACGGACGCAACGGTTCGCGCCGCTTCATGTTGCGTCGGTTGAAGCAGAGCAAAGGACGTGCGCACCCTCCCGGCACCCGGCGTGCGGCCGTCGTGATCAGGCGAGTATCTCGCCGGTGAGCAGCCGGATCGTGATGGCGACGGCGTTGCTCACCGCGTCATCGCGCGATCATGCCCGGTGCTGCCAGCGCGAGGAGTTTGCGTCGCGGCTCGTGCGGCCCCGGTGCGGCGGGGTCGCGCAGATCGGCGTCCCCAGGGCTTGTACGTCGACAGCACCGTCGCGATGATCATGAGGCTGGTCGACACCGCGGGCGCGATCACCAGGTCGGCGCGGTCCCGCGCGGGTAGGGCGGCGCCCAGCGCGGCCGCGTGCCGCAGGTTCGGGGTGAGCAGGAACAGCACCAGCCCGACCATCACCGTCGTGATCACCAGCTTGATCACCACCCACCGGTAGCGCAGCAGGCCCCAGGGGGTGAGCAGCGCGCTGGCGACACCGACGAGCCACACGAGCACGCTCAGCGGCGCGAAGAGCACGGTGCCGACGAGTCCGGCGACCGGGTAGACCACGGCCGGATCGGCGCCGCGCTGGGCCGCGATGCCGAGGGTGAGCAGCACCAGGTCGGCTCCGAGCCAGCCGAGGGAGGTGACCAGGTGCAGGGTGAGCAGGGCCTTGCGGGTGGTGGGCGCGATTCGCGGCATACCCCGAATGCTGCCGACCCGACCCGGCGCCGTCGTCCGACCGCCGACGACGTCCGGGGTACGCCCGCTGACGTACCCCGGACGTCCGGGTCAGTACACCGACAGGTGTACGTGGTTGGTGTGGTCGCTGGAGGGGTCGCCGTTCCCCCCGCTGTACGCCTTCCAGCCGCTGCTGGGCAGCCAGATCTGCTTGAACCAGATCACGTAGAGCACCGCGAGCCGGTCGGCGTTGCGGATGAAGTACGCGGCCAGGTTGTTGCCGTACGTCTTGTCCCCGCCGCTGGCGACCCCGCCGAAGCCGCCCTTCTGCGCGGCGAAGTCGCAGGCCCGGCCCTTGGGGTGCTCGCCCGAGCCGCCGTTGCGGTGACAGGAGACGTACCGGGTGAAGCCGGCGGCCTTGGCCTGGTTGAGCGCGTGCAGCGTGCGGGGGGTGATGCAGCCGCTGGCCGGGGTCGGGTCGTTGACGCTGCACGACTCGGACGGCCAGGAGCCGTCGGAGTTGCGGGGGGCGGGCTGGGCGTTGGCGGTGGAGGTGCCCCGGTTGGAGCCGGTGTCGGCGGCGGTGGTGCGGGCCTTGTCGTTGGCGACGGTCAGGGCCCGCTCGGCCTGCTCCTTGCGCTTGGCCATCACCTCGACCTGCTTACGCTGTTCCCGGATCTCGCCGTCCAGGGCGACGCGGGTGCGGTTCGCCTCGTCCCGGGTGGCGTGCAGGTCGCGCAGTACCCGGTCCTCGTTGGCGGCCACCACGTCGAGGGCGGCCGCCCGGTCCATGAAGCCCTCGGGGGTGTTGCTGTTGAGCAGGGCCGAGACGGTGCTGAGTCGACCGGTGCGGTACGCCACGCCGGCGATCTCGCCGACCTTGCCGTTGCGCACGGTCATCTCGGCCTCGGTGTTCTTGAGCTTGACCGCGAGTTGCTGCTGCCGCTGGACGGAGGTGTCCAGGGCGCGCTTCGCGTCCAGGTAGCCCTTGCTGGCGGCCTCGAGTTGGGCCCGCAGCGCGGGGGTGCCGCCCTCCTCGTCACCGTCCGGTGCCATCGCGGCCCGCAGGCCGCCGGGGGGAGCGGCGCTGGCGGCGCCGACCGGGAGCGCGACGCCGAGGGTGACCATCATGACGATCAGTGCCGCCAGTCGGGCGGCCAGAGGTCGTGCTGGTGCCACTACGCATGTCCTTCCGTCAGCCGCCGACCGGGTTAGCTGACGGGTTCGGGACGGAAGATCCCTACCGCTGACGCGGATGCACCCCAGGAACATGGTTCCCCGGTTCGCCCTGTCGGGCGATTAGGCGGCGGCCGCCACCGGCGCCGGGAGGCGCCGCCGGGTGGTGGCCGGGACAGAGCCTACCGGTGCTGGTGGGGTCTGTGCAGCCGATGTGACGGACGGTGCGGGCGTGGTGACGCAGACGCTCACCACTCGACGGAACCGCACGCCCCCGGGGCGGCCCCGGGCTCGGTCTGCAACGTGGCGTGTTCGATGCGGAAGTCGTCCCGCAGGGCGGTGCGCGCCGCGGTGAGCACCGCGCCGACCTCCGCGCCGGGCGCCATGGTCAGGTGCGCGGAGGCCACCTCCATGCCCGAGGTGAGCGTCCAGACGTGCAGGTCGTGCACCTCGACCACGCCGGGCACCGCGGCCAGCCGGTCGTGCACGGCGGTGACCTGGAGGTGTTCCGGGGCGGCCTGCACGAGGATGCGTACGGCGGCACGCCCCAGCCGCCAGGTGCGCGGCAGGATGAACACGCCGATGGCGACCGCGACCAGCGGGTCGGCCCACCACCAGTCGGTGACCGTGATGAGCAGCGCCGCGCCGATCACGCCGAGCGAGCCGAGCAGGTCGCCCAGCACCTCCAGGTAGGCGCCCTGGAGGTTGATGCTCTCCCGGGCGCCGGCGCGCAGCAGCGCGAACGCGATCACGTTCGCGAGCAGGCCGAGGACGGCCACCGTGAGCATCGGCCCGCTGAGCACCTCGTGCGGGTCGCCGAACCGGCCGATCGCCTCGATCACCACGTAGACCGCCACGCCGGAGAGCAGCACGGCGTTGGCCAGCGCGGCGAGCACCTCGAGGCGGTAGAGCCCGAACGTGCGCTGCGGATCGCCGGTGGCCCGTCGGGTGGCGGTGATCGCGGCGAGCGCCATCCCGATGCCGAGCACGTCGGTGAACATGTGCCCGGCGTCGGAGAGCAGGGCCAGCGAGCCGGTGTGGAAGGCGGCCACCGCCTCGACCACCATCAGGGTGGCGAGCAGCCCGAAGGCGGCCCAGAGCCGTCCCCGGTGCTGGTGGGCGGCGTTGGCGACCGACGCGTGGTGGTGGTCATGTCCTGCTCCCACGAAACCCACCCTCCGACGCCGCCCGGGACCGGGTCAAATGTATGCTCACATCGCTATGTGTGCAACTGTACGGGCGGCCCCGTCCGACCGGTACCGCCAACGCGACGGTCAGCCGGTCGGGTCGATGGTGGTGAGCCGCTGGGTGGCGCGCGAGAGCGCCACGTAGAGCGTGCGGACCCCGGAGCCCGGATCGGCCCGGATCTCGCTCGGGGCGACCAGCACCACCCCGTCGTACTCCATGCCCTTGGCCTCCAGGCTGGTCACCACCTGCAAGCGCGCCGCGGCGAGCGCGCCGAGCCAACCGGCGACCTCGTCGCGGCGGGTGACCGGCGTGATCACCCCGACCGTGCCGTCGACCTCGCCCAGCAGGCCGGTGGCCGCCTCCATCACCGTGGCCCGGAGCCTGGCGGGCGGCACCACCAGCTCGACCGGGTCGACACCGGTGGAGCGGACGGCCGTCGGCAGGGACAGATCCGGGTAGAGCCGGCGGATCTCCGCCGCCGCCACCGCGAAGATCTCCGCCGAGTTGCGGTAGTTGGTGGTGAGCGTGAACTCGTGCCGTTTGCGCCGGCCCAGCGCCTGGTCACGGGACCGGGTCAGCTCCTCGGGGTCGCCGGTCCACGCGGTCTGCGCCGGGTCGCCCACCACCGTCCACGAGGCCAACCGCCCGCGCCGACCGATCATCCGCCACTGCATCGGCGAGACGTCCTGCGCCTCGTCGACCACCACGTGCGCGTACTCCCGGTAGTCCTCCGGCCGCTCCCGGGCCGCCGCGCGGGCGGCCCGCTGCCGGTCGGCCGCGGTGCTCAGCTCACGGACGCCGCCCGCGAGCTGGAACGGGTCGCGCCGGGCACGCGCCGGTTTCACCGGCTTGCCGAGCAGCGCGTCCAGCTCGTCGAGCAGCGCCACGTCCGCGATGGTCAGGCCCTCGCTCTCCAGACTCTGGTACGCCGTGCCGAGCAGTCGGATCTCCGCACCGGAGAGGATCCCCCCGGCGTACCGGCGCAGCCGGTCCGGTCGGGCCAGCCAGCCGAGCACGTGCCGGGGGTGCAGGCGTGGCCACCAGGCCTTGAGGAACTCGCGGAACTCCGGCCGCTCCGCGATCTCGTCCTCGAAGGCCCGCTGCTCGGGCAGCCGGCTGATGTTCACCCGCCGGGCCTGCGCCCACAGCGCGGCGAAGACACCGTCGAAGCCGGCGCGACGCACCTCGTTGCGCCGGGCGCCCCGGTGCAGCGCGCGGTCCCGGATCGCGTCCAGCTCGCGGCGGTCCAACCGCAGCAGCCCGCCCCGGTAGAGCAACCGCAGCTCACCCGGTGCCCCCGGGGCCGCGTCACGGGCCGCCCGCTCCAGCACCCGGCGCATCCGCAGCGAGCCCTTCACCGCCGCCACCTCGGGCGGATCGGTGCGGGTGGCCGTCATCCCCGGGAACAGGGTGCCCAGCGAGTGCAGGGTCGCCGTGTCCTCGCCCAGCGACGGCAACACCGAGGCGATGTACTCGACGAAGACGGTCGACGGGCCGACCACCAGGATGCCGCCGCCGGCGTACCGACTGCGGTCGGAGTAGAGCAGGAAGGCCGCCCGGTGCAGGGCGACCGCGGTCTTCCCGGTGCCCGGGCCGCCCGCGACGATCGTCACCCCGGAGCCGGGCGAGCGGATCGCCTCGTCCTGCTCCCGCTGGATGGTCGCCACGATGTCGCGCATGCCCCGGCCGGTAGCCCGGGAGAGGGTGGCCAGCAGCGCGCCGTCCCCGACCACCGTCATCCCCTCCGGCGCGGCGTCCGGATCGAGCAGGTCGTCCTCGATCCGGGTGACCCGCTCCCGCTGGGACTGGATCGTACGGCGGCGCACCACCCCCAGCGGCTGGGCGGGGGTGGCCTGGTAGAACGCCGACGCGGCCGGTGCCCGCCAGTCGACGACAAGCGTGGTGGCGTCCTCGTCCCGGATGCCGAGCCGTCCGACGTGCAGCACCTGCCGGTCGCGCAGGTCCAGGCGGCCGAAGACCAGCCCCTCGTGCTCGGCGTCGAGGGTGTGCCGCCGCTGTGCCGCGTGGAACACCATCGCGTCGCGTTCGACGAGCGCGCCGTACGTGCCCACCCGCGCCATCCGGTAGCCGTCCCGCTCGGCGCGCACCGCCGACTGCCGCAGCTCGGCCAGTCGGGCGTACACCCGGTCGAGGTGCCGTTGCTCGACGGCGATCTCCTGCTCCAGGGCGGTCTGGTCGGTCAACGCACGCTCCTTCGATGTCGCCGGCAAGCGGCGCGAACCGCGCGGGCCAACCGCAGAAGGGTACGGCCCCCGACCCGACCCGCCGCGCCCGAGGTGCGCGAACGTGCTCAGCGACCCGCGGCGACGGCGCTCACGTCCGGCGCGGACGGCGGCGGCGCGGCGCTCGCGTCGGGCCCGGGCGGCGACGGCGTGGCGTACACCCGGCCCAGGACGCCGGTCAGGGCCGCGTTCACCTCGTCCGGGCGCTCCATCATCAGCATGTGGCCGGCGCCGGGGCAGACGGTCAGCTCGGTGGCCGGCAGGACGGCGGCGATCGACTCGGCGCACGGCGGCGGGGTCAGCCGGTCCCGGTCCCCGACCAGGGCGGCGGCCGGCAGGTGCGCGAGGGCGGCGAGGGTGTCCAGCCGGTGCTGGGCGCCGATCGAGGCCCGGAAACCGCCGATCGAGCGCAGCGAGGCACGGGCCACCGCCGACGTGACCAGGCGGATGTCGGCAGGGTCGCAGCGGTCGCCGAAGAGCATCCACCGGATGCTCGGTCGCAGCGCGTTGAGTAGCGCCCGGGGCGCCCGCCAGGATCCGCAGCGGGCCAGCACGCCGGCGCCGGTCGTCTCGGCGAGCCGGATCAGCCGGGCGATCCGCGGCGACAGCCCGTAGACGGTGTGCGTGTGCCCCTCCGCGGTGGTCGAGACGAAGACCAGGCCGGCCGTACGGGCGGTGAAGTGCTGCCGGTGGCGGTGCGCGTACTCCATGATCGTCATGCCGCCCATCGAGTGCCCGACCAGGACCACCCGGCCGGTCGGGGCGATCGTGTCGAGGACGGCGGCCAGGTCGTCGCCGAGCTGGGCCAGGGTGGCCGTGGGCAGCGCCATGCAGCTCGACCGGCCGTGGCCCCGCGCGTCGTAGGTGACCACCCGCAGCGCGTCGCCGAACGACGACGTGAGCGCGTCGAGCTGCCGGTGCCAGCTCCGCCCGTCCAGCGTCCAGCCGTGCAGCAGGACCGCGGTCACCGGGGCGTCCGCGGGACCGGCGGTCTCGACGTGCAGCCGTACGCCGTCGGGCATACCGACCTCGAACCGCTTCGGCATCGCCACCTCCCAGGGTCGCCCAGGCACCACCCGCACCGGGATACCCGGCGGTAACACCGGCTACCCGCCCTGACAGCACGCCAATCGTCCCGGCGGAACATTCCCGACCCGGCCCGCGCCGGTGCGCGGCGGGCCAGGCTGGACGGCATGGAGCCGGCGCAGGGGAGTCCGGATCCGCCCACGGGTGGGTCCGAGGGGTGGGGACGCCAGGCCGGCGGTACGCCCCGGAACGCGTTGGCCGCGCTGCTCGGTGGCAACCGGCGGTTCGTCAGCGGCCAACCGATCCACGGGCACGACGTCACCGCTGCCGCGGCGGCCTCCTCCGGGGACCAGCAGCCGTACGCGGTGGTCCTCGGCTGCATCGACTCACGGGTGCCGCTGGAGGCGATCTTCGACCAGACCTTCGGGGCGATCTGCGTGATCCGTACCGGCGGGCACGTGCTCGACCGCGCGGTGTGCGGCTCCATCGAGTACGTGGTGGGTCAGCTCGGCGTGCCGCTGGTCATGGTGCTCGGCCACGAACGCTGTGGGGCGGTCGGCGCGACCGTGGACGCGCTGCGCACGGGGGAGCGACCGGGCGGCTCGCTGGCCCACCTGGTCGACGAGATCGCCCCGGCGGTCATCGAGGTGGGGCTCGACGATCCGGAGGTGCATCCTCTGGCGATCCGCCGGCATGTCCGGCGTACGGTCCACACGCTGCGCGCGGACGACCTGCTGGCCGAGCCCGTGGCCGCCGGCCGGGTCGCGGTGGTCGGCGGTCTCTACGACCTGCGCACCGGCGAGGTCGCCCTGCTCGAGCCGTGCTGAGAAACGAACGACCGCCCGCCGGGATATCCCGGCGGGCGGTCGGTGATGCGGTGGGGGAGGGGCTCAGCCCTCGAAGACGCCGGCCGCGACCAGACGCTTCTCGGTGGCCTCCCAGCCGTCGTTCGGGTGAACGGTGGCCAGGTTGTTGATCTCCGCCCGGATCTTGGCGGCGTGGCCGGCGGCGGCCAGCGTCCGGATCTCCTCGACGAAGGCGTCGGAGTCGGTACGCAGGTGCGCGGTCTTGCCGTTGGTCAGGTTACGCACGTAGGCGTGCTTGCCGCCGTTGAGCGGGATGAGGTACTTGAACTCGCCCAGCACGCTGAGGGCGCCACCCTGGCCAGCCTGGCCGGCCCGGACTGACGCGCGCGCGGTCTTAGAGGTGTTGCTCGCCACGGAGGTACTCCTTGCAAGACGTACGGGAGGACTGGAACGTCCGGGGGCTGTGTGCGGGTGACACTGCGTCGGCCCGCAGAGGTGTAACGCGGCAGAAGCCGCCGATGGAACTGTACAGGACCACGACATCAGGCTGGTCGTCGCGGTGTCCTGTGAGGCAACGGAGACCACCCGTCCGGCTATTCCGGGAGGCGTTTTTTCCGATTCCCTGGCGCACCATCCGTCACAGCAGTCATCATGTGTTCCAGCAACCACTCGGGTGGACGAGGTCGTAGGGGAAGACGCACCTCGCTCTCCGGGAGGTCACCGTGCCAACGCGTGGCGTCGTATACGTCCACTCGACCCCGCTCGCCGTGTGCTCGCACGTCGAGTGGGCGATCGCGCGCGTCCTAGCCGCGCCGGTCAACCTGCAGTGGACGGCTCAGCCCGTCGACCCCGGCGCCCGCCGGGCCGAGTGCGGGTGGACCGGCCGTCCAGGGACGGGCGCCGAGCTGGCTGCTGCCCTCCGGCAGTGGCCCATGATCCGTTTCGAGGTCACCGAGGAGCCGAGTCCGGGCGCCGACGGTGAGCGTTTCATGTACGTGCCCGCCCGTGGCCTGTTCCGGGCCACCGTCGGCGCGGCCGGTGACATCCAGCTCGGCGAGGACCGGCTGCGGGCCCTGATGGCCTCCGCCCGGGCCCCGGAGGCGTTGTCGCACGCCCTCGACAAGGCGCTGGGCACCGCGTGGGACGCTGACCTGGAGCCCTACCGGTACGCCGGTGATGGCGCTCCGGTGACGTTGCTCACCCGGGTCGGCTGATGGCGGGGCCCTCCGCGCCGCCCACCTGCGAGTCGCGTCACCCGTACGGCGGCGACCGGTAAGGTCAAGTTGCCCCGATAAGGGGGAACTGGTGGGATGGTCGGCGTGCCGATTCGCCCGCGACACGCCGGTGTCGCCGTCGCCGCCCTGACCGCGCTGCTCGTCTCCGGCTGCTCGGGTACCCCGGACCGTCCCGATCCGACGCCCGGCCCGACCGGCACGTCGGCGGCGCCGAGCGCTCCCGCCTCGCCGTCGACCGACGACCCGGCCGCCCGGGCCGCCGCGCTGGTCGCGACGCTCTCCGACGAGGACCTGGTCGGGCAGGTGCTCATGCCGTACGCGTACGGCGACTCGGCCACGAAGGTCTCCGCCGGCTCGGCGGCCGGCAACCAGGCGCTCGCCGGTGTCGACACCCCCGCCGAGATGATCGCCAAGTACCGCCTCGGCGGCCTGATCCTGGTCGGCTTCAGCGCCGACGACCCCACCAAGGGCAACCAGGAGACCACGAACGTCGACAACCCGAAGCAGGTCCACGACCTGACCACCGGGCTGCGCGCGGCCGCCGGGCGGCTGACCGCCGGCCCGGCGCCCTTCCTGGTCGGCACCGATCAGGAGTACGGCGTGGTCACCCGCGTCACCGACGGGGTCACCATCCTTCCCAGTGCCCTCGCCGCGGGCGCGGCCGGTGACCCGAAGCTGACCGAGGCGGCCTGGCGGGCCGCCGGCGCGGAACTCGCCGCCATGGGCATCAACATCGACTTCGCCCCGGTGGCCGACGTGCTGGCCACCCGCAGCACGGTGATCGGCTCCCGGTCGTACGGCGCCGACCCGAAGATCGCGGCCGCGCAGGTCGGCGGCGCGGTCCGGGGCCTACAGGCCAGCGGGGTGGCGGCCACCCTGAAGCACTTCCCGGGGCACGGCCACAGCGCGGACGACTCGCACAAGGACCTGCCGGTGCTCACCCAGTCCGAAGCGGCGTTGCGGAGCGGCGCGTGGCCGCCGTTCAGCGCCGGGTTCGACGCGGGCGCCATGGCCGTGATGTCCGGCCACCTCGACGCGCAGGCCATCGACCCCGGCACCCCGGCGACCTTCTCGCACAAGCTGCTCACCGACGTGCTGCGCGGTCAGCTCGGCTTCAAGGGTGTGGTGATCACCGACGGGATGAACATGCCGCCGGCGAAGCGCTGGGCGCCCGGCGAGGCCGCCGTCCGCGCGTTGAACGCGGGCAACGACCTGATCCTCATGACCCCGAACGTCGGTCAGGCGTACGACGGGCTGCTCGCCGCCCTGCGCGGCGGGTCGCTGCCCCGGGCCCGGCTCGTCGACGCGGTCACCCGGATCCTGACCATGAAGTTCCGGCTGGCGGCGGCCCCCACCGAGCCGATGTCCACGCTCAACACCCCGGCGCACCGGGCGGCGGCGGACGCGCTGGCCGCCGGAGCGGTCACCGTGTTGCGCGGGGCCTGCGGCGGCGCGGTACCCGGCCCCGTCACCGTCACCTCCTCCGGCGGACGGGACGGCACCCGGGCCACGCTCACCGCCGCGCTGAAAGCGGCCGGGGTGACCGTGAAGCCGAGCGGCGGGACGGTGGTGCACCTGGTCGGCTACGGCGACGGCGAGAAGGACCTGAGCGCCGACGCGGCGGTCACCGTCGCCATGGACACCCCGTACGTGCTGGCCAAGGCCACGTCGCCGACGCTGCTGGCCACGTACTCCTCCAGCCGGGCGTCGATGACCGCGCTCGCCGCCGTGCTGGCCGGCAAGGCCCGCCCGGGCGGCCGGTCACCGGTGGCCGTGCCCGGCCTGCCGGCCACCACCTGCAAGAGCTGACGGCACCGGGGATCCGCCCGGATCCCGGTCAGCCGGTCCCTCGACGGGCGAGATCGAGGCTGGTCAGCGTCGTGATCGCCATCGCGCCGATGCCGACCAGCGCCGCCGTGGTGTAGGCGCGGTCGTCGGGGAAGAGGCGGCCGGGGCCGGTGCCGGTGGCGAGGATCAGGCCGCCGACGGCGCTGCCCAGGGAGTACCCGACGCTGCGGACGACGTAGTTGACGCTCATGGCGCTCGACGTCTCGCTCCTGGGGGTGACGGCCAGGATGACGCCGGGCATCGCGGCCGAGAAGCCGCCGACACCGAAGCCGAGTACGCCCATCACCGCGAACAGTTCGGTCAGGTTCGACCGGTCCGCCGCGAACAGGGCGAAGCCGACGCCGACCACGACGGCGCCACCGGCCAGAAGCAGCGGGTCGGCGATCCGTGTCCGGACCTTCTGCGTGAGCTTGCCGGCGACGAACCCCAACACCGAGAACGGGATGAGGACCAATCCGGCGACGAAGGTCGTGAGCCCGAAGCCGTAACCGGCGCCCGGTGCCGTCTGCGCGTACCTGGTGATGAGGGTGAGCAGGAGGTACATGCCGATACCGCCGACGAACATGGCGAGGTTCGCCCCGGCGACGGCCGGATGCCGCACCGCCCGCACATCGACCAGGGGTGCCGTGCTGCGCAGCTCGATGACGGTCCAGCCGTAGAGCAGCACGACCGCGACGACGGCGAGTCCCGCCGCCACGGCGAGGTGCCGGCTCCACAGGTTCCGGTCACCGGCGAGGAGCAGCACCAGGAGCAGCGCGGCGGCCAGGACGACCGCCCCAGCGACGTCCAGCTGGGCGGAGCGGCCTTCGGCGGCGTGGGGTACGGAGCGCCACGCGGTCAGCAGGGCGGCGGCGGTGACGACCAGGCCGAGACCGTAGGCGGCCCGTACACCGCCGACCTCGGCGAGCAGCGCGGCCAGCGGATAGCCGATGCCGGCTCCGATGATCGAGACCACCGAGAGGAGAGCGATCACGGCGCCGCTGCGCTCCTCGGGGAGGTGGTCCCGGGCCACCCCCATCATCAGCGCCGTGAGCCCGAGCCCGATGCCCTGGAGGGCCCTGCCGGCCAGGAGCCACCCGAACGGCAGCGGCAGCACGGTGAGCGCGCTGCCCGCGACCACGACCGCCAGCGTGGCGAGGATCGCGGCCCGGCGGTGCGGCCCGGCTCCGAGCCGGCCCAGGACCGGCGTGGCGACGGCACCGCTGAGCAGCGGGACGGTCAGCGTCCACTGCGCGCTGCCGAGCGGGACGTGGAGCGACGTCGCCACGCTGGTGATGAGTGGCGTCCCGAGGCTGGCGACAGTCGCCACGACCAGGGCGATGAACATCAGGGCGGGGACCAGCAGCCGCGCCTCGGAGCGCGTCCCCGGGACAGCCCGCGCCGCGATGTCACCGACCGGTTGCCCGGTCACCGCGCGGGCCCGTCGCGGTCCTGGCTCTCAAGCTCGGCCAGATGTCTCAACGCCGGAAGGGCCGCCACCAGCGCCTCGACCTCGTCGCCGGTCAGCTCGTCGATCAACCGCTCGAACGCCTGGACCCCCGCCCGGCGTCGCGCCCGGACGTAGGACGCGCCGGCCTCGGTCAGGCACACCAACGTGACCCGCTTGTCGGACGCGTCACCCCGCCGCTCGACCAGGCCGGACTGCTCCAGCACCCGGACCAGGGTGGTCATCGCGGGCTGGGTGATGCCCTCGGCCGCGGCCAGATCGGTGATCCGTCGCGGGCCGGTCCGGTCCAGGGTGGCCAGGGTGGCGGCGGACGTCAGGCTCATGTCCCGGGGTAGGCGTCGAGCGGCCCGGGTGGCCAGCCCGTAGAGGGCTGCCCCGATGGCGGCGGACGCGTCAGGAGCGGTGTCCGGACGGCTCATGCGTGAAGCATAGCCATTTTATATTCACAATCTATGGAACTGGCGATCCGATCGTCGCGGAAGCGGCCGGTCGCTGAGGAATTCGGTCGCGCCGCGCGGGCCGGGCTGGCAGCGTGTCGGCCATGGGTCAGGCGCAGGGCTTCCGGTACGACCAGCGGGCCGACGGCACGGTGGTGATCACCCATCACGGCCGGGTGGCGGGGACGCTGCGCGGCGCCCGCGCGACGGAGTTCCTCGCCGAGGTCGACGACGACCCGCAACTGGTGATGGCCCGCTGGACCGGCAACTACCGCCACGGCAACGAGCGCACCGCCCGCCAGCATCCCCGCAACCGGCGCTGAGCACGCGAACGGGCCCCCTCGGCGAGAGGGGGCCCGTTCGGGGTAGCCGCGGATCGGTCGGGTCAGGGCCGCGCGAAGACCAGCGCGACGTTGTGACCGCCGAAACCGAACGCGTTGTTCAGCGCGGCAGGGATCTCCATGTGACGTGCCTTGTGCGCGGCGACCTCCAGGCTGAGCCCGGGCTCCGGGTCATCCAGGTTGATCGTCGGAGGCACGACGCTGTCACGGATCGCCAGGATCGTGGCGATCGACTCCAACGCGCCGGCCGCGCCCAGCAGGTGACCGGTCATCGACTTCGTTGCCGCCAGCACCGGGTGGTCGCCGAGCGCCTTGTGCAGCGCGCCGATCTCCAGCATGTCGCCGACCGGGGTCGACGTGGCGTGCGCGTTGACGTGCACGATGTCCTGCTTGGCGATGTCCGCGTCCGCGATGGCCTTGGCGATGGCCCGGATGGCGCCCTCACCCTCGGCGTGCGGCTGCACGATGTCGTACGCGTCGGAGGTGATGCCGGCACCCGCGAGGCGCGCGTACACCCGGGCGCCCCGCGCCGCGGCGTGGTCGGCCCGCTCCAGCACCACGATGCCCGCGCCCTCACCGAGGACGAAGCCGTCGCGGCCGGTGTCCCACGGGCGGGAGGCCCGCTCCGGCTCGTCGTTGCGGGTCGACATGGCCCGCATCGAGCTGAAGCCGGCGATCGGCAGCGGGTGGATGACCGCCTCGGTGCCGCCCGCCACCACCACGTCGGCCCGGCCGGCGCGGATGATGTCCAGGCCGAGCGCGATCGCCTCCGCGCCGGTCGCGCAGGCGCTGGCCACCGTGTGCACGCCGGCCTTGGCGCCCAGCTCCAACCCGACCCAGGCGGCCGGACCGTTCGGCATCAGCATCGGGATCGTGTGCGGGGACACCCGCCGCGGCCCGGACGCCTCCAGGATGTCGTCCTGGGCGAGCAGGGTGGTGGCGCCGCCGATGCCGGAACCGACGCTGACCGCCAGCCGCTCGGCGTCCAGGCCGGCGTCCGCCAGACCGGCGTCCGCCCAGGCCTGCTGCGCCGCGATGAGCGCGATCGCCTCGGAGCGGTCCAGCCGGCGCAGCTTCACCCGGTCCAGCACCTCGGACGGCTCCACGGCCAACTGGGCGGCGATCCGGACGGGCAGTTGCGCGGCCCACTCCTGGGTGAGGGCACTCACCCCGGAGCGGCCGGCGAGCATGGCGTCCCAGGTCGACGCGACGTCCCCGCCGAGCGGGGTCGTCGCGCCGAGCCCGGTGACGACGACGTCAGGACGACTCATGATCAGGACTGCGCCTCGATGAAGCTGACGGCGTCCCCGACGGTCTTGAGGTTCTGCACCTCGTTGTCCGGGATCTTGACGCCGAACTTCTCCTCGGCGGCCACCACGACCTCCACCATGGAGAGCGAGTCGACATCGAGGTCGTCGGTGAAGGACTTCCCCTCGGCCACGTCGTCCGGGTTCACCCCGGCAACCTCTTCGAGGATCTCGGCGAGGCCGGTGGTGATCTCGTCACGGGTCATTGCGGTTGGTTCCTCTCATAGGGGGTTCTCCGGCGGCCGGCCGCGCCGACCGCCGCTCCTGGAGGGCGTACGCGCCTCAAGGGGGCTTCAGGGGCAGCGGACGACCTGACCGGCGTAGGTCAGGCCACCGCCGAAGCCGAACAGCAGGACCGGGGCGCCCGAGGGCACCTCCCGCCGCTCGACGAGCTTCGACAGGGCCAGGGGCACGCTCGCCGCCGAGGTGTTGCCGGACTCGACGATGTCCTTCGCGATGATTGCGTTCGGGATGTTGAGCCGCTTGGCGATGCCGTCGATGATCCGGGCGTTGGCCTGGTGCGGCACGAACGCGGCCAGCTCCGACGGGTCCACCCCGGCCCGCTCGCACGCCTGAAGAGCGAGCGGCGCCAGCGCGGTGGTGGCCCAGCGGAACACCGACTGACCCTCCTGCTGGATGTACGGGCGCCAGCCCTCGATGCGTACCGCGTCGCTCTTCTCCGGCGCCGAGCCCCAGACGACCGGGCCGATACCGGCGGGCTCGTCGTCGGCGGTGGCGGTGACCACCGCGGCGCCGGCGCCGTCGCCGAAGATGATGCAGGTGGAGCGGTCGGTCCAGTCGGTGAAGTCGGACAGCTTCTCGGCGCCGATCACGATCGCGTTGCGGGACGCTCCGGCGCGGATGGCGTGGTCGACGGTGCCCAGGGCGTACGCGAAGCCCGAGCAGGCGGTGTTGACGTCGAACGCGCCCGGCGCGGTGATGCCTAGCTTGCCGGCGACCCGGCAGGCCACGTTGGGGCTCCGGTCGATCGAGGAGCAGGTGGCCACGACGACCAGGTCGATGTCGGCGGCGCTCAGCCCCGAGTTGGCCAGCGCCTTGTCGGCGGCCGCGGCGGCCATGTCGGCCACCGTCTCACTGTCGGCGATCCGCCGGGTGGCGATGCCCACCCGGTCGCGGATCCACTCGTCGTTGGTGTCGACCAGTTGGGCGATGTCGTCGTTCGTCACCACCCGGGAAGGCTGGTAGTGCCCCATCGAGACGATGCGACTGCCGGTCATGAGTGTCCTCCGATGCGGGCGAGCGGTTGGCCCGGCGTGGCGTGGCGGGCGATCAGGTCCCGTGCGGCCGGCAGGTCGTCCGGGGTGTTCAGGGTGACGATCTCCGGGGCGCCCTCGCCCCTGAGCTCCCGCTTGACCAGCCCGGCGAGGGTGCCGGCCGGAGGCAGCTCGATCACGCCGGTCACCCCGTGCTCGGCCAGAGCGCGCATGCACAGGTCCCAGCGCACCGGCGCGGTGACCTGGCGGACCAGCCGTCGCACCAGCTCGTGCCCGTCGGTGACGGCGGTGCCGTCGAGGTTCGACAGCAGGATCCGGGTCGGGTCGACCGGCGCGATCCCGGCGGCGACGGTGGCCAGCGCGGTCTCGGCCGGGGCCATGTACGGGGTGTGGAACGCCCCGGCCACCTGGAGCCGGATGACCCGGGTCTTCGCGGGCGGCGCGGCGGCGAACGCGTCCAGCCCGTCCAGCGCGCCGGCGGCGACGATCTGGCCGGCGCCGTTGCGGTTCGCCGGGTGCAGCCCGTTGGCGCTGATCGCGGCCAGCACCTCGTCCGGGTCGCCGCCGAGCACGGCGGCCATCCCGGTCGGCTCCAGCGCGCAGGCGGCGGCCATCTCGCGGCCACGGATTCCGGCGAGGGTGATCGCGGCCTCGGCCGACAGCACCCCGGCGACCGCCGCGGCGCCCAGCTCGCCGACGCTGTGGCCGGCGGTGAGCGCCACGCCGTCCAGCGGCAGGTGCTCGGCAGCGAGCAGCGCCGCCGCGACCAGCAGCGGCTGGGTGCGGGCGGTGTCCTTGATCTCGTCGGCGTCGGCGGCGGTGCCCAGGTGCACCAGGTCCACGCCGGCCAGCGCCGACCACCAGCGCAGGCGCGCCTCGGTGCCGGTCAGGTCGAGCCAGGGGGTCAGAAAGCCGGGTTTCTGCGAACCCTGGCCGGGACTAAGTACGGCGAGCACGCCTATGACTCTCCCGGATACGCGTGGGTAAAGCTGTGCCGGGGCCGACCAAACCGCACTAGAACCTTTGGAGGTTTCTTACAAAGATCGGCGGGGATCATCACTGGTTTGGGCGGATTTCCGGGCGGCCGGGGTCAATGTCTGGGTCGGGACGGACGAGGCCGCCGGGACCACCGGGTCCAGCCGGCCCACGGTCAACGCCACCTGGAGGGCGAACGCGTCTCGGGGCGTGAGCGGCGAGAAGCCGGTCACCTCGGCGATCCGGCGCAGCCGGTACCGCACCGTGTTCGGGTGCACGAACAGCGCCCGCGCCGCGCTCTCCAGCGTGCCACCGGCGGCCAGGAACGCGTCCAGGGTCTCCAACAGCTCGCCACCGGCGCGCACCAGCGTCGCGTACACGTCGTGCCGCAGCCGCCGGCGGGCCTCCGCGTCGCCGGCGAGCGCCCGCTCCGGCAACAGGTCGGCCGCCGCCACCGGCCGGGGGGCGGCCGGCCAGGCCGGTGCCGCCCGGAAGCCGGACAGCGCCGACCGCGCCGACTCCGTCGCCTCGTCCAGACTGGGTACGGCCGGACCGACCACCACCGGGCCGTCCCCGAACGCGTCCAGCAGCTTGCCGGTGGCGCTCAGCGGGTCCGCCGCGCCACCCAGCACGATCACCAACCGGTCGCCGTGCACCCCGCCGATCACCTCGACACCGATCCGCCGGGCCAGCCGGTACACCACGTGCAGCACGGCCGAGACCTCCCCGCCGGGGGAGTGGCCCACCGCCACCGCGACCGGCGGCGCGTCCGCCCAGCCCAACGCGGCGGCCCGGCTCGCCAGCACGTCCGGCGAGTCACCCCGCAGCAGCGCGTCGACAAGCAGAGCCTGCAACCGGGCGTCCCACGCGCCACGCGACTCGGCGGCCCGCGCGTACACCCGGGCGGCGGCGAACGCGATCTCCCGGGAGAAGCGCAGCACCGCCTCGCGCAGCAACTGCTCCTCGCCCTCGGCGGCGAGCTGCGACACCTGCTCCTCGACGACGTCGATGGTCACCTTGATCAGCGCCACGGTCTGCTGGAGGGTGATCGACCGGGCCAGCGCCTGCGGCGCCGCGTCGAACACGTCGTCGGAGACCTCCTGCGTGCTGTCCGCCGTGCCGCCGCCCTCGCGCAGCCACTGCACCAGCGACCGGGCGCCCGCCTGGGCCACCAGCATCACCCAGGAGCGCTGATCGGCCGGCAGGGCACGGAACCACGGCAGCGTCTCGTCCATCCGGGCCACGCTGGCGGTGGCCAGCGCTCCCGCCGAACGCTCGATCCGGCGCAGCGTGGCCGCCAGCTCCCCACCCTCCGGCGTGCTCACCGCTCTAGCCTGACACGTCGTGAGCAGGCCACGAACGCCGGCACCGGTCAGCCGACCGGGCTCAGGGCCGCGGAGGTGTGGGCAGGCCCAGCTCCTGGGCCAGGATCGCGGCCTGCACCCGGCTGCGCAGGTCCAGCTTCGCCAGGATGCGGCTCACGTGCGTCTTGGTGGTGCTCTCGGCCAGCACCAGCCGGTCGGCGATCTGCTGGTTGGACAGGCCGAGGCCGAGACAGGCCAGCACGTCGCGCTCGCGCGGCGTCAGCGTGTCCAGCGCGGCCCGGGTGGCGCCCGACGCGCCCGGCGCGGTGGCCGCGAAGGCGGTGATCAACCGGCGGGTCACCCCGGGGGCGATGAAGCCGTCGCCGCGCGCCACGGTGCGTACCGCCGCGACCAGCCCCGCCGCGTCGGTGTCCTTGAGCAGGAATCCGGCCGCGCCGGCACGTAGCGCGCCGAAGACGTACTCGTCCCGGTCGAAGGTCGTCAGCACCAGCACGTCGGCGAGCCGGTCGGCGACGATGGCCCTGGTCGCGGCGATGCCGTCGAGCCGTGGCATCCGCACGTCCAGCACTGCCACGTCGGGGCGTACCTCCCGACACAGCCGGACCGCCTCGTCGCCGTCGGCCGCCTCGCCGACCACCTCGATGCCCGGCGAGCCGGCCAGGATCAGCACCAGCCCCGCCCGCACCGCCGGCTGGTCGTCCGCGAGCACCACCCGTACCGGCGCGCTCACCCGCCCTCCCTGGTGGGCAGCGCGGCCCGCACCTGCCAGCGGCCGTCCTGCGGTCCGGCGGTGAACCGGCCGGCCAGCAGCGCCGCCCGCTCCCGCATCCCGATGAGTCCGGCTCCGGCACCCGGCAACCCCGACCCGTCCGGACGCACCGGGTTCTCCACCGTCAGCACCACCTCCGCCGGCCGGTACGCGATCGTCAGCTCCGCCTCACCGGTGCCGTGCTTGAGCGCGTTGGTCAGCGACTCCTGCACGATCCGGTACGCGGCGAGGTCCACCCCCACCGGCAGCGGGCCCGGCGTGCCGTCGGTACGGAACCGCACCGCGAGGCCGGCCGCGCGGATGCGTTCGATCAACCCGTCGGCCTCGGCGAGCCGCGCGGTGACCGCCTCCGGCACCGCGCCCACCACCGGGTGTTCACCACCGTCCGGATCGCGCAGCAGCTCGATCATCTGCCGCATCTCGGCCAGGCCCTGCACGCTGCTCTCCCGGATCACCCGCAACGCGGACTCCACCTGATCACGCCCCAACCCCGGTACGGACAGCACGGCGGTGGCGTGGATGGCCACCGCGCTCAGATGGTTGGCGACCACGTCGTGCAGCTCCCGGGCCATCCGGGCCCGTTCGGCGCCGACCGCCTGCCGACGGTCCAACTCGACCAGCCGGGCGGTCTGCTCGGCCCGGGTGCGCTCGGCGGCGGCCTGGTCCCGGTACTGCCGCACGCTGATCCCGGTCAGCACCGGCAGCAGCCCCGCGAGCACCACCGGCACCCCGACGGCGGCCCCGCGCCACTGACCGAAGCCGAGCACGCCGGCCACCGCGCCGATGACGCTCAACGTCACCGTGATCCCCAACAGCCACCGCCACAGTCGGGGCGGTCCGTACACGCAGGCGTCGTAGAGCACCTGGGTGTAGACCACCACCGTGCCCAGCGAGTTACCCAGGGCCGTGTCCACCACCAGCGCCCCGGTGCCCACCGCCAGGCTGGTGCGGGGAGCGACCCGGCGCAGGCCGACAGCCCCGCACACCGCCAGCAGCGGCACCAGGAACAGCGCGGGCGGCACGTCCGGGTGCGGAACGATCTGCGGCTGCATGCCCAGGCCGTAGAGCACCAGGCCACCGGCGAGCGACGCGCCGGCCAGCGTGAGGTCGCGGCCGGGCGTACCGGACCCGAGCCACGGTGGCGGTCGCATGCCCCGATCCCACCACAACCGCCGGCCCTCCGGCTCCGACCGGAGGAGGAGCCCGGTCGCTCCGACATGCGCCGAAAGGGGTACGCCGGACCGCCGGTCCATCGAAGGGAGGACCCCGATCTCGTCTCCGGTGTCGAGGTCCGGGCCCTGGCGGTAGGCGACGCTGGTGGCGACGACGGGGGGAGGCCGCCATGTTGGTCGCGGTGATCATCGGTTGTGAGATCGCGTTCTGGGTGCTGATCGCCGCCGGGCTGGTGGCCCGCTATCCGCTGCGCCGGCCACGGCTCGGCGCGGTGCTGCTGGTCTGCGTACCGCTTGTCGATCTGGCACTGCTCGCCGCGTCGGTGCTCGACCTGCGGCGCGGCGCGACCGCCGACGTCACCCACGGCCTCGCCGCTGCCTACCTCGGCTTCTCGGTGGCCTTCGGGCACTCGATGGTGCGGTGGGCGGACCAGCGTTTCGCCCACCGATTCGCCGGAGGCCCGCCGCCGGTGCGACCGCCCCGGTACGGCTGGGCCCGCGCCCGGCACGAGTGGCGGGAGTGGGCCAAGGCACTCCTCGGCTGGGCCGTCGCGTGCGGCCTGCTGGGCGCGGCCATCCTCTGGGTGAACGACGCGGAACGAACCCGTGAACTGGGCAACTGGATCCGCAGCCTGACCATCGTGATCCTGATCTGGCTGGTCGCCTTCCCGGTCTGGGAGACCGTCTTTCCGCGCCGCCCGAAGCGCTGACCCCGGGGTACGCCGTGCACACCCCGTCGGTCCCGGCCAGTACGGTGACAGGGCACGTACGGGGGGAGCACCTGCGCGTGAGTGCGAGCGTGAGGAGACCGGGGATGGCGCACGGGGAGGCCGAGCACGGCTGCGCCCAGGGTGAGGCCTGCCGCCTGGGGCACCACGACCCGCAGGCGACCGGCAAGCCTCGGCGGCCGGTCGGTCCGGCGGCGGCGCACCCGACCGAGGCGCCCGCCGGGCGGCCGGACGAGGAGATCCCACGCCAGCGGGCCGGCGAGCCGGCGGCTCTGGGCGAGCCGGAGCCGGGTGACCCCGCTGGTTGCCTCAGTGAACTTCCTGGATGGGCAGGTGCCCACCGGCACGGCCCGGTCCGGCCACGTCAGCGGGGCACCCGACGGGAGCGCCCGCCGCGCCGCTGGTGCTGACCCCACGGGGGCAGGCGTCGTGCTCCGCTGAACCGCGCGACCGCCCCCCGACGATCGCGTCAGCGGTCCGGCGACCTTCTCCGGTGATCGCGTCAGCGGTCCGGCGACCTTCTCCGGTGATCGCGTCGCAGGCCCGGTGACCTTTCCGGCGGTCGCGTCGGCGGGTCCGGCGGCCTCTTCCGCCGGTCGTCTCCGCGGGTCCCGGCGGCCTCTTCCGCCGGTCGTCTCCGCGGGTCCCGGCGGCCTCTTCCGCCGGTCGTCTCCGCGGGTCCCGGCGGCCTCTTCCGCCGGTCGTCTCCGCGGGTCCCGGCCGCCTCTTCCGCCGGTCGTCTCCGCGGGTCCCGGCGGCCTCTTCCGCCGGTCGTCTCCGCGGGTCCCGGCGGCCTTTTCCTGCGGTCGCGTCAGCGGGTCCGGCGGCGGATCAGCAGGGCGATCCCGGCGAGGCCGACCGTGATGGTCAGCATCACCCCGACGTTGAGCAGCAGCAACCGCTGCAACTCGCCGAGCGCTTCGTCGATGTCCCGCACCGGATCCATGGTGTCGTCCGGCAGCACCCGCTCGCCGCCGCCCACGCCGCCGCTGACCGTGTCGAACTGCCGCTCCAGCGGCACCCCGGCGGTACGCAGCGTCTCGGACATGCTGAGCCGGCCCAGGAACCAGCCCGCGCTGGTCTTGCGGCCGTCCGGCTGCTTGGCCGGGCGGTAGACCCGCGGGCCGCCGGCCGCCTTGGGGTAGAGGTCGAAGATCTGCTTGGGGGTCTCCCCGGCCAGCACCACGACCGTGTACTTAGGACCGAGGTCGGCCGCCTTGGGGCCGGTCGGCATCCCGGTCCGACCGAAGAAGTTGACCTGGTCGATGACCGCGAGAACGTGCGCGGGCTGGGTCTCGGACCGTAGCCGCAGCGGCTCGGTGAGCCCTTCGCCCGTGACGTCCACACCGGCGGGCGGAGGCTTGGGTGCCGCCCCGGCCGGGCCGGCGACGCCGAGCACCAGCAGTGCCGCAGCCAGCGTGCCCGCCAGCACGGCGAGCCAGCGCCTCATCTGTCGGACCATCCCGCCTCCTCGCCCCGTTCGATGGATGGCTTCGCCGTGACGTCCGGGTCGGTCGGCCGGTGACGGCACCGACCGGGTCGGTCCCACTCTCACAGACTCCGCAGAACGTCGATGGATTGCAGCTTGTGGAACAGTATTTGGAACTATCTGCGATCTCTGCTCGACTAACGAGGAGCTGTTTGATCAGCGGGCGGATCGTACCCTTACGGAGGGGTTCATGGGGGGCAGGGTTACACGAATGGCACGCCTCGTGCCAGTGGTACTCGGCGTGGCGTTCGGTGTGTCGTTACTGGCCCCGGCGACGCCCGCTGCCGCGCACAACTCGCTGACCGGCAGCGATCCGCGCGACGGCGCCCGGGTGGCCACCGCGCCCACCCGGATCGAGCTCCGTTTTCTGGCCAAGCCGCCCCCCGCTACGACGAAGATCACAATAACCGGACCGGACAATGTGGTCGCCGGCGGGCGGCCCACCTTCGACGGCACCCGGGTACGCGTGCCGTTCACGCCCGGTGCGGCGGGGCTGTACGTCGTCGGCTACCAGCTCCCGTCGTCCGACGGTCACCCGATCAAGGGTGAGGTGCGGTTCACCCTCACCACCGGCACGGCCGCCGACCCGTCCGCCAGCCCTTCGGCCCTCGGCTCGTCCGGCACTCCTGCAGCCCTTGGCCCCAGCCCTTCGGCGTCCGCCGCGCCGGTGTCGCCGTCGACCGACACCGTGTCCGCCGTACCGGCAGCGGGGAAGCGATCCGACTCCGACGGCCCCTGGTGGCCCTGGGCGCTGGGCGGCCTGGTGCTACTGACCGGCCTGACCGCAACCCTCCTACTCCGCCGCCGCCCCCGCTAACCGCCCCCGCCCCCGGGCCCCCACCCCACCTCGCCCTCGCCGATCTTGCACTTCCTGCGGCGACGTAACGGGCATAAAGCCCTATAACGACAACCGAAACTGCAAGATCGGCGCGGCGGTGTGCGGAGGCGGGGTGTGGCTCGGCGATAGCCGCTGCATCCCGGCGCCGATCTTGCGCTTTCTGTGGCGACATGGCGTACATCCCACTCATATCGACAACCGAAAGTGCAAGATCGACGCGGCGGGGAGCGCGGGCGGTCGATCATGGGCTTGTGGTCGGGGCGAATCCTCTGCAAAGGTGCCTAACCCGGCACCACAACCCCATGATCGGGCGGGGCGGGGCGGGGCGGGGCGGGGCGGCGACCGGGGCGACGACCGGGGTGACGGGGACGGGGACGGGGCGCGGCGCCGGGGTTAGGGGAGGCGGAGGCGGGCGGCGCGGATTCGGGTGAGGGTGCGTTCGCGGCCCAGCACCTCCAGCGACTCGAACAGGGGTAGGCCCACGGTGCGGCCGGTGACCGCGACCCGGACCGGTGCCTGCGTCTTGCCGAGCTTGAGGCCGCGCTCGGCGCCGACCGCCTCCAACGTCGACTTCAGCGACTCGGCGTCCCAGGACTCCAGTGCCTCGAAGGCCGTCACGGCGGCGTCCAGCAACTCGCCCGAGCCGTCCTTCATCGTCTTGGTCCAGGCCGCCTCGTCGATCATCGGCGAGGCCAGGAAGAGGAAGTCGACGTTCGGCACGATCTCGCTGAGCACCGCGATCCGGGTCTGGGCCAGCGGCGCCACGGCGGCGAACGCGTCTGCGTCGAACTCGTCCGGCTGCCACGGCGGCGGTGCGATCGTCCCGGTACCGGTCAGCCACGGCTGGCAGGCCTCGACGAACTCGGCCACCGGCAACGCGCGGATGTACTCGCCGTTGAAGGCACGCAGCTTCTTCTCGTCGAAGAAGGCAGGGGAGGGGTTGACCTCGTCGAGGCGGAACTCGTCCTCGATGACCGACCAGGGCACGATCTCCCGGTCGCCCGAGGGCGCCCAGCCGAGCAGCATGAGGTAGTTGCGCATCGCGCCCGCGAGGTAGCCCTCGTCGCGGTACGCCTCCAGGGCGACCTTGTCGCGGCGCTTGGAGAGCTTCTGCCGCTTCTCGTTGACGACCACCGGCACGTGCGCCCAGACCGGCGGCTTGACACCGAGGGCGTCCCACAGGAGCTGCTGCTTGGGCGTGTTGGGCAGGTGCTCCTCGGCCCGGATCACGTGGGTGATGCCCATGGTCATGTCGTCCACGACGTTGGCCAGCAGGAACACCGGCGAGCCGTCGCCGCGGGCGATGACGAAGTCCTCGATGAGCTTGTTCTCGAAGGTGGGCTCGCCGCGGATCAGGTCGACCACGACCGTCACGCCCTCGTCCGGCGTACGGAAGCGCAGCGCGTGCCCCGGCCCCGGGCCGAGGCCACGGTCGCGGTGGTAGCCGTCGTAGCCCTGGTACTGCGAGCCGGTGCGGGCCTGTACGTCCTCGCGGGTGCAGTCGCAGTAGTAGGCGCGCCCCGACTCGTAGAGCCGGGTGGCGGCGGCCCGGTGCTCACCGGCGTTCTCGGACTGGAAGTACGGTCCCTCGTAGCTGCCCCGGGAGATGCCGATCCAGTCCAGCGCGGAGAGGATGCCCTCGGTCCATTCGGGCTTGTTGCGCGCCGCGTCCGTGTCCTCGATGCGCAGCACGAACACCCCGCCCTGCTGCTTGGCGTAGATCCAGTTCTGCAGCGCCGAGCGGGCACCGCCGACGTGGAACATACCGGTCGGGGAGGGGGCGAAGCGCACACGTACCGTCACGTCCCCCAGCCTACGGCGGCGCGCGACCGCTTTCGGCCACGGCCCCCCGACTCCGGGCGTGCGCCAAAGCTGCCGGCGGCCCTGGGCGACAACTGCCGGCGGCCCTAGGCGACCGAGCGGATCTTGACGACCAGGGCGCTGCCGACCACGGTGACCGCCGCGGTGACCGCGTACAGCGTCGGGTAGCCGCCCAGGTGGACCACGAGCGGGGCGGAGAGCGCCGGGCCGAGCACCTGCGGTGCCGAGTTCGCGATGTTGATCACGCCGAGGTCCTTGGCCCGGTCGGTGGCCCGGGGCAGTACCTGGGTGATCAGCGCGGCGTCCACCGAGAGGTAGACGCCGTAACCCGCGCCGAGCAGCAGCGCAGCGACGATGGACATCGGCCAGGTCGGCGCGACGGCGAGCAGCAGCGCCGCCACCGCCATGATCAGGCCGGAGACGATGACGTAGATCTTGCGCCGCCCGGAGCGGTCGGACAGCCGACCGGCGATCACGGCGGTCAGCATCATGCCGAGCGTGTAGAGCAGGATCAGCACCAGCAGGCCGCCCTCGGGATCGGGGTAGCGGACCCCGTCGGTGAGGAAGTACAGCAGGTACAGGGTGCCCAGCGCGTTGCCGAGCTGGACCAGGAACCGGGTGATCCACGCCCAGGCGAAGTCGGGGTGCCGGCGCGGGCTGATCCACATCGAGGCCAGCAACGCGCCCACGCGCAGTGCCGGGCGGTGCGCGCGGGGCAGCGGGTCGTCGGGGGTGAACAGCGCGAACGGCAGCGACAGCAGCAGGATCGCCACCGCGATGGCCAGGTAGCCGGCGGCGTTCCCGGTGACCACGGCGGTGACCAGCACCGCGCCGAGGACCAGCCCGAGCGCCTGCGGGATGCCCACCCAGCCCGAGACGCCGCCGCGCTGTGTCACCGGCACCCGGTCCGGGATGGCGGCGGTGAGGCTGGCCAGCATCGCGTTGAAGCACACCTGCGCGGCGACCCAGCCGACGGCGACCCCGAGGATGGTCCGCTGCTGGGCCAGCAGCACCAGCGCCGCCGCGCCGAGCACCGCGCCGCCGGCGGTCCAGACGTGCCGTCGGCCGAACTCCCGGCCGGCGATCCGCAGGCAGGTCCGGTCGGACAGCGCGCCGGCCAGGGGGTTGGCCAGCACCGCCGCCAGCGCGCCCAGGCCGGTGACCACGGCCAGCATGGTCTCCTTGTCGCCCGGCGCGATCCGTTCGATCTGCTGCGGCAGCAATACCTGGATCGGTGTGAAGAACGCCATCCACACGCCCAGGTTGGCGGCGAAGACCAGGCCGATCCAGCCGCGCCGGACCGGCACGGTCGGCTCGGCGAGCGCCGCCGGCAGCGACGCCGGCGTCGGGTCGAGGGTGGTCACCGCGCCGACCCCGGCGCGCGGCCCGCGATCACGTCCCGCAGCCAGGTGTACGACGACTTCGGCGTACGACGCTGGGTGGCGTAGTCGACGTGCACCAGACCGAAGCGCTTGGTGAACCCCTCGGCCCACTCCCAGTTGTCCAGCAGCGACCAGACGAAGTACCCGCGTACGTCCACCCCGTCGTCGATGGCGGCCCGGACCGCCCGCAGGTGCCCGTCGAGGTACGCGATCCGCTCCGGGTCCGCCACCTGCCCGTGCGCGTCCGGCTCGTCGTCGTACGCGCAGCCGCCCTCGGTGATCTCGATGGGTGGCAGGGCGTCGCCGTACGTGTCGCGTAGCCAGCCGAGCAACTCGTGCAGCCCGTCGGGGGCGACCGGCCAGTCGAAGGCGGTGCGCGGGTAGCCGTCCAGGGGCACCAGGTCGAACGGCAGGGGCGAGCCGGCCTCGGCTGCCCGTACTCCGGTGGGGTTGTAGTAGTTGACCCCCAGCACGTCGATGGGGGCGGCGATGGTGTCCAGGTCGCCGGCGCGGACGACGGCGGGGTCGGCGCCGGGCAGGTCGGGGTAGCCGCGTCCGAGCAGCGGATCGGTGAAGAGTCGGTTGTGCAGCGCCTCGTAGGCGGCCCCGGCGGCCCGGTCGGCGTCGCCGTCGCCGAGCACCCGCACGGGCGAGTAGTTGTTGGCGATCGCGACCGGGCTGGTGGTCCGGCTGCGCAGCGCGGCGACCGCGAGCCCATGGCCGAGCAGTTGGTGGTGGGCGACCGGGAAGGCGTCGAAGAGCAGCGCCCGGCCGGGGGCGTGCACACCCATGCCGTAGCCGAGGCTCATGTGGATGAACGGCTCGTTGAGGGTGATCCAGAGCCGGACGCGGTCACCGAGGCGGGCGGCGGTCCGGTCGGCGTACTCGGCGAAGCGGGCGGCGGTGTCGCGGTGCAGCCAGCCGCCGGCGTCCTCCAGGGGTTGCGGCAGGTCCCAGTGGTACAGGGTGGCCACCGGGTCGATGCCGGCGGCCAGCAGGTCGTCGACCAGCCGGTCGTAGAAGTCCAGTCCGGCGGCGTTTGTCGGCCCGGAGCCGTCCGGCTGTACGCGGGGCCAGGCGATGGAGAACCGGTACGCCCCGACGCCCAGCCCGGCCATCAGCGCCACGTCCTCGGCGGACCGGTGGTAGTGGTCGCAGGCGACCTCACCGCTGCTGCCGTCGCTGATCCGGCCCGGTTCGCGGGCGAAGGTGTCCCAGATGGACGCTCCTCGTCCGTCGGCCGTGGTGGCGCCCTCGATCTGGTGGGCCGAGGTGGAGACGCCCCAGCGGAAGCCGGCGGGGAACTCGGGCATCGGTGCGGTCGACATGCGCCCTCCCGGTGAACGTGAAACGTGTTCGGGACTCTAGGACGCTGTCGATGAATGCGCCATAGGCCGGGCTGACGTAATCCGCAATGGTTGATCGGCGTGTCTTTTTCCGAACCCGTCCGGGTAAGTCCGATTTGGCGCATAGAGTGCCGATATCGTGGGATGTCCTCACTGGAGGCAAGACGGAAATGATCCTCGTGGAACGTAGTGCGCACGTGGTGGCGCCGGTGGAAGTGGTCTGGGACGTCGTGCAGCGGGCCGAGCAGTTGCCGGCCTGGCTGGCGGGGGTTCGCGCGGCCGAAGTGCTCTCGGGAGAGGGCTTCGGGCGGCGACAACTGGTCCAGGCGGGGCGCGGTTCGGCGCATGAGGCCGAGGTGATCGCCTATCAGGAGCCGACACTGATCGGCTGGCGGGAGCGGGCCAAGGGTGCCGGTGCTCGTGCGGAGGCGCGCACCGAAATCTACGTCCAGCTCACCGAGGACGAGGAGGAGGGCGGGACGATCGTGCGGCTCATCGTCGTGCGCTGGCCGGCCGGGCCGGTCAAGGCGGCCCTGCTGCGCCTCGGACTGCGTCGGGTCGGCGCTGACCTGGAGGACTCGTTGGCCCGGCTCACCGACCTGGCCGCCGTCGGCTGACGAGCCGCGTCCTCCCCGCGCCACCCGCCCCGGCGGTGGCCCGGCGTCCCCACCAGGAACGCCGGCCCACCGCCCACCCGCACCCGCCCCCGAGTCGGGCCGATCATGGACTCCTGGTGCGCGGAACAAGGTCACTTCACCGCTTCGTCCCCCACCACAACTCCATGATCGACCCGGTGAAGGGTGGGGGCGAGGGGGGGGGGGGGGGGGGGGGGGGGTGGGGGGGGGGGTGGGGGGGGGGGGGGGGGG
>NZ_JBYIRN010000041.1:0-39329 GCF_057708145.1 Micromonospora sp. bgisy143
ACCAGACCTCGAGGGGGTACGGCGCAGATGTCAGCCGGGGTGCACACGGTCGCGGTGATCGGCGCGGGCAAGATCGGCGAGCTGATGCTCTCCGGGCTGCTGCGCTCCGGATGGCCGGTGGAGCGACTGCTCGCCACCGCCCGCCGACCGGCCCGCGCTCAGGAGCTGACCGACCGCTACGGGGTGCGGGTGGTCGACAACCTGACCGCCGTCGACGAGGCGGCCGTACTCGCCGTCTCGGTCAAGCCGCAGGACGCCGCCGCGCTGCTGGACGAGATCGGGCCGAAGGTACCCGCCGACAAGCTGGTCATCTCGCTCTGCGCCGGGCTCCCCACCAGCTTCTTCAACCGCCGACTGCCCGAGGGAACGCCGGTGGTCCGGGTCATGACCAACACCCCGGCGCTTGTCGACGAGGCGATGACGGCCATCTCCGCCGGCACGTACGCCACCGGGGCGCACCTGGGCCTGGCCGAGGAGATGTTCAAGCCCCTCGGGCAGACCATCCGGGTGCCCGAGTCGCAGCAGGACGCGGTCACCGCGCTCTCCGGCTCCGGCCCGGCCTACTTCTACCTGCTGGTGGAAGCCATGATCGACGCCGGGATCCTGCTCGGGTTGCCCCGCCAGGTGGCGCACGAGCTGATCGTGCAGACCGCCATCGGCTCCGCCGTCATGCTGCGCGACTCCGGCGAACACCCGGTCAAGCTGCGCGAGGCGGTCACCTCGCCGGCCGGCACCACGATCTCCGCCGTCCGCGAGCTGGAGAAGCACGGCGTCCGCGCGGCGCTGCTCGCCGCGCTGGAGGCGGCCCGGGACCGCGCCCGCGAACTGGCCGCCCAGGCCGACTGACCGGGTCCCCCGCGGCGCGGCGGGTGCCGCATACTGGCGGCGTGTTCACTCTCGCCCAGGCCCGGCACCTGGTGGCCACCCTGCAGCCGCGTGTCGACGAGCTGATCCGTGTCCGCGCCGACCTGGCCGAGCTGCGCGTCGACCTGGCCGACCACGGGGTCAGCGCGCTCGGCGGGCTGGCCGAGGTCAAGGGGCTGGAGGCCCGGCTGCACGCCGTCGTCGACGAGCTGCACCAGCACGAGATCCAGGTCAAGGGCATCGCGCCGGTGCTGCTCGACTTCCCGGGTGAACGCGACGGCCGCGCCGTGCTCTGGTGCTGGCTGGAGGGCGACTCCGACGTGCGCTGGTACCACCGCGCCGAGTGCGGCTTCGCCGGCCGCCGCCCCCTCTGACCGTCCCGCGCCGCCGCGCCGCCGGAGTGTTGATCCACTCGGGTTCATGGAAACCGCGGTGTCCGCTTGCGTCGGATGCCACGATTTCCTGAAACCCGAGTCGATCAAACCCTCAGCCCGCCGCGGACGTCGGGAGGACCGGCCCGGGGGCGTCGAGGACCGCGAATACCACCACGTTGTCCCGGTAGTGCCCGCGCCGCCGGTCGAAGTCGCCTCCGCAGGTGACCAGGCGCAGCTCCGGACCGGGTGTCGGCCCGTAGACGGTGGCCGTCGGGAACCGGTCCTTGCGGGTGCGCAGCGACCCGGTCACCCGGAACGACAACCACTGTCCACCGCGCCACACCTGCACCCGATCGCCGGTGCGCAGTTCGCCGAGCCGGGCGAAGACCGCCGGACCGCGCCGCGAGTCCAGGTGTCCGGCGAGCACGGCCGGACCGGTGTCGCCGGGGGCGGGACCACCCCCGTACCAGCCGGCCGTGTCGAAGTCGGCCGGCGGCACGAGCGCGCCGGTCCGGTCCAGGCCCAGCACGGTGAGCGCCGAGTCGACGCCGATCCGGGGCACCCGTACCCGGGTGGGTGGACCTGATGCCCGCGGCGACGCGCCCACCGACGCGCAGCCGTCGGCGCAGCCGGGGTGCCAGGCCGCGACGGGCGGCGGCGGGTCGGTCGTCGCGAGCCCGACCCCGCTGCCGGCGGCCAGGCAGACCGCCGCGCCGGCCGCGACCAGCGCGGCCAGCGGCGCCCGACGCTCGCGGTGCCGTCGGATCGCGGGCCCGATGCTCACCAGGTGGTGCGCCGCCGCCGACGCCACAGCAGCAGGCTCGCCACCACGGCCGCCGCAGCCACCGCGCCGGCCACCAGGGGGTACGCCCCGAGCCCGCGCCCGGTCATGCCACCCGCGCCGGTGTCCACGCCACCGGCCGGTACGACGGTGCCGCCCTCGGCGTCCTGACGCAGCTCGGCGGTGAGCCCGCCCTGCCTGCCGTCGAGCACCAGCAGCGAGTAGACGGCACCGCCGGTGAGCCGAACCTCCGCGGCGGTGCTCGGACCGCCCGCGCCGGTCAGCCGCAGCTTCCAGGAGCCCGGCTCCACCTGCTGATAATCGGTGGTGGTGGCGAACTGCACGCCGTCGGCGATGGTCGGGCCGTCGGCGGCGGCCACGTCGAGGACCGGCGTACGCACCGACGCCTGCACGACGCGTACCTTGGCCCGGCCCTGCGCGGGAGCGCTCAGGTCGTCGGTGAGCACCCGCAGCCCCAGGTCGGCGTGCCGGCCGACACCGGCCACCGTGTACGCGCCGCCACTTCGCACCGCGACCTCGGTGGTGAGCACCGGCGGTTCGCTGGCGGGCGTGCCGGCCTCGCGCATCGCCACCGCGTACCGGCCCGGGGGCAACTGGAGATAGTCGGACACGACGCCGTAGCCGACGCCGGGAAAGACCCTCGGCGTGGCGGCGTCGGGGGCGGCGAGATAGACGTCCACCGCCGGGGTGTCCGGGGAGAGGTGGGCGAGTCGGACGTAGCCGACGCTGGCCGCGCCGGCCGTCGCCGGGATCGCGGTAGCGAGGGAGGTGCCGAGCAGGAGCGCGCCGGCACCGGCCAGCAGCCGGCGGGACGCGGTACGGAGCGTGTGCATGTCGCCTCCGAGGCACGTTCGGTGAGCGGGCGGCAACCCACCGACAGAGTCCCGTGCGTGAGACTCTGGCGCAAGTTGTACACGCGATGTTTCTCCCCGCCGCGTTGGCCGCTGCTGCCTGTGCCGGCTGCCCGTGCCGGGTGCGGGCCGTGCCGGGGGTGCGGCGAGCTGTCGACACCCCGGGTTCGTCACCCTCGGAACGACTCACCGCGCCGATCTTGCAGTTTCGGTCGCCGAAATGCGCGCCAATGCCCACTTATGTCGCAACAGGAAATGCAAGATCGCGAAGAAGGGGCAGCGAGGCAGTGCGGGTTGACGAACAGCCACTCGCCCTCACGCAACGGTTGGCGAGGATGTAGTGGCCCAGGCGTCGGGAGGGTGCCACCGGATCCAGGATCGAGCGCGATCTTGCAGCGGGGGCGAGGCGGGTGCTGCTAGCGCACCGCCAGGAAGCCGAACAGGTCCGGTACGCCGCCGGGACCCGCCTCCGCGAAGCGAACCGTTCGGAGGCCGGCGGACAGGGTCGCGTTGAGGAGATCGGCGAGCGGAACGTGCCACGCCCCGACCCGCGCCCGGACGCCGCTGGTGTTCCAACTGTCGAAGCTGTGGGCCCGATTCGCGTAGCGCTCGTCTATCACGACGGTCGGGTGCCTACCCCAGTCGGCGAACGCGCCCACGAAGCAGGGGTGCACGCCTACGTGCACGAACCGCCCGCCCGGCCGTAGCACACGTGCGACCTCGCGCAGCACGAGCGAGTAATCGGGCAGATCGGTGCTGGCCAGGACGCACATCGCCGCCGGCAGCGACGCGTCGGCGATCGGCAGTGCGGTTGCGTCGCCCCGGGCCGCCGGCAACCTGTCGCGCGTGTGCCGCAACTGCCCACCGGACAGGTCCACACCCAAGGGCGTCCAACCCAGGGCGGCGGGCACGGACGCGTGCGCGCCGGTGCCGCAGCAGACATCGAGGCAGGGCCCGTCACCCGGGCCGAGCAGGTCCGCCACGGTCCTGTGCACCCGCCGGAGATAGTCACCGCCGCCCGAGATGAAACCCTCGTACCAGTCCGCGTGCGCGTCGTACGCCGGTGTGCTCGTCACTCCCATCCGCCGATGCTACGGACGAGGGTCTGCGGCGCGGTCCCCGTTCTTCCGACGGCAGAAGCGGTCGAGCTTCGCCGCGGGCTACTCCGATTCGGCGACGAACACGCCCTGCCCTTGTTGGCCGTAGACCAGGTTTCGTTGGTGCAGTTCGCGTACGGCCCGGTAGGCGGTCGATCGCGCCACCTTGTAGATCTCGCCGATCTCCGAGACCGAGGGCAGTTGATGGCCGGGCGGGTACTCGCCGGAGTTGATTCTGCACGCGATGTCGTCGGCGACGCGGAGGTAGTGCGGTGGTCTGGTAGGCATGATCGGCTCTCCTGGACTTCAGCGCAGATCATGCTTCCAGCCGGGACCGGGGCAGGACAAGTGACGAAGCGACTCAACTGAACACAGTGAGAAACTGACTACAGTGAGACAGTGGATACAGTGAGACAGCGGTCGGATGCTTCTGGACTTCAGCACCCCGAGGTTCCCGATCCATCCACCCTGGAGGGCGCGACGTATGGTCTCCGCCCTCCAGGGTGTGCCCCCTCGTGACCTTGGGAAAGGTGCGGACGATGGCGATCGACGAGCCGGTGTCCAGGGCAACCGAACTCTTCACAGCGGAGCGGGTCCTCGACGCCCACTGGTCCAGGGCGCTTGATCGACCCTGGCAGGCGGGCGGCTGTCTGGAGTGTCGGGGCCAGCACGACTGTCCGCAGTTGGACTGGGCTTTCGGAATCGTGGCGGACGTCGTGTCGGTGCTGTTTCAGAAGTAGCGCCCGTGTCCGACAGCCGGGCGCCATCCTCGACGGCGCTGGACTTCGAGGCCAACGGCTGACGGGGCATAGCCGGCGGTCGTACTCCCTTATCCTCGGGCGATGCGGGATCGACGGGTGACGCTGGTCTGGGCGGCGTTCGTCGTCGTCGCGACGGTGTCCTGTGTGCTCGTGTTGACCCGCGACGATCGGCTCTCCGACCTGCACATCTACTACGGCGCACTGTCCGATCTGCACGCCGGCCGACCGCTGTACGAGTATCGCGCCGCGAACGGCGGGCCGTTCACCTATCCGCCGTTCGCCGCTCTGCTGCTGGGGCCGATCACCCTCGTCGGTGAGGGCGTACTCCAGGGGATCTGGCTGGTCGCGACGTGCGCGGCGGTCGTCGCCGTCGCCGGGACGGTCGGTGTCGCGCTCAGCGCCGACCGGTCCCGCCGCCCGCTGCTCGTCGCGCTCGCCGCCACGGTCCTGATGCTCTCGGCTCCGGTGCAGAGCAACCTGCGGTTCGGGCAGGTCAGCATCTTCATCGTGCTGCTGGCGCTGCTCGACGGCACGGGTGTCGTCCCGCCCCGGCTGCGGGGTGTGCTCGTCGGGGTGGCGGCGGCGATCAAGCTGACCCCGCTGCTGTTCGTCGTCTACTTCCTCGCCACCGGGCGCTACCGCGACGCCGGACGTGCCGCGGCGACCTTCGTGGCCTGCGCCGGGCTGGCGGCGCTCGTACTGCCCGCCGAGAGCTGGATCTACTGGACCGAGGCCGTCCGGCAGACCTCCCGCATCGGCAACCTGGCCTCGCTGGGCAACCAGTCGGTGCACGGGATGCTGTTGCGCGTCGGGGTCGACGAGGCGGCCCTGCCCGTGCTCTGGGCCGCTCTGGTCGCGGTGATCTGCGGCGTGGCGCTGCTGCGCGCTCGGCAGTTGGCCGCACGGGGTCGGCCCGGCCACGCGGCCGTGCTCGTCGGTTGCGCCACGGTGGCCGCGTCACCGGTGTCCTGGACCCACCACCAGGTGTGGCCGGTGCTCGCCGCGATGTTGCTGGTCGGCGCGTCCGGAATCACCCAGCGGGTGGCCGGCGCGGCGCTGCTCGGCGCCATGGTCGTCTCGCTCGGGGCGGTCCTCGGGCCGGTGTCGACGCGGCCGGGCGTGCAGTTCCTCTTCGAGAACGCCCGCACCGTCGGGACGTGTCTGCTGTGCCTGGCCGGCTTCGGCGGTGTCGCGGTCGCCGCCGCTCGGGGCGGTCGTCGCCCGGCCGCGCGGCGGGCCTGGCTGCGGGTGGGCGTCACGGCCGCCGTGGCCCTCGCCTTCTTCGCCGTGCAGCCGCTGCCCGCCGGGGCGGACCCGACGTTCAAGGCGTACGCCCTCGGCGACGTGGCCAACCCGCGGTACTTCTTCGTCTGCCGGGGCCCGGCCGAGTGCGCCGCCTACGCCACCGACGCGCCGGTCACGTTCGGCAGCCGGGCGGAGAAGACGAAGGTACGGGTCAACGGCGTGGTGGCCACCCGGGTGGCCCGACTGGAGTACTACTCGGCCCCGGGTGGCGCACCCCGGAGCATCCCCCTGCTGGCGGCCTACCCCGGCACCCGGACGTTCTCGTTCCGGTCGGCCAGCATGGCGCAGGGTCGGCTGGTGGCGTACGACGCCGCCGGCCAGCCGATCGCCAGTTACGACGACGAACTGGCCGCCGCCCTCCGGACGACCACCCGGTAGGCGGTCGCCGGAGGGCGGGGCTCCTCAGCGGGTGGCGGCGGCCAGGGCGGTGCGCAGCTTCTCGGCGTCGCCCGGCGCCGGGTGATCCCAGTCGGTCGGGGTGGCGGAGTAGAGCGTGCCGTACGCCGGGGTGTCCGGCTGGTAGCGCCAGCCCTCGGCGAGCGGGCCGACGTCGACCGCGTCGTACCCGATCCGGTCGAGGAAGGCCGTGACCTCGGCCTTCGCGGCCGCGTCGTCGCCCGCGACGGCCAGAGCGCTACGGTCGGCGGCGCCGGACGGCCGGGCGAGCGCGGCCAGACCCTTGAAGTAGATGTTGTTGAAGACCTTGACCACCCGCGACTCCGGCAGGTGCCGCTGCAGGAGTTCGCTGCTGGTGGTCTCGCCCGAGTCCAGCTCGGGGAAGTTCCCGTCACGTTCCGGGTAGTAGTTGTTGGTGTCGATGACGACCTTGCCGGCCAGCGGCTCGACGGGCACCGCCCGGTACGCCTTGAGCGGCACCGTGACCACCACCAAGTCACCGACCCGCGCCGCGTCCTGCGCCGTGGCGGCACTGGCCCGCTCGCCCAACTCGTCGACCAGTTCAGTGAGCGTCTCCGGCCCGCGCGAGTTGCTCAGCACCACGTCGTAGCCGGCGTCCACCGCCAGCCGGGCAACCGTGCTGCCGATGTTGCCACTGCCGATCAGTCCCACAGTTGTCATGCTGTTTCCCAACTCCGTCCACCCACGACGCATTCCGACCGATGCGCGGAGTTATCCCCGGTTAGCGCCAACGTACTGCGGACCGCCGCCCCCCGACCGCCTCCCGCCCACCTACCACCCTCCGGTGACCCCACCCTGCCCGGACCGTGCCCAGGCCCCCGCCCGGACCGTGCCCAGGCCCCCGCCCGGACCGTGCCCAGGCCCCCGCCCGGACCGTGCCCAGGCCCCCGCCCGGCGGCCCCGCCCCGGCCCGGCCCCGGTGATCAAGAGGTTGGCGTCACCGATCGGCCGATTCCTGACGCCAACCTCTTGATCACCAAGCCGAAGGGGGTGGGGGCCGGCGGGTCAGGCGGGGAGGAGCTTTTCGATGGGGGTGCGGAGGTCGTCGGGCTGGACCGTCGGGGCGAAGCGGCCGGCGACCGTGCCGTCCGGGGCCACCAGGAACTTCTCGAAGTTCCAGCGGATGTCCCCGGTGTGCCCGTCGGCGTCCGGGGTGTCCACCAGCGCAGCGTAGAGCGGGTGCCGGTCGGGTCCGTTGACGTCGACCTTCTCGGTCAGCGGGAAGGTCACCCCGTAGTTGACCTGGCAGAAGTCGCTGATCTCGGCGGCGCTGCCCGGCTCCTGCCCGGCGAACTGGTTGCACGGCACGCCCAGTACGACGAGGCCGCGCTCGGCGTAGCTGTCGGCGAGGCTCTGCAGGCCGGCGTACTGCGGGGTGAGGCCGCAGCGGGAGGCGACGTTGACGACCAGCAGCGCCTTGCCGCGGTAGCGGGCGAGGTCCGCGGGGCCGCCGTTGAGGGCGCCGATCGGGATGTCGAAGACGGTCATGGCCTGAGGCTACGCGCCAGATACGGGGCCGCTTGGGCCGGGCGTTCCACTGCCAGGAGAAATCGAAACATGGACATCTTGACGGAGTGATGACGGTGTGAGTACGGTCTCACCATCTCTTTTGGAAAGTTTCCTAACAGTACGGGAGACGCCTCATGAAAAGATCGCTCCGCCGGGCCCTCTGGGCCGGCGCCGTGGTCGCCGTGACCGTCGCGGCGGTGCCGATGACGACCGCGTTCGGCGCCGGCACGGTCACCACCACGTTCGCCAAGGCGCAGGACTGGGGGACCGGTCACGAGACGAAGGTGACCGTGACCAACGGCACCAGCGCCACGGTCGCCACCTGGCGCATCGAGTTCGACCTGCCGTCGGGCACCACCATCAGCAGCGCGTGGGACGCCGACGTCACCAGCAGCGGCAACCACTACGTCGCGGTGAAGAAGAGCTGGGCCGGTGGGCTCGCCCCCGGCGCCTCGTTCAGCTGGGGCTACAACGGCACCGGCGCGTACAAGGCGCCGTTGAACTGCACCGTCAACGGCGCGCCCTGCGGCGGTGGCACCCCGACGACCCCGCCGACCACGACCGCGCCGCCCACCACGGCGCCCCCGACCACCGCGCCGCCCACCACGGCGCCGCCCACCACCGCGCCCCCGACCACCACCCCGCCACCGAACACGGGCGGGAAGAAGGTCGTCGGCTACTTCGCCGAGTGGGGCGTCTACGGGCGCAACTACCACGTCAAGAACATCCAGACCAGCGGCTCGGCCGCCAAGCTGACCCACATCCTGTACGCCTTCGGCAACACCACCGGCGGTCGCTGCACCATCGGCGACAGCTACGCCGACTACGAGAAGGCGTACACGGCGGCGGAGAGCGTGGACGGCGTCGCCGACACCTGGGACCAGCCGCTGCGCGGCAGCTTCAACCAGCTGCGCAAGCTCAAGCAGCTCAACCCGCATCTCAAGGTGATCTGGTCGTTCGGCGGCTGGACCTGGTCCGGCGGCTTCACCCAGGCCGCCCAGAACCCGGCCGCGTTCGCCGACAGCTGCTACAACCTGGTCGAGGACCCGCGCTGGGCGGACGTCTTCGACGGCATCGACGTCGACTGGGAGTACCCGAACGCCTGCGGTCTGAGCTGTGACAGCAGCGGCCCGAACGCGTTCAAGAACGTGATCGGCGCGCTGCGGTCGAAGTTCGGTTCCAACGCCCTGGTCACCGCCGCCATCACGGCGGACGGCAGCAACGGCGGCAAGATCGACGCCACCGACTACGCCGGCGCGATCGGCAACCTCAACTGGCTCATGCCGATGACGTACGACTACTTCGGCGCGTTCAACGCGCAGGGCCCCACGGCCCCGCACTCGCCGCTGACGTCGTACACCGGTATCCCGCAGCCGGGCTTCAACTCGGACGCGGCGATCCAGAAGCTCAAGAGCAAGGGCATCCCGGCCAGCAAGCTGCTGCTCGGCATCGGCTTCTACGGCCGGGGCTGGACGGGCGTCACGCAGGCCGCGCCGGGCGGCAGCGCCACCGGTGCCGCGCCGGGCACCTACGAGGCGGGCATCGAGGACTACAAGGTCCTCAAGAACACCTGCCCGGCCACCGGCACGATCGCCGGCACCGCGTACGCCAAGTGCGGCAGCAACTGGTGGAGCTACGACACCCCGTCGACCATCAACGGCAAGATGACGTACGCGAAGAACCAGGGCCTCGGTGGCGCGTTCTTCTGGGAGCTCTCCGGTGACACCAGCAACGGCGAGCTCATCGGCGCCATCAAGGGCGGCCTCGGCTGAGCCGAGGGCCGACGCACCACCCACACGGCGGGAAGGGGCCCGCACCGCCCCTTCCCGCCCGTGCCACAGCGGCCCGGTCGACGCCACGCGTCGGCCGGGCCGCCGGCCTTGGGCGGGTCGGGTCGAATGTGGCAGACTCGCGGCTCGGCAGGTCTCGATTTCTCGTACGACGGAGGTGGTCATGCGCCCGATCCAACGCCGGCTGACGGCGACCGCCGCCGCGTTCGTGCTGCTCCCGGCCGCTCTCGCCGGCTGCGGGGCCGACGGCGACGACGCCGAGGAGCAGACCGCCACGCCCCAGCGGGCGCCCGCCGAGGAGGCCGCCGCACGGTCCCGCGAGCGCGTGCAGGCGTACCTCGACGCGATGACCGCCAAGGACGTCGCCGCCGGCCGTAGTCAGCTCTGCGCGCTGTTGCACGAGGGGTTCGACGCCGCGGCCACGGGTCCCAACGGGGACTTCGCCGACCACTTCCAGGTGCCCCAGGCGACCATCACCGACGTCCGAGCCGGTCAGCGCGGCCAGGAGGTCAGCGTCTCGGTCTCGGTCACCGCCGGCAAGAGCAAGGTCACCCGCCCGCTGGTGTTCACCGTCACCCGCGACGGCGGCGACTGGTGCATCGCCGATGAGGCGCCGGGCGGCAAGCCGGCCACCAGCCCCTCACCCGCGTCCTGACCGCCACCGGTGGGATCGATCTCCCACTTGCCGGAACCGTCCCCCTCGCTGCCCGGTCACACGCACGGTCGCCGTACGCTTTCTCTCATGCGCCATGAGTGGCACCAGCTGAGCCATCCCGCGGTGGGTAGCCCGGGCCTGCAGACCAGCCGTCCGACCATCGACTCCGCCGAGGACGCCGCCCTCGGCCTGGACCGCTGGCGGGAGTTGCCGCGCGAGCAGGTCCCACCCTGGTCCGACCCGGCCGCCGTCGCCGAGGTCTGCAAGGTGCTCGACACCGTGCCGTCGGTCGTCGCGCCCTACGAGGTGGACCAGCTCCGGCAGAAGCTGGCGCTGGTCTGCGAGGGCAAGGCGTTCCTGCTCCAGGGCGGTGACTGCGCCGAGACCTTCGCCGACAACACCGAGAGCCACCTGCTGGCCAACGCCCGCACCCTGTTGCAGATGGCGATCGTGCTCACCTACGGCGCGTCGCTTCCGGTGGTCAAGGTCGCCCGGGTCGCCGGCCAGTACACCAAGCCCCGCTCTCTGCCCACCGACGCGCGCGGGCTGCCCGCGTACCGCGGCGACATGATCAACTCGCTGGAGGCGGATCCCGCCGCCCGGGTCGCCGACCCGCAGCGCATGATCCGGGCGTACGCGAACTCGGCCGCCGCGATGAACATGCTGCGGGCGTACCTCGCCGGCGGGCTCGCCGACCTGCACGCCGTGCACGACTGGAACAAGGGCTTCGTGCGGACCTCCCCGGCCGGGGAGCGCTACGAGGCGATCGCCCGGGAGATCGACCGTGCGTTGGCCTTCATCCGGGCCTGCGGAATGACCGACGACGAGGCGCTGCGGACCGTCACCCTCTACTGCTCCCACGAGGCCCTGGCCCTGGAGTACGACCGGGCGCTCACCCGGGTCTCCGACCGCCGGGCGTACGGGCTGTCCGGGCACTTCCTCTGGGTCGGCGAGCGCACCCGGCAGATCACCGGCGCGCACATCGACTTCATCTCCCGGATCGCCAACCCGATCGGCGTCAAGCTCGGCCCGACGACCTCCCCGGACGAGGCGATCGAGCTGTGCGAGAAGCTCAACCCGGACAATGTCCCCGGCCGGCTCACGCTGATCAGCCGGATGGGTAACCACCGGGTCCGCGACGCCCTGCCGCCGATCGTGTCCAAGGTCACCGCCTCCGGCGCCAAGGTGGTCTGGCAGTGCGACCCGATGCACGGCAACACCCACGAGTCGTCCAACGGCTACAAGACCCGGCACTTCGACCGCATCGTCGACGAGGTGCTCGGCTACTTCGAGGTGCACCGGGGCCTGGACACCCACCCCGGTGGCATCCACGTCGAGTTGACCGGTGAGGACGTCACCGAATGCCTCGGCGGCGCCCAGGGCATCGAGGACCTCGACCTGCCCGACCGGTACGAGACCGCCTGCGACCCGCGGCTGAACACCCAGCAGTCGCTGGAGCTGGCCTTCCTCGTGGCGGAGATGCTCCGGGGCTGACGCGAGGAGTGAGCTTGCGAGCCCCGCAGTCGGCAGCCGAAGGCCAATTCCGGGGCTGACGCGAGGAGTGAGCTTGCGAGCCCCGCAGTCGGCAGCCGGAGGCCAGTTCCGCGGCTGAGGCAAGCCCTCGCCGGGCGAGAATGATCGTGGCCAGGTACGCGAGACCCGCGACCGGCCGTCGAAAGGATGACTGTGGCTGAGCTTGTTGACCTGCGTTCCGACACCGTGACCCGGCCGACCCTCGGGATGCGTGAGGCGATGGCCGCCGCCGAGGTCGGTGACGACGTCTACGGCGAGGATCCCACCGTCAACGCGCTGGAGGCCGAGGTCGCCGCGTTGTTCGGCCACGAGGCGGCGCTGTTCGCCCCGAGCGGGTCGATGGCCAACCAGATCGCCCTGCAACTGCTCGTGCCGCCCGGCGAGGAACTGCTGTGCGACGCGGACGCCCACGTCGTCACGTACGAGATCGGCGCCGCCGCCGCGTACGGCGGAATCTCTTCGCGGACCTGGCCGGCGGTCGGCGCGGACATCGACCCGGAGGTGGTCGCCCGGATGATCCGTCCGGACGGCTACTTCGCCGTGCCCACCCGCGCGATCGCCGTCGAGCAGACCCACAACCGGGGTGGCGGCGGCGTGATCCCGCTGGCCACACTGCGGGAGCTGCGGGGTGTCGCCGACGACGCGGGGGTGGCGCTGCACTGCGACGGCGCCCGGATCTGGCACGCGCACGTCGCCGACGGGGTGTCGCTGACCGAGTACGGCCGCCTCTTCGACACGCTGTCCGTCTGCCTCTCCAAGGGGCTCGGCGCGCCGGTCGGCTCGCTGGTGGTGGGCAGCGCGGAGAAGATCGAGCGGGCCCGGATGATCCGCAAGCGGATGGGGGGCGGGATGCGGCAGGCCGGCATCCTCGCCGCCGCCGGCCGGTACGCGCTCGCGCACCACGTCGACCGGCTGGCCGAGGACCACGCGCGGGCCGCCCGGCTCGCCGAGGCGGTCGCGCCCTTCGGGGTGCTGGCCACCACGGTCCGTACGAACCTCGTTCCGCTGGACCTGACCAAGCACGCGTTGGACGCCCGCGCCCTGGCCGCCGCCGCGCGCGAGGAGGGCGTACTGATCTCGGTGCTCGGCCCCCGTACCGCCCGCCTGGTCACCCATCTGGGCCTCGACGACGACGCGGTCACCCGCGCCGTCGCCGTCCTCACCGAGGTCCTGTCCGCCTGACCGACCCTCCCGCGTTGATCAAGAGGTTCGCGTCAAAATCCGCGTTCCGGATGACGCGAACCTCTTGATCACGCCAGGGGGTTGAGGCGGGTCAGGGTCTCGATGTCGGCCCGGTGGCCGATGTGCTTCTCGGTGGGGGTCTCCACCACCACGGGGACTCCGGCGGTCGCCGGGTGGGCCATCAGCTCCGCGAAGGCCGGCTCACCGATGGTGCCCTTGCCGATGTTCTCGTGCCGGTCCCGGGTGGAACCGCGCAGATCCTTGGAATCGTTGGCGTGCACCAGCCGCAGCCGCTCGGCCCCCACGGTGGCGACAAGCGTGTCGAGGGTCGCCGTCATGCCGCCCTCGGCGGCCAGATCGTGCCCGGCAGCCCACGCGTGGCAGGTGTCGAAGCAGACCCCGAGCATCGGGTGCCGGTCCACCGCGTCCAGGTACGGACCGAGGTGCTCCACCCGCGAGGCGAGCGACCGGCCGCCACCGGCGCTCGGCTCGACCAGCAGCATCGGTCCGCCGGCCTCGGCCGTCCAGTCGAGCAGCGGCAGCAACTCCCGGCGGACCTGCCGCAGCGCCTCCTCGGCGTACCCCTCGTCGACCGAGCTGCCGGCGTGGAACACCACCGCCCGCGCGCCGATCGCCACGCCCCGGCGCAGCGCGTGCGCCAGCGTCAGCGCCGACTTCTCGACCGTGGCCGGGGTGGGCGAGCCCAGGTTGACCAGCAGCGAGGCGTGGATGAACGCCGGAATGCCCCGCTCGGCACAACCCTCGCGGAACAGCGTGTCCTGCGCCGGGTCACCTGGCGGCAGCGCCCAGCCCCGCGAGTTGGAGACGTACACCTGCACGGCGGCGGCTCCGGTCGCGTCGAGGTACGGCAGGGCGGCCTTGGCCAGCCCACCGGAGGTCGGCGTGTGCGCGCCCACCGGCCGCGCGGTGCTCGCCGTCATCAGAAGCACGTGAGGGTGACCGGGGTGCCCGGGGGCACCTGCGAGTTCTCGCCCGGGGCCTGGATGCGGACCGTGGCGTTCGGGTTGAGTACGACCGTCACCGGGTAGCCCTGGCTCTCCAGCACCTGCTTGGCCTGCTGACAGGGCAGGTCGATCACCCGGGGCACCACGACCAGCGGCGGACCCTTGCTGATCTCCAGCTTGACCTCGGTGCCCTTCTCCACGCCCGCGCCGTCGGCCGGGCTCTGGCCGAGGATCTCGTCCTTGGGCTTGTCGGAGTCCTTGAAACTCTCCACCGGCTTCAGGCCGAGCTCGCCCAGTTTGGTGCGCGCCTCGGTCAGGCTCTTGCCCACCAGGTTCGGCACCGTCACCGGCGCCCGGCCGCGGCTCAGGATGAGCGTGATCTTCGTACCCGGCTTGACCTCGGCGCCCACCTTCGGGTTGCTGTCCAGCACGACGCCGGCCGGCAGGGTGTCGTCATAGCGGGTGGCGCCCTTGGCGACCACCAGTTGGGCGTTGACCAGATCGGCCTCGGCCAGCTCGTACTCCTTGCCGATGACGTCCGGCACCGGGAAGCGCTCCGGGCCCAGCGAGAGGGTCAGGGTGATCGTGCCGCCCTTGACGATCTTGCTCGACGAGGCCGGGCTCTGCCCCAGCACGCTGTCCTTCGGCACCTTCTCGTCGAAGCGTGGCTCCCCGTACGCCAGGGTCAGGCCGGCGCGCTCGGCCTGGGCCTGCGCCTCGGCCTTGTTCAGGCTGACGAGTTGCGGCGCGGACGTGTAGCGGCCGACGCCGAACCACCAGCCGGCCAGCGCGGCCACCAGGCCCAGCGCCACGACCACGGACGCGAAGGCCAGGCGGCCCTGGGAACTGCCCAGGATCCGGGTACGCAGCTCGGCGAACCGCGCGGCCAGACCCTCGGCGGGCTCCGGTGCGGCCCGCCGGCGGCCCGGGCTCTGGCTGCCGCCCTCGGGCAGCCGCGCCCAGGTCGGACGTTCCACCGGGCGGATCGCGGCGACCATCATGGTCGGCTGGGAGGCCGGCGGCTCGTCGGTGATCCGGCGCAGTACGGCGGTGCTGCTGCTGTTGACGTTGCCCAACTGGTCCCGGGCGACCTGGACCTCGGCCAGCAGCGCGCCGGCGTCGGCGGGCCGGGCGGACGGGTCCCGCCGGGTGGCGCGCTGCACCAGCGCGTCGAGGGCCGGCGGCAGGCCGGGCACCAGCGTCGAGGGCGCCGGTACGTCCCGGTCGACGTGCTGCCAGGCGACGTCCACGGGACGGTCCCCGTCGTACGGCACCCGCCCGGTCAGCATCTCGAACAGCACGATGCCGGCGGAGTAGACGTCGGTACGCGGATCGGCCCGACCCTCGGTGACCAACTCCGGGGCGACGTACGCCACGGTGGCCATGAGCTGGGTGCCCTGCTCGTCGTCGGCGCTGGCCTCGACCGCGCGGGCGAGCCCGAAGTCGGCCACCTTGACGACGCTGTCCACCAGGTTGGCGACACCGCCGGTCGGCGCCTCGGCGACCAGCACGTTCTCCGGCTTGACGTCGCGGTGCACGAGACCGGCGCGGTGCGCGGCGGCGATCGCGGCGAGCATCTGCTCGGTGATGGCCAGCGCCTCGTCCGGGTTGAGCCGGCGTCGCTCGGCCAGCACGTCGCGGAGCGTACGGCCGCGCACGTACTCCATCACCAGGTACGGCAGGCCGGCGTGGGTGCCCTGGTCGTAGACCGCGACCACGTTCGGGTGGGTCAGCCGGGCGATGGTCTTGGCCTCGTCGGTGAACCGGGCCACGAAGTTGGCGACCCGGGCCCGCGCCTCGGGCGCCTGGGTCGGGTGAATGATCTTGACTGCGACGGTGCGCTCGAGGCGTTCGTCGGTGGCGGTGTACACGGTCGCCATGCCACCACGGGCCACGCGACCGCGAATGCGGTAGCGCCCGTCGATCAGCGAGCCCAGCAACGTGTCGGCGACCTGTGTGTCCATCGGCAGGGAGTCTATGTGTCCAGGGGGTGGGAGTTGAACAGGATGCTACAGCCCGAAGACGTACCCGGTCCGTCCCGTCGTGGCCGCCATCCCGGCGGCGGCCCTGATCCGCTGCTCACCGGCGGTCCGTGTGGGGTGCCGATGGCTCCCGCCGGCGACGGCGTGGCAGGGTGATCGGGTGACCGAATCCGTACCCGACCCCGAGCTCGCCGGCCCCACCGACCCGTCCGGCTGGCTCACCCTGCCCGACGTCGCCGAGCGGCTCGACGTGTCGATCAGCAAGGTCCACCAGATGATCCGCGACCGGGAGCTGCTGGCGGTCCGCCGCGACGGCGTCCGCCGGATCCCCGGGGACCTGGTGGCCAACGCGACAGTTCTCAAGCACCTGCCCGGTGTGCTCACCCTGCTGGCCGACAACGGCTACGACGACGAGGCGGCCCTGCGCTGGCTCTACGAGCGGGACGACACGCTGCCCGGCAACACGCCCGCCGCCGCCCTCTCCGGCGACCAGGCCCGCGAGGTCAAACGCCGAGCCCAAGCCCTGGGCTTCTAACCGACCCGCGTGGTGTGGAAAGCCCGCAGGCCCACGTTGCGCCGATCTTGCACTTTGTGTTGCCGTGATGGGCTGCTCTGCCCTAAATGTCGCCACCGAAAGTGCAAGATCGACGCGGGTGGGGGCCGGGGCAGGGAGGGAGGGAGGGTGGGGGCGGGTGGGGGCGGGTTAGTCGGAGCGGCGGGTTGCCGCTATGGCGAGGTCGACCAGGGCCTGGCGGGCTTCCGTGTCCAGGTCTACGGCCGCCAGGGCGGCCAGGGCGGTGTCGGTGAGCGTCACGATGCGCTGTTCGGTGCGGGTCAGGGCTCCGCTCGCGTCGATCAGCTCGCGCAGGCGGGCCACCCCCTGTTCGTCCAGGTCCGGGTTGCCGAGCTGACCGAGCAGCAGCTCCCGACCCGCGTCGTCGGTCGTCTCCACGGCCGCCGCCACCAGATAGGTGCGCTTACCCTCGCGCAGGTCGTCACCGGCCGGTTTGCCGGTCTGCGCCGGGTCACCGAAGACCCCCAGCACGTCGTCACGGAGCTGGAACGCCTCGCCCAACGGCAACCCGTACGCCGAGTAGGTCGTCCGGACCTCCTCGCTCGCGTCGGCCAGCGCGGCGCCGAGCAGCAGCGGACGTTCGACGGTGTACTTCGCCGACTTGTACCGGGCCACCTTGCCGGCCCGTTCCAGCGAGGTGTCCCCGGTGGCCTGGGTGAGCACGTCGAGGTACTGCCCGACGGTGACCTCGGTGCGCATCTCGTCGAAGACCGGCCGGGCCCGGGCCAGCGCCCGCAGGTCCAGGCCGGCGGAGTGCAGCAGCTCGTCGGACCACACCAGGCAGAGGTCGCCGAGCAGGATCGCGGCGGCGTCGCCGAACCCGTCCGCGTCGCCGCCCCAGCCGGCCGACCGGTGCCGACTGGCGAACCGCCGGTGCACCGCCGGCTCGCCGCGCCGGGTGTCGGAACGGTCCATCAGGTCGTCGTGGATGAGGGCGCTGGCCTGGACGAACTCCAGCGCCGCGAGCGCGGTGAGCACCTCGTCGCCGTCCACCCCGCCGGCGCCCCGGAAGCCCCAGTAGGCGAACGCCGGACGGAGGCGCTTGCCGCCACCGAGCACGAACGCCTCGATCGCCTCCGCCACCGGTACGAGGGCCTGATCGACCCGGATCAACCGGGCCCGCTGGCCGGCCAGGAACTCGGTGAGCGCCTCGTCGACCCGCTGCCGCAGGCCGGCACGGTCGACGGGGGACACGGGAGCAGCATGGGTCACGCCACGACGCTAGCGCTTCGCCACTTCCCGCGCCCCACCGCCACGCGTAGTTCCGCCGGCCCGGCCGCCACCTGCCCGCCCGGCCGGCCGCGTGGCCGTCACCCCGCGCCGGCCCGGCCCGGCCGCCGCGGGCGGTCCGGTCCGCCGGGTGCGCGCGGCCGCCTCGGTGAGGACCTCCGCCGGTACGTCCAGCACGACGGCGAGCCAGCCGAGCCAGAACGCACCGGGTACGCGTCGCTGCCGCTCCCACCGGGACACCTCGTGGCGGCTCAACGTGGCGACGCCCGCCGCGGCGCACAACTCGGCGGCGGTCCGCCGTTGGCTCCACCCCCGGGCCAGCCGGCGCCGGACCAGCAGCGGCCCGAGTTGGGTGCGGTACGGCGGTGCGGACGGGATCATCGGTCCTCCGGGCGGGTCGACGCGGTGCCGCCCCGCCCGCGCGACGGGCCGGGCGCACCTCGGCTGCGTGACCCCCACGCCGGAAACCGGGCCGCCCCCACCGCCCCTTCCGCGCCCCCCGTTCCTACCCCCGGGGTACGACGACTTCCGCGCCCGGTCGCGCCGAGGGCCGGGACCGGACAACTCGTCCACGACGGTGGGAAGCTCCTGGGTCACGGTGGCGCCGCCCGCTAGAGTCGGGTCGTGGCGCTCGGTCTTCCCTCGGTACTCCCCAATCCGCAGCCGGCGATCGGGGCGCTCATCCGTGACCATCAGCCGACGTTCTCGTTCGAGTTCTTCCCGCCCAAGACCGAGGCGGGGGAGCGGCTGCTCTGGCAGGCGATCCGCGAGTTGGAGTCGCTGCGTCCGTCGTTCGTGTCGATCACCTACGGCGCGGGCGGCTCGACCCGGGACACCACCGTGGCGGTGACCGAGCGGATCGCCACCGACACCACCCTGCTGCCGATGGCCCACCTGACCGCCGTCAACCACTCCGTGGCCGAGCTGCGGCACGTCATCGGTCGGCTCGCCGGGGTGGGGGTGCGCAACGTGCTGGCCGTCCGTGGCGACCCGCCCGGCAACCCGGGCGGCGAGTGGGTCCGGCATCCCGAGGGCGTCGACTACGCCGAGGACCTGGTCCGCCTGGTCCGTGACTCCGGCGACTTCAGTGTCGGGGTGGCGGCCTTCCCGTACAAGCACCCCCGCTCGCCCGACGTGGCCAGCGACACCGCGCAGTTCGTCCGCAAGTGCCGGGCCGGCGCCGAGTTCGCGATCACCCAGATGTTCTTCGACGCCGACGAGTACCTGCGCCTGCGCGACCGGGTGGCCGCCGCCGGCTGTGCCACCCCGATCCTGGCCGGGGTGATGCCGGTGACCCAGATCGGCACCATCGAGCGGTCCGTGCAGCTCTCCGGAGCGCCCTTCCCGCCCGCGCTGGCGGCGCGCTTCGAGCGGGTGGCCGACGACCCGGAGGCGGTGCGCCGGCTCGGCATCGAGCAGGCCAGTGAGATGTGCCGCCGGTTGCTGGACGAGGGCGTACCGGGAATCCACTTCATCACCCTCAACCGGTCCACCGCCACCCGGGAGGTCTGGCAGAACCTCAAGGCCGGCGCGCGGGTGTGAACGCGGAGTCGGCGACACCTGATGCCCGGCACGACGGTTGATCCTCAGGTGGGCACACAGCTGAACTGGGACCAGTACGCCACGGCGTGGGCGCGGTTGCACGGCGGGTTCGACCCGCGGGTCGCCGCGCCGGTGGTGCGCGCCTGGCTGCGGTTCGCCTACCACGTCGGGTACGTGCTGGGCCGGCTGCGGGTCGGCCCCACCCCGGTGACCGTGGTCGGGGTGCTGCTCTGTTTCTGCGTACCGTTGCTGGCGACCCGGCCGGGCGACGGCCCGTTCCTCGGCGCGCTGTTCGTGCTGCTCGCCGCCGTGGCCGACAGCGTGGACGGTGCCGTGGCGGTCGCCACCGGCCGCACCACCCGGCTCGGCTACGTCTACGACTCGCTGGCCGACCGGCTCGGCGAGGTGGCCTGGCTGCTGGCGTTCTGGCTGGTCGGCGCGCCGGGTGCGCTGGTCGTCGCGGGCGGTGCGCTGTCCTGGCTGCACGAGTACGTGCGGGCCCGCGCGGTCTCCGCCGGGATGCGCGACATCGGCGCGGTGACCGTCGGCGAGCGACCCACCCGGGTCTCGGTCGCGCTGGCGGGTCTGGTGGTCGCCGGACTGGCCGGCCTGATCGAGCCGGACCTGGCCGCCGGCACCATCACCATGGCGACCGCGGTCTGGGTGCTGCTCGCCGGCTTCGGGCTGGGGCAGCTGCTCTCCACCGTCCGCCGCGCGCTCCTCGACGCCGGCTGACCGACCGGCCCGGCTGAACGACCCCGCCGGCTGACCGACCCGACCACCTACCAGGCGGGACCGATCTCGTCGGCGACGATCTGCGCGGAGAGGGTCACCATCGGCAGGCCGCCGCCGGGGTGGCTGGAGCCGCCCACCAGCCACAGCCCGTGCGCCGGGCCCCGGTTGGCCGGCCGGAGCAGACCGCCGGCGGTGCCGTAGATCGCGCCGCCCGGCGCCCCGGTCGCGGTGTCCAGGTCGGCCGGGGTGCGGACCTCGCGGAACAGCAGCCGGTCCCGTACGTCCACGCCGCGCTCGGCCAGCACCGCCAGGATCCGGTCGGCGTACGCGTCGGCCAGTCCGGGGCGTCGCCAGTCGACCGCGCCCGCCGCCGTGCCCTGCCGGGCGGCGTTGACCAGCACGAACCACGCCTCGTGCCCCGCCGGGCGGACCATCGGATCGTCGGCCACGGTGACGAACACCGTCGGGTCGGCCGCCGGTCGGGCCGGTACGCCCCGACCCGGGTCGCCGAAGACCGCGTCGAACTCGGCGTCGTAGTCACGCGGGAAGAAGACGTTGTGGTGCGCCAGCCCGGTGCTGCCGGAGACGCCGAGCAGCAGCACGAAACCGGCGAGGCTGCGGTCGGTCAGCGCGGCCAGTCGGCGCGGGTGCGGCAGCAGGTCACGGTAGACGGTGAGCGCGTCCACGTTGGCCACCACCACGTCGGCGGGCACCGGCGCGGCGACGCCGGCGAGGCGTACCCCGTGCACCTGGCCGCCGGTGGCGTCGATCCGGGTGACCCGGGTGTCGGTCTGCACGACCACGCCCAGGTCCAGGCAGCGGGTCAACAGCGCGTCGGCCAGGGTGCCCAGCCCGCCGCGCAGGTACCAGCCGCCGAAGGCCAACTCGGCGTAGGGGACCGCGACCAGCGCCGCCGGCGCCCGGCGTGGGTCCGCGCCGGTGTAGGTGGCGTACCGGTCCAGCAGCATCCGCAGCCGCGGGTCGGACAGGTGCCGGCGGCCCAGGCCGCGCAGGGTGCGTCCCGGCGCGATGGCGGCCAGGTCGCCCAGCCGCCAGGCCAGCGAGGCCAGGTCGCGGGGAGAGTCGACGGTGCGGCGCAGGATGTCCCGCGAGGACGCCTCCCACACCCGTGCGGCCCGACGCCACAACCGCTGCCAGTCGGCCGCCGCCCGGTCACCGAGAGCGGCGCCGATCCGCGCGGCGAACTCCGCCGGGTCGGCGCACGAGTCCAGGATCGGGCCGCCACCTGCGAAGACGTGCCGGACGATCGGGTCCAGCGGGACCAGGTCCAGGTACTCGTCGAGCTTCGCCCCGGTCGCCTCGAACAGGTCGTGGAACACCTCGGGCAGGGTGAGCAGGCTCGGCCCGGTGTCGAATCCGAACGTGCCGGCCGGGGTGTCGTGCGCGTACCGGCCGAGCTTGCCGCCGACCGTGTCGGCGGCCTCGAAGACGGTCACCTGGTGTCCGGTGGCGGCCAGCCGGGCGGCGGTGGCGAGGCCACCCACCCCGGCGCCGACGACCACGATCCGCGCCATGCCGTGCCCTCCCTAGGTGACCGGGCGGCCCCGCCAGGTGAGGCGGTGTCGCTTCCGCAGATGGTACGACCGCAGGGTCAACCAGCCGAGGACCACGACCGACACGGGGTGTGCCAGCGCGTCGGGCCACCACCGGCCCCCGGTCGCGCGGGCGGTGAGCGCCCGCCCGGCCACGCCCAGCAGGTAGGCGATGAGCGCGACGGCGGCCACCGACGGTGCCCCGACCGCCAGACCTGTCAGCGCGACCAGCGGCGGGGCGGTGTAGAGCAGCAGCAGCGCCGCCACCACGGCCGCCGCCGCGCCCGGATGCCCGAACGACGCCCACAGCGACTTCGAGTACCCGTCGCGCAGTTGCGGCCAGTCCTCGTACATCCGGCAGCTGGCCAGCCGCGAGCCGTCGGCCAGGGCGATCCGCCCGCCGGCCCGCTTGACCGCCCGAGCCAGCTCGACGTCCTCCAGGATCTTGTCGGCGACCGCGGCGTGCCCGCCGGCGGCGGTGTAGCCGGCCCGGTCCACCACCAGGAACTGCCCGCCCGCCGCGGCCAGCGACGGCCGCGGCGAGCGCTCCATCGCCCGCAGCGGCAGGAAGGTCAGCCAGAGCCACTGCAACAGCGGCTGGACCAGCCGGTCGGCCGCCGTCGCCACCACGATCCGGGGGTACGGCGACAGCAACGTCACGCGGGCGGCGCGCAACTCGGTGACGGCCGCCGCCACGGCGTGCGGGGCGAGCACCACGTCGGCGTCGACGAAGACCAGCGCGGTGGCCTCCGGGTCGGCCCGGGTGGCGAGCTGCCAGCAGGCGTGCGGCTTGCCCAGCCAGTCCGGCGGCGGGGCGATCCCGGTGAGCACGGTGACCCGGGGATCGTCGCCGGCCACCGCGCGCACCACGTCGGCGGTGCCGTCGGTGGAGCCGTCGTCGAGGACCACGATGCGCAGCCCGGGTACGCCGCGCTGGGCGAGCAGCGCGCGCAGGCACGGCGTGACCCGGGTGGCCTCGTCGCGCAGCGGCAGCAGCACGGCCACCGGCTCGCCGACCTCGTCCGGCGCGTCGGTAGGCCGGCGCAGCCAGCGGGTGGCGTTGACCCAGGTGTGCGCGGTCAACGCGGCGACGGCGACCAGCAGGACGGCCAGGATGGTCATCGGGTGGCGTCGACGCCGGTACGGTCCGGCCGGTGGTCCTCCTGGCGGATCTCGCCGGCCCGGCGGGCGCGCAGCAGCGTCACCGTCAGCGGCACGGCGGTGACCGCCATGCCGGCGGCGCCCCAGAGCGCCGAGGCGGGCAGGTCCAGGAAGACGGCGTGGGCCAGGATGCTGGAGAAGTACGTCCACAGGTAGAGCGCGACCATCGGGTGGTCCCCGGCGTCGGTGCGCTCGGCGGTCGGGCCGGCCAGCGGACGCAGCGCGCTCATCAGCAGCACCGCGAAGAGCAGCCAGCCCAGGTAGTTGCTGACCGGGATGCCGGTCAGGCCGGGCAACGCGGGGGTGGCGTCGCGCCACACCCAGTAGCCCTCGGCGACCATCTGCGGGTCGAGGAAGAGGTCCCAGGCCGCCAGTCCCACCGTGGCCAGCACGATCCGCCGTACCCAGAGTCCGGCGGCCGGCCCCCGGCCACCGCCGGTCGGGGCGCGGTCGCCGCCGGTCAGGCGGACCGCGGCCAGCCAGGCCGGCCAGGCCATCCAGGTCCACGCCAACGGAATGATCAGCGGCACCCCGGCGAGCTTGGGACCCAACTCGCCCGAGTAGTCGTAGCTGCCGAACGGCACCCCGGTGGCCACTCCGATCGCCTCGATCGCGAACCCACCGCCGGTGGCCACCGCGACCAACGCCGCCGCCACCCGGGGCCCCCGACTGAGCAGCGCGTGACCGACCGAGAGCAGCCAGCCGAGCACGACGGTGGCCACGGTCAGCCCGGGCCGGGTGGCGCCGGTGGTGAGCGGGTAGCAGATCTGGGCGAGCACCAGGACGCCGAGCAGCGTCCAGGAGATCCGCCGGGTCATGACGCCGGGGGATCGAGCGGCAGGTCCCGACCGAGGACGCCGAACGGCCGCTCGTCACCCGGGAAGTGGAAGTCGCGCAGCACGTCGACGAAGCCGAAGCGCCGGTACAGTCGCCAGGCCCGCGAGGTCTGCTCCTCGGCCTCCGGGGTGGACAGCAGTGTGGTGTCGCCCTCGGCCATCGTGAGCAGCGCCCGCAACTGGCCGGCGCCCAGGCCGTGCCCCTGCGCGGGCGGGCGGACGTGCAGCTCGACCACCTCGAAGCAGTGGGTGAGCCAGCGCTTGCGGGTCGGGCCGTCCAGCGCCCGGTGCACCTGGTCGTGCCACCACTGGCCGGGACTGCCCAGATAGCCGTACCCGAAGCCGGCGAGATGGCCCTCGCTGGTCAGGCTGGCCACGGCCCGGAACCCGGGCCGGCGGACGTGGGTGGCGATGTAGCCGCGCCGGGCCTCCAGCAGGTCGGTGCGGTACCCCATCGCCTCGCCGTAGACGGCCACCACATCGTCCAGTCGTCGGACGAGATCGTCCGGCGTCCAGCGCACCAACCTCATGCCCGCCCATCCTTCACTGTCGCCTGGTCGCCGTCGGCGGCCCACCCGAGGACCGTCCGGTCGCCGAGGACGTCGCGTACCTCGAACCGGGCGAACAGCTCCTCGGCGTACCAGCCCGCGGTGGGAGTTCGCATGATCGCCGCCCGATGCTCCGGGTGACGGTACGCGAACGCCACCAGGTCCGTCGGGTCGCGCCACACGCTGACCGTGCCCTGCCAACCCAGCGGGGCCTCACCGACGCCGAACCGGGCGAGCAGCCCCGGCGCGTCGCGCAGGGCCGCGGCCACCGGCGGGATCGCCCGCCAGAAGGTGGCCGCCCGACGTGCCCGCAGCCGGGCCCGCGTCAACGCCAGCACCGGCCCGGTCACCCGACCGCCCGGCGGTTCGCCGAACGGCCGCTGGCCGGACCACTCGCCCCGGCTGCTCAGCGGACGCAGGTCGACCCGGACCTGCGCCCGGGCGATGCGCGCCCAGGCACGCCCGACCGGCGAGTCGTCGAAGCCGGCCGCCGCCGCGGGGGAGTCCCAGACGGTCAGCGCCGCCCACCTGGTGAGGTCGGCGTCACCCGGACCGAAGCCGGTGCCCGTCCCGGTGCCCAGCAGTTTGCCGAACCGGACGCCCGGCAGGGCGCGCAGCCGGCGTGGATCCACCGCCATCCGGGTCAGCGCCCGGGGCAGCGCGCCGCGCGGGGTCCGCCACACGTGCAGGGTGACCAGCTCCGGAGTCGTACTCACGCCACCTCGGCCGGGGTGCCGGCGGTGACGCGCAGCAGTTCGGCGTAGGTGGTCGGGAAGACCGCCTGCGGTACGCCGCCCGCGGCCCAGATCTGCGGGTACGCCGCCAGCGCCGTGTCCACCAGGGTGCGCAGCGTCCGTGGGTGCCCGAGCGGGGCGACCCCGCCGATCGGCTGCCCGGTGTGCGCGCGGACGAACTCCGGGGTGGCCCGGCGCAGCCGGGTGACGCCGATGGACGCGGCCAGCCCGGCGGTGTCCACCCGGTGCGCGCCGGAGGTGAGCACGAGCAGTGGCGCGTCGTCCGCGTCGAAGATCAGCGAGTTGGCGATCTGGCCCACCTCGACGCCGAGCGCCTCGGCGGCGGCTGCCGCGGTGTGCACCGCGTCGGGCAGGAGGCGGACCGTGCTGGGCTGACCGGCGTCGTCGAGTGCGCCGGCGCCGTCCAGCGCGTCCTGCACCGCCCGTACGTTCGGGTGTGGCTGCATCCCGTCATTCTCCCCGGTCCGTCGGTGATCGGTTCAGCCGGCCACGCCGTCGTGGGTACCCCTCCCTCGCGGGTCGCGGCCGGCCGAGCGGTTCGGGCGGTCAGGAGGCGGCCCGGTCGGTGACCAGCATCTGCACGCCGTCGAGGATCCGGGACAGTCCGAAGTCGAGCGCCTGGTCCTGGCCGTCCTGGGCGGCGGAAGAGGCCACGGCCGCGAGCAGTGCCGGGAACCGCCGCTCATGCCCCCGCAGCAGGGCGGACAGCCCTGGTTCCATGGCTCGCTCGGGGGTGTCGGTGTCGATGGCCGCCACCTGCTGGGCGAGGTTGCGGACGTGCCCGACCAGGAGTACCACCACGTCGAGTTTCTCGCCGCCGTGCAGGCGGGTGCCCTCCAGCGCGGCGACGGCACGTTCCATCCAGCCCAGCTCGTTGGGGCCCATCACCCGTACGCCGACGGTGGCGGCCACCGCCCACGGGTGCCGGCGGAACCGGTCGTACATCTGCCGTGCCCAGGCGTCCAGCCGATCGCGCCAGGGAAGGTCGGTCGGTAGCGCGGGTGGTTCCCCGATCCCTGTCTCGATCATGAGGGCGACGAGTTCGGTCTTGCCCGGCACGTACCGGTAGAGCGCCATCTTGGTCACACCCAGCGATTCGGCGACCCGCTGCATGGTCACCGCCCCGAGCCCGTCGGCATCGGCGATCACGATGCCAGCCCGGGCGATGGCGTCCAGGGTGAGTGTGGGTCGGGGTCCGCGCCGAGGGGTGTTCGGTGGCCTCCAGAGCAGGTCGACGAGGTGTTGGCGCGGGGGCGGGCTAGCGGCGTCCACCGGTTCCATCGAACTTCTCCGTCGGCTGGGCTGTCCTGATCGTCGAAACTGTGTCTAGAGTAATCTGTATCCGTGGGACACAGTTTTGATCCGGAGGAACCCATGTCGCATCCCCTTCCACTGCGCGGTCTGCGCGTCCTCGTCTCCGGCGCGGGCGTCGCCGGGCCGGCGCTTGCCTGGTGGTTGACCCGCTACGGCGCCGAGGTCACCGTGGTGGAGTTGGCCCCCGCGCTGCGCACCAGCGGCTTCGCGGTCGACTTTCGCGGCCCCACCCACCTGCGGGTGCTCTCCGCGATGGGTGTTCTCGACGACCTGCGTGCCGTACAGACCCACGGTGGCGCCATGAGCTGCGTGGATGAGCGCGGCCGGGAGATCTTCCGGCTGCCCGCCGAGTTCGCCGGGGGTGAACTGGAGGTCTATCGCCGGGACCTGTCCGGCATCCTGCATCGGCACAGCGCCGACCGGGCCGAGTACCTCTTCGGTGACCGGATCACCGCGCTCACCGAGACCGCCGACGGGGTGCACGTCGAACTCGACCGCGCCGGCGCCCGCGTCGTCGACCTGGTGGTCGGCGCCGACGGGCTGCGCTCGGGCGTACGACGGCTGGCCTTCGGCCCGGATTCGGAGTACGTGCGGCACCTCGGCTACCAGTTGGCCGGCTGGGACATGCCCAATGACCTGGGCGTGGGAGCCGTCGCGCAGCAGTACAACGTCCCGGGGCGGATGGCCAGCGTCGCCGCCGACCAGCGTGATCCGGCCCGGGCCGGCGTCTTCGTCGTCTTCACCGCGCCCGACCCGGGAGGTGACTGGTACGACCTCGACCAGCAGAAGAAGATCATCGGGACCGCGTTCGACGGGCTCGGATGGCACGTGCCGCACCTGCTGGCGGGTCTGCGGGACGCACCGGAGCTGTACTTCGACTCGATCAGCAAGGTGCGCGTACCGCACTGGCACACCGGTCGCACCGTGCTGCTCGGTGACGCGGCGTGGGGGGTCACCCTCGGTGGGATGGGGGTCGGCACCGGCGTCGTCGGCGGGTACGTCCTCGCCGGCGAACTGGCCGCCGCCGGTGGCGACCATCGGGTCGCCCTTGCCGCGTACGAGCGACGGTTGCGTGACTATGCGATGCGCTGGCAGCGCGGCGCCAGTCCCGGCCCCTTCCTCGCACCGGCCACCGCCGGCGGACTCTGGGCGCGCAACCGGCTGCTGCGTAACCGGCAGGTCCAGGCCCTGTTGGTGCGCGGCACCCGATCCCTGGCCACTGACCTCGACCTGCCCCGCTATCCGGCCGTCGCCTGACCCTCCCCACCGTGCTCCGGCGCACGACCGGCGCGTCACACGTTGCATTTTCGTCGGAGGGGAGGTGTACTGTCAGCAGTAGTTAGAACGAGTGTTCGATTGCCTCGAACGCTCGTTCCAACCAGCCGGAGCGCGGTGTTTCGCGGCGCCAGTTCCGGCCGGTGCGGCTCCGCGGGCCGCACCTGGGTTTCCGGGCAGTCGCGAGCCCGGTCCCGTCAGGCAGGAGCGTCGCCCGCCGCCCACGACCCCCGGGCGGCGGGCGACGAACCCGCCGGTACGCCGGCCGGGTGTGGTGTGGGGAAGCATCCACACCCGGCCGGCCACCCCCGGTGCGTCTTCCTCCGCACCACCCGACCTCGGCGTCTCGTCGGCGGCACCATCGCCCCGGCCGATGCCCCGGCCATGTGGAGGAGACAGTCCATGCCGACCAACCCGGCTCAGGCACCGACGGTGCCGGCGCACGTGCTGCCGCACCGCACCCCTGCCCAGCTCCTCACCCTGGCCCGTCGTGGGCTGGTCGAGGCCGGCCAGACCCGACCCGACGGCCTGCGTTACGCGGCCGCCCACCTGGCCGCGCTGCGCGCGGCCGCCGCCCTGCTCGCCGCCCGGGCCCGTCCCGCACCGAGCCGGCGCAACCGGATCACCAGCGTCTGGGTCCTGCTCTGCGCCGTCGCCCCCGAGCTCGACGAGTGGGCCCGCTTCTTCGCCGCCGGAGCCAGCAAGCGAGCCGCCGCCGAGGCCGGCATCCCCCGGGTGGTCAGCGCCCGGGAGGCCGACGATCTGCTCCGCGCCGCCGAACAGTTCGTCACGGTGGTGGAGACCGCGCTCGGCGTGGCACACCAGCCAGCCCTGGACGGCCTCGCGGCGTGAGACCGCCGTGACGCCGGCCGCCTGGAAGGGAAGCCGGGCGGCCGGCGTCACGGTGCGGCCTGATCTGTCCACAGCAACGACGGGGGGTTGGTCCCATGGCGGGCCGCATGGTGGTCGGTTCCGCCGCGCTGGCCGATCTGGTACGCCCGGCGAGCGCGCCCGATCCGGTCGGCGGTCACCGCGTGCTACCGGTGGCGCCCGAGCTGACCGGCCTGTTGCCCAACCGGGGCCTACGCCGGGGCAGCACGATCGCGGTCGCCGCCGGTCAGCCCCGCCGCAGTGGGGGCACCTCGCTGGTGCTCGCCCTGCTGGCCGAGGCGTCCCGGGCCGGCTCGTGGTGTGCCGTGGTCGGAGTGCCGACGTTCGGCGCGGGCGCGGCGGCCGAGCTGGGCATCTCCCTGGACCGGCTCGCCCTGGTGCCGAATCCGGGCCCCGAATGGGCCACCGTGGTCGCCGCGCTGATCGACGGGGTGGACGTGGTGGTCACCGCCGTACCGGCCGCGGTCTCCGCCTCGGTCGCCACCCGGCTGGCCGCCCGGGCCCGGCAACGCGGCAGCGTGCTCGTCCCGTACGGCCGGTGGGACGGCGCGGACGTGACGCTGCAGGTGGTCCGCGGGGTCTGGGAAGGGCTCGGTCAGGGTCGGGGGCGGCTGCGTCGCCGCGAGGTCACCGTGTCGGCGCGCGGACGGGGAGCAGCCGCCCGCCCCAAGGAGATCAAGGTCTGGCTCCCCGACGCCGAACTCACCCGTGTCATTCCCCGGGCGGTGCGGTCGACCGTGGGCCGACCGTCCCGGCCGCTCGCCCTGGTCGGGTCGGGGTGACCGGCTCGCCGACCCGGACCCTGCTGCTGTGGTGCCCGGACTGGCCGGTGCTCGCCGCCGAGATCGTCGACGGGATACCCGCCACCGGCCCGGTCGCCGTACTGCACGCCAACCGGGTGGTCGCCTGCTCCGAGCGGGCCCGCGCCGAGGGCGTACGCCGAGGGCTGCGCAAGCGGGAGGCGCAGGGTCGTTGCCCGCAGCTCACCGTCGTGGACTACGACCCCGGCCGGGACGCCCGGGCGTTCGAGCCGGTGGTCGCCGCGCTGGAGGAACTGGTGGCCGGCGTCGAGGTGGTCCGGCCGGGCGCCTGTGCGGTTGCCGCCCGGGGCCCGAGTCGCTACCTCGGCGGTGAGGAGGCGGCGGCCGAACGGCTCATCGAACACGTCGCCCAGTCGTGTCTGGTGGAGAGCCAGGTGGGCATCGCCGACGGGGTGTTCGCCGCAGGGCTGGCCGCCCGTGCCGGCCGGGTGGTGGCGCCGGGTGGGACGCCGGAGTTCCTGGCCGGGCTGCCGGTCGAGGCGCTCGGCCGGTCCGCGCTGGCCGACCTGCTGCGCCGGCTGGGGGTGCGGACCCTCGGTGACTTCGCCGCGCTGCCGGCCGGCGACGTGCTGGCCCGTTTCGGGTTCGACGGCGCGCTGGCCCACCGGCTGGCCGCCGGCCGGGACCACCGCCCGCTCGCCGTCCGGCAGCCGCCGGCCGACCTGACGGTGACCGCCGGGTACGACGAGCCGATCGACCGGGTCGACGCGGCGGCGTTCGCCGCTCGTGCCCTGGCCGAGCAGTTGCACGACCGGCTCGCCGGGCACGGGCTGGCCTGTACCCGGCTCGGCATCGAGGCGGTCACCGAGCACGGGCAGGAGCTGCACCGGGTGTGGCGGCACGACGGTCTGCTCACCGCCGCCGCCATCGCCGATCGGGTGCGCTGGCAACTCGACGGCTGGCTCTCCGGCAGCAACGGTCGCGCCGGTGCCCGCCCGGCCCGCCCGACGTCCGGCATCATCCGACTGCGCCTGATCCCGGACGGTGTGATCGCCCAGGCCGGTCTGCAGGCCGGCCTCTGGGGGGAAACCGGCGAGGAGCGTGAGCGGGCGCACCGGGCATTGAGCCGCGTACAGGGCATCCTCGGCCCGGAAGCGGTGGTCACGGCGGTGCTCGGTGGCGGGCGTTCCCCGGCCGACCAGGTGCGACTCGTGCCGTGGGGTGACGAGCGGCTCCCGGCCCGACCCGGCCCACCGGCCGTCGCCGGCGCGGGCGACAGCGCCGGTGGTGCCGTTAGCGGCGGTGCCAGTGCCGCCGGTGCCGGTGGCGCCGTCGGTGGCCGTGGCGGTGGTGCTGGGGGCGGTGGCCGTGGTGCCGGTGGTGGTGCTGGCGGTGGGGGTGCCGGTCCGGCGACCGGTCGGGGTGGCGGCACCCCGCCATGGCCGGGCCGACTGCCGCCGCCCGCGCCCGCCGTGGTGCTGCCCAGCCCGCTCGCCGCGACCGTGCACGACGCCGCCGGCGAGCCGGTGGTGATCAGCGCGCGGTTGGCGGTGAGCGCCGCCCCCGCCCGGTTGGTGGTCGGCACCGGCCAGCCGGCGGAGATCGTGGGTTGGGCCGGACCGTGGCCGGTGGACGAACGCTGGTGGGCGCCGGCCGAGGCCCGCCGCCGGGCCCGGTTCCAGGTCAGTCTCGCCGACGGTGCGGCTCTGCTGCTCGCCGTGGAGTCCGGACAGTGGCTGGTGGAGGCCATCTATGACTGAGTCCGGTGGGGACATGTCAGGCGTCGGCGAATCTGGTGTTGGCGGGTGCGGCACCGACCGAGCGGGGCGCGGCATCGGCCGGGAGGCGGATGTCCTGATGAGCGTGATGACTCACAGGCATATTTATGCCTCTGAGTCATCACGCTCATCGCACCTCTCGCCGCCGGCCGGGCGACCGCCGTCGTGTTCGTCGACGCGGCCGTCCACCACCATGCGGCTGGCCGGTCGCGCCACCACCCTCCGGTCGGCCCGCACCCCTCTGCCGACCAGTGCCGGGCGGACCAGCGCGGTCGGAGCGGGTGGATGAGCTTTCACAACCCGAAGATGCCCTGGTCGGAGTTGGAGAGCGTGCTCTCCGGCCGGGCCGGCGGCGGGAGACCGCGCGCCGAGCGGCACCTGCACGTGGTGGACCCGCTCGCCGTGGATGCCGACGGGGGAGACTCCCCGGCCTGGAGCCGCCACCGCGAGCGGTACCAGCCGCCGGAGCTGGTCCGTCCCGACGGCGTGGTCCCCTACGCGGAGCTGCACGCGCACACCAACTTCAGTTTCCTCGACGGCGCCAGCCATCCGGAGGAGCTGGCCGAGGAGGCGGCCCGGCTGGGGCTCACCGCGCTCGCCGTCACCGACCACGACGGCTTCTACGGGGTGGTCCGGTTCGCCGAGGCGGCCCGCACGCTGGGCCTGCCGACCATTTTCGGCGCGGAGCTGTCCCTCGGGCTGCCCGGACCGCAGAACGGCGAACCGGACCCGCACGGCGCGCACCTGCTGGTGCTGGCGCACGGCCACGAGGGGTACGCCCGGCTGGCCACCACCATCGCCCGCGCCCACCTGCGCGGCGGGGAGAAGGGCCGCCCGGTCTACGGGGAGCTGGAGGAGGTCGCCGCCGAGCTGAAGGATCACGTGCTGGTGCTGACCGGCTGTCGCAAGGGGCACGTGCCGGGTGCGCTGCTCACCGAGGGGGTGGACGCGGCGGCCCGCGAGCTGGACCGGCTGACCGCGCTCTTCGGCGCGGAGACGGTGGCGGTGGAGCTGACCGACCACGGTCATCCGGTCGACGCCGACCGCAACGACGCGCTCGCCGACCTGGCGGCGGCGGCCGGGCTGCCGACGGTGGCCAGCAACAACGTGCACTACGCCAGCCCCGGCCGGCGGCGGCTGGCCACCACGGTCGCCGCGGTGCGGGCCCGGCGCAGCCTGGACGAGATCGACGGCTGGTTGCCCGCGGCGGCCACCGCCCACCTGCGCAGCGGCGCGGAGATGGCCGCCCGGTTCGCCGCGTACCCGGGCGCGGTGGCCCGGGCCGCCGAGTTCGGCGCCGAGCTGGCCTTCGACCTCCAGCTCGTCGCGCCGCAGCTACCGGCGTACCCGGTGCCGCCGGGGCACACCGAGATGAGCTGGCTACGCAAGCTGACCGCCGACGGGGCACACGAGCGCTACGGGCCACCGCAGGCGCACCCGGCGGCGTACGCGCAGCTCGACCACGAGCTGAACATGATCGAGGAGCTGGGCTTCCCCGGCTACTTCCTGGTGGTCTACGACATCGTCACGTTCTGCCGCCAGCAGGACATCTACTGCCAGGGTCGGGGATCGGCGGCCAACTCGGCGGTCTGCTACGCGCTGCGGATCACCAACGTGGACGCCGTCCGGCACCGGCTGCTCTTCGAGCGGTTCCTCGCCCCGGAGCGGGACGGCCCGCCGGACATCGACGTGGACATCGAGTCCGACCGGCGGGAGGAGGTGATCCAGCACGTCTACACCCGCTACGGCCGGGAGCACGCCGCGCAGGTCGCCAACGTCATCTCCTACCGGCCCCGGTCGGCGGTGCGGGACGTGGCGAAGGCGTTCGGCTTCTCACCCGGTCAGCAGGACGCCTGGAGCAAGCAGATCGACAGGTGGGGGTCGGTCGCCACGGTCGACGTCGAGGGCATCCCGGAGCAGGTGGTGGAGTACGCCAACGAGCTCCAGACGTTCCCCCGGCACCTGGGCATCCACTCCGGTGGCATGGTGATCTGCGACCGGCCGGTGATCGAGGTCTGCCCGGTGGAGTGGGGGCGGATGCCCGGGCGCAGCGTCCTGCAGTGGGACAAGGACGACTGCGCGGCCGTGGGCCTCGTGAAGTTCGACCTGCTCGGCCTGGGCATGCTCTCCGCGTTGCACTACGGCTACGACATGATCGGGTCCCGGCTGGATCTCGGCGACATGACGCTCGACGATCCCGAGGTCTACGACATGCTCTGCCGGGCCGACTCGGTCGGGGTGTTCCAGGTGGAGAGCCGCGCCCAGATGGCCACCCTGCCCCGGCTCAAGCCCCGCGAGTTCTACGACCTGGTGGTCGAGGTGGCGCTGATCCGCCCCGGCCCGATCCAGGGCGGCTCGGTGCACCCGTTCATCCGCCGCAAGAACGGCCAGGAGCCGGTGACGTACGCGCATCCGTTGATGCGCAACGCGCTGGAGAAGACCCTGGGGGTGCCGCTGTTCCAGGAGCAGTTGATGCAGCTCGCCATCGACCTGGCCGGTTTCGACGCGGCCGAGGCCGACCAGTTGCGCCGGGCGATGGGCGCCAAACGGTCGATCGAGCGGATGACCCGCATCGCCGACCGGCTCTACGCCGGGATGGCCGAGCGGGGCATCACCGGCGAGCTGGCCGACGACGTCTACCGCAAGCTCACCGCGTTCGCCAGCTACGGCTTCCCGGAGAGCCACGCGATGAGCTTCGCCTACCTGGTGTACGCCAGCTCGTGGCTCAAGCGGTACCACCCGGCCCCGTTCCTCGCGGCGCTGCTCAACGCCCAACCGATGGGCTTCTACTCGCCGCAGACCCTGGTCGACGACGCCCGCCGGCACGGGGTGGAGGTCCGCCGCCCCGACATCAACGCCAGTGGTGCGAAGGCGGTGTTGGAGTCCACCCCGGACACCCGGTGGGGCAGCGAGCCGGGGGAGCCACCGCACGCCTGGGGGCTGGGTGGCCCGGCCGTCCGGCTCGGGCTGTCCAGCGTCCGTACCCTCGGGTCTGACGTGGCCGAGCGGATCGAGGCCGCGCGGACGGCCGATGGGGCGTACCGTGACATGCCGGATCTGGCCCGGCGGGTCGGCCTGACCGCCGCGCAGCTGGAGGCGCTGGCCACCGCGGACGCCTTCGCCTGTTTCGGGCTGACCCGGCGGGAGGCGCTGTGGGCCGCCGGCGCGGCGGCCCAGGACCGACCGGGCCGGCTGCCCGGCACGGTGACCGGCGCGGCGGCGCCCATGCTGCCCGGCATGGAGGCCGTGGATCGGCTGGTCGCCGACGTGTGGGCCACCGGGTTGTCGCCGGAGAGCCATCCGGCCCGGTTCATCCGGGGGCAGCTCGACGTGCTCGGCGCGGTACCGATCGCCCGACTCGGTCGGGTGGAGCCGGGCCAGCGGATCCGGGTCGGCGGCATCGTCACCCACCGGCAGCGCCCGGCGACCGCGGGTGGTGTCACCTTCCTCAACCTGGAGGACGAGACCGGGATGTTGAACGTCACCTGCTCACCGGGGCTGTGGCAGCGCTACCGGCGGGTGGCCCGCACCAGCGCCGCGCTGGTGGTCCGGGGGCGACTGCAACGGCACGAGGGGGTGACCAACCTGGTCGCCGACCGGCTGGACGCCATTGAGCCACCGGTCAGCCCCGCCTCCCGCGACTTCCGCTGAGCAGTGATCCACATTACGGTTTCCGTCGCCTCGGAGCGGGACACTCGTCCTGAGCGGGCAGAGCGGCCCGTGATCCGTGAGGGGGACTGACAAGTGATGGGTAACCACACGTACACCGGTGGCGGAATCGCCAACGTCCGACGGACCCGGCTGGGCGCCGGCTGGATGCCGTCGCACCTCACCGACCCCCGCGAGTACGAGGTGACGAACGGTCCGGTGGCCAACGAGCGTCGATCCCGGGCTGAGGACGCGGTCGAGAGCACCGAGTCCTGACCACTAGGCTCGACCGGGTGGAGCAGACCCGAGGCCGGTTCGCCGCGCCGCCGCTGACCCCCCGTACCGCCGTGATCTGGTCGGTGTTGCGCGCCGAGTTGGACCGGCGCGGCGACGCCGAGTTGACCGTGCTGGACATCGGCGGCGGCACCGGCGGTTTCGCCGTTCCGCTGGCCCGGGCCGGGCACCGCGTCACCGTGGTCGACGCCAGCCCCGACGCGCTCGCCGCGCTCACCCGCCGGGCCGCCGAGGCCGGGGTCGCCGACCGGGTCGTCGCCGTGCAGGGCGACGGCGACGCGCTCGCCGGGCTGGTCGAGCCCGCCGGGGTCGACCTGGTGCTCTGCCACGCCGTCCTGGAGGTCGTCGACGATCCGACGCCGGTGGTCGCCGCGCTGGCCACCGCGCTGCGCCCCGGCGGCGCGGCCAGCGTGCTGGTCGCCGGCCGGGCCGCCGCCGTGCTGGGCCGCGCCATGAACGGGCACCTGGACGTCGCGACCGCGTTGGCCGCCGATCCGGCCGGCAACGCCGGGCCGCGCGACACCCTGCGCCGCCGCTACGACGCCCCCGAGGCCGCCGCGCTGCTCACCGCCGCGGGACTCGAGGTCGAGGACATCCACGGGGTACGCGTGCTCGCCGACCTGCTGCCGGCCGCCGTCTCCGACGGACAGCCCGCGGCCCTGGTCGAGCTGGAACTGGCCCTGGCCGCCCAACCGCCCTACCGGGACCTGGCCGCCCAACTGCACCTGTTCGCCCGCCGGCCGGCATGACCGCGTCGGTCCCGCCCGCCGACGTCGACCCGCCGCTGGCGGTCCTCGCGCCCGACCGGGCCGGCGGACGGCTCGCCGACGTGCTGCCCAGCGCGCTCGCCGTGCTCGGCGTGCCCGGCTCGCCCGACCCGCTCGCGCTGGTGCCCGCCCTGGCCGGGGTACGCCGGATCGCCGTCCTTCTCGTCGACGGGCTCGGCTGGTACCAGGTGCCGACCGCCGCGCCGTACGCGCCGACGCTCGCCGGGCTGGCCGCGACGGTGGGTCGGCCGCTCGTCGCCGGTTTCCCGTCCACCACCCCGACGAGCCTGGTGACGCTTGGCACCGGCGTCGCGGCGGGCGCGCACGGGGTGCTCGGCTTCACCGTGCGGGTGCCCGGCACCGACCGGGTGCTCACCCACACCGACTGGGCCGCCGACCCGTCGCCGCTGCGCTGGCAGCCGGTGCCCACCCAGCTCCAACGGGCCCGGGCCGCCGGCGTGACGACGACGGTGGTGAGCCGGCCGGAGTTCGGCGGCAGCGGATTGACCCTGGCCGCCAACCGGGGCGGCGACTTCCGGGGCGCCGCCGGCGCGGACGTGGTGGCCGCCGCGATGCTCGCCGCGTTGTCCGCCGGAGACGGGCCGACCCTGGTCTCCGGCTACCACCCCGACCTCGACCGGCACGGGCACCTCAGCGGGGTCGACTCGACGCCGTGGCGCAGCGCCGCCGCCGAGGTGGACCTGCTGCTCGCCCGGCTGGTCGACGGGCTGCCGCCGGACGCGGCGCTGCTGGTCACCGCCGACCACGGGCAACTCGACATCCCCGTCGGGCACCGCTTCGACCTGGACACCGATCCACGGCTGCGCGCCGGCGTGCGGGTGATGGCCGGCGAGGCCCGGGTCCGCTACCTGCACGCCGAGCCGGGCGCGGTCGACGACGTGGTGGCCGCCTGGTCGGCGGTGCTCGGCGACGCGGCCCGGGTGCGTACCCGGGAGGAGATGGTGGCCACCGGCTGGTTCGGGCCGGTGCCCGAGGAGCACCTGGGCCGGATCGGCGACGTGGTGGTGACCTGCAACGGCACGTACGCCGTCCTGGCCAGCCGCAGCGAGCCGCCGATGGCGTCGAGGCTGGTGGCGTACCACGGGGCGGACACCGCCACCGAGCTGACGGTGCCGCTGCTGGTGGTGCGGGGCTGACCTGTCGTACCGACCGGCCGGTCGGCGGTCGTGTCGTACTGCGGGGATAACCTGCACCGATGGGCCGCAGTCAGTCGTTGCCCCGAGGCGGTGATCCGCGCTTCGGGCCGGACGCCGACGACTCCGCCAGCGGCATTTTGCACGTCGACATGGACGCGTTCTTCGCCTCGGTCGAGGTGCGCGCCCGCCCCGAGCTGCGCGGCCGCGCGGTCGTGGTGGGTGGCGTGGGCGCGCGGGGCGTGGTCAGCTCGGCCAGCTACGAGGCGCGCCGCTACGGCGTGCGCAGCGCCATGCCGACGTCCCGGGCCCGGGCCCTCTGCCCGCACGCCGTCTACCTCCCGCCGAACTTCGCCGCGTACTCCGAGGCCTCGCGGGCGGTCATGCAGATCTTCCGGGACGTCACCCCGCTGGTCGAGCCGCTCTCGCTCGACGAGGCGTTCCTCGACGTCACGGGCGCCCGCAAGCTGTTCGGCTCGCCGGCCACCATCGCCCGGCTGATCCGCGAGCGGGTCGCCGACGAGCAGGGGCTGACGTGTTCGGTCGGGGTGGCGCCGAGCAAGTTCGTGGCCAAGCTCGGCTCCACCCGGGCCAAGCCCGACGGCCTGCTGGTCGTACCCGCCGGGCAGGTCCTCGACTTCCTGCACCCGCTGCCGGTGGACGCGCTGTGGGGGGTGGGGGAGCGGGCCGCCGAGACGCTGCGCCGGCTCGGTCTGGCCACCATCGGCGACCTCGCCGAGGCCCCGGTGGGCATGCTGCGCACGGCGGTGGGCGCGGCGTCCGCGGCGCACCTGCACGAGCTGGCGTGGGGGCGGGACCCGCGCCGGGTCAGCCCCGAGCAGGTGGACAAGTCGATCGGCGCCGAGGTGACCTTCGACGCCGACGTGGCCGACCCGGTGGAGATCCGCCGGGCCCTGCTCGCGCTCAGCACGAAGGTCGGCGTCCGGCTGCGCGGCGCCGGCCACGTCGGGCGCACGGTCACCCTGAAGGTCCGACTGGCCGACTTTCGTACCGTCAACCGCTCCCGCACCCTCGGCGTACCCACCGATACGGCCCGGGAGATGTTCGACACGGTCTGGGCGCTCTACACCGCACTGGACCCGGGTGAGCGGATCCGCCTCGTCGGGGTGCGGGTGGAGGGGCTCAGCCCGGCGCAGGGCGCGCCCCGGCAGCTCACCCTCGGCGCGCCCGAGCGCGGTTGGCGGGAGGCGGAAGCTGCCGCGGACGCCGCCGCTGCCCGATTCGGGCGGTCCGTCATAGGTCCGGCCAGTCTGTTAGGCGACCGTGACGCTCATCGAAAGGAAAATCCACCCCACCCGTAGGTCGTCCCGCTTTCCGACGCGCGACCCCCCTCGTAGACTTGCGGGTAAGCAGCCGGTTGGCTGCCACGGTCTGTCGGCCCGAGTGGGCCCGACCAACGTGACCGGGGAGGAGTGCCGTGCCGCTCTCGGAGCACGAGCAGCGGCTGTTCGAGCAGATCGAGCGGTCGCTTGCCGAGGACCCCAAATTCGCCTCGGCCGTGCGCGCCAGCGATCCGCGCTTCCACGCGCGGCGTCGCCTGCTCGTCGCTGCCGGCGTGATCATCGCTGGCTTGGCCCTACTGGTCTATGGCGCGGTGATCAAGACTCCACCGCTGGCGGTGGCGGGCTTCGTCGTCATGCTGGCGTCAGCCGCGTTCGCGGTGCAGTCACACCGGCGGGCGCAGTCACCCGACCTGCACGTGGTGGGTGGCACGACGAGTCGTCGTCGTCCCCGCGGTGGCCGTTCCGGTCGCCGACGGTCGATCCTGGACCGGATGGAAGACCGATGGCGGCAGCGCCCGGAGGGGCACCGCTGAGCGCGTCCCGCCGCTGAGGCGGGCCGACCACCGCGACGAGCGGGCCACCGGGTACACACCCGGTGGCCGCCGTAGCTCCGCCATGCCCAAGCACCGCGCCCAACTCGCTCGCTCCGCGCTGTGCTGTGCGTGCGCCGCGTCGTGCCGTTTTCTCCGCGCCGTGTCCGCTCCGCGCTCGCCCCGTGCCGTGCTCGCCTCGCGCCGTGCCGTGCTCGCCTCGCGCCGTGCTCGCGCCGCGCCGCGCCTCGCCGTGCTTGCCTCGCGCCGCGCCGTGCTCCCCTCGCGCATCGCCGTGCTTGCCTCGCCCTGCGCGTCGCCGTGCTCGCCCCGCGCCGGGCGCCCCGCGCGGCACCTCAAGATCGCGTCGATCTTGCACTTTCTGTTGGCCAAATGAGTGGCATATCCCTTATGCGGCGACAGAAAGTGCAAGATCGGCGCTGGTGTCGGTGTCGGTGTCGGTGTCGGGGCTGGGGCGTCGGCGCTGAGATCGCTGTTGGTGCTGGGGTGCTGGGGTGCTGGGGTGCTGGGGTGCTGGGGTGCTGGGGTGCTGGGGTGCTGGGGTGCTGGGGTGTTGGGGTGTTGGGGTGCT
>NZ_JBYIRN010000042.1:0-36759 GCF_057708145.1 Micromonospora sp. bgisy143
CGAGATGCTCCGCGCGCCGACGTTGACCGTGGCCCGGCCTCCGCTCACGCTTGTCGGCTGGCTCGCCGCGTTGGCGTTCTGCGAGGTCAGGTAGTACTCCGCCCTGCTGACGTTCTGCGGGGCCTGGATCACGGCGTTGTTGACCGCGCTGTTCGACCGATTGAGGATGACCAGCGTGATCTTGCCGTCGCCCTGGTAGGCCGTCACCTCCAACGGGGACGCCTTGGAGCTCTTGGTCAGGGCCACCCGCTGGTAACCCGGGCGGACGTACTTGGCGTACTGGGAGAACGCGTAGCCGCGCTTGAGCGGGGCGCCCGCCGTGGTGCCGTACGCCGCCTCACCGTCACCGATGAACGAGTAGTAACGCTTGCCGTACCACCAGATGTAGGCGCTCCAGTTGGCCTCCATCGACTTGTGCACCGTACGCATGATGTCGTCGAGCGTCTCGTTCCAGACGGCCAGGTTGCTGGGGTTGCCCCAGATGTTCGAGCCGCCACCGTCCGCCGCGTGCAGGTTCCACTCGGTCATCCACACCGGCTTGTTGTACTGGGCGGCCAGGTTGTACGGCGCCAGCCGTCCCGCGGACTCGGTGCCGTACAGGTGACCGCCGATGTAACCGATGTTGTTCCGGGCGGTCGCGTCGTTCAGGGTCGGGTCGGTGTAGCTGTAGTTCAGGTTGACCGCCTCGGCGACCATCAGCTTGGTGTTCTGCACCTTCGTGCCCTGGTCGCGGACGAAGGTGCGCAGCTCGGTGCCGCTCCAGTCCATCGAGTCGTAGTCCGGGTGCCAGTCCGGCTCGTTCTGCACGGACGTGACGTCGATGGTCACGCCCTGCCCCCGCATGTACTGGACGTAGCTGTTCAGGTGGTTCGCGTAGTCGTCGTAGTAGTCGGTCTTCAGCTTGCCGCCGTTGGTCCTGCTGTTGTTGGTCTTCCAGGCGGCGGGCGCGGTCCACGGCGAGGCGAGGATCTTCACGTTCGACCCGTACGCCTTCGCCGTCTTCAACGAGTTGACGTGGGTCGCCCACTCGCTGGACTCGGGCGAGAGACCGGTCCGCACGATGGACAGCCCGAGCTGGTTGGCGCCCAGCCCGACCAGGGTCTGGGTGTCGGTGGTCGACCAGGCGCTACCCCAGATGGACTGGGCGGCCCCGAAGCCGTCGACGGTCTGGTACCTGGTGGCACTGTTCACCGTGATGTCCGCCGGTCCGGTGGGCGGCGGTGTGGTCGGGGGTGGCGTGGTCGGCGGCGGCGTGGTGGGTGGCGGTGTCGTGGGGGCCGGCGTCGTGGGCGTGGTGTCGCCGGTGCACGTCACGCCGTTGAGCGCGAAGCTGGTCGGATCGGGGTTGCTGCCCGTCCACGAGCCGTTGAACCCGAACGACACCGTGCCGTTGGTGGCGATGCCGCCGTTGTAGCTGACGTTCTTGGCGGTGACCTCGGCGCCGCTCTGGGTCAGTGTCGTGTTCCAGAACTGCGTGACGGTCTGCCCGGCACTGTAGGACCAGTTCAGCGTCCAACTGCTGACCGCGTCGCCGAGATTGGTGATGGTGACGTTCGCGCCGAAGCCGCCCTGCCACTGCGAGGACACGGCGTAGTTGACGGCACAGCCGGCGGCTGCGGCACCGGCGGGCGCGGCCAGCGCGACCGCCGTCGACGCCAGCATGACGGCACCCGCCGACACCAGGGCGGCGTTGGTGACCCTTCGTTTTCTCATCAGGCTTCTCCCGAGGTGGTGGTGGCGGCCGACGCGTCCGGCTGGTCGGTTCGGAGAGCGTCGGGCGGTACGTCAGGCGTCGCCGGGAGCGCTCCCAAGCGCGCGACGGTGGGTCGTCGGATCTGCTCTCCAGATCAGCCCGGGCCGGTCATCCTCGACCTACCTGTCGGCCGCCGACCCGACCCGCGCGACAGATCCGCCGGGGGAGTGGAGCACCGGGGAACGCCGGTGCGGCGGCCGGGAGTCGACGCCGGACCGGCACTCGCGCCGGCGGTGCTGCGGGGGCGCGACGAGTGACGGTGCGACGAGCGGGTCCGGCGGGGCTGCGGCACCCTCCTTTGTCGACCGGCTCGTCGGGCGGGCGGCCGCTCTGCTCGTTCGCCGCTCGCGGGTGAGTGCCGCACAGCGAGCGCGCGAAACAGTTTCTCGTTGCCAGGAATTTATTTCGTTCAATGCCCCCTGTCAATGCCCGGCCCACCCACCCACCCACCCGACCGCCCACTCGCCCGACCGCCCAGCCGCCCCGCCGACCCTCGGTGATCATGAAGTTATCGCCCCTGGCGGCGGCGTGTCGTGGCGATAACTTCATGATCACCGAGAGTGGGGATGTGGACTGCAAAAAACCTGCAAACGGTAGCTATTGCGGGAGGGAAAACGCTTTCCTACGATTGCGTCACGTCGATGTTTCCTCTCGGGGCCGGCTGGTGCGTCTCGGGATTGTGACGGCTGCGTGCCGGTTGGCCAGCGGCTCTGCCGTGCTGTTCTGGGTGAACGTATTTTCTCTGGTCGATTCGTAATTGATTGTTGTCTTTCCCGGATCGCGCGACGGCAGTCTTGTCGGGCCGCCGCTGTCGTCGTCCGGCATCGACGAGTCATCCAATTCTTCGAAGGTGAGGCGAGATGAGACGAACAGTCGTGCGCCGGCTTCCGGTGGCGCTCCTGACGGTCGCCGTCGGCGTCGCGGCCGGCGTGACCGTCCAGGGCAACCGGCCCGCGGCGGCGGTGGGCGCCGCCACCGGGTACGCCACCCAGAACGGCGGGACCACCGGCGGCGCGGGAGGGCAGACGGTACGCGCCAGCACGGGCACCGCGATCCACGCGGCCCTGTGCGGGCGGGCCAGTAGCAGTACTCCGCTCACCATCGAGGTGACGGGGACGATCAACCACGGCAACACCAGCAAGGTGTCCGGGTCGAGCTGCAACACGGCGGACGGTGTGATCGAGCTGAAGCAGATCAGCAACGTCACCATCATCGGGGTCGGCAGTGGAGCGGTCTTCGACCAGCTGGGTATCCACATCCGCGACTCCAGGAACATCATCATCCAGAACGTGACGGTGCGGAACGTCAAGAAGTCGGGTTCGCCCACCTCCAACGGCGGGGACGCCATCGGTATGGAGAGCGCGGTCCGCAACGTCTGGGTGGACCACGTCACCCTGGAGGCGTCCGGCGGCGAGGCGGAGGGGTTCGACGGCCTCTTCGACATGAAGGACGACACCCGGTACGTCACCCTGTCGTACAGCATCCTGCGGAACTCCGGGCGGGGTGGCCTCATCGGGTCCAGTGAGAGCGACCTGTCGAACGGCTTTGTCACCTTCCACCACAACCTCTACCAGAACATCGACTCCCGTACGCCGTTGCTGCGTGGCGGTGTCGCCCACATCTACAACAACAGCTACGTGGGCCTGCACGAGTCCGGTATCAACTCCCGGGCCGGGGCCCGGGCCAAGGTGGAGAACAACCACTTCCGCGACTCGAAGGACGTGTTGGGCACCTTCTACACCGACCAGCGCGGCTACTGGCAGGTCAGCGGCAACATCTTCGACAGCGTCACCTGGTCCACCCCCGGCAGCGAGAACTACCCCGCCGGCCCCAACCCGACGTCCACCACCACCGTCAGCGTTCCGTACGCGTACCGGCTCGACGGCGCGAGCTGTGTCCCGACCGTGGTGGGCCAGACGGCCGGCGCCAACACGGGCCTGCGGGTGTCCGACGGAAGCTGCGCGCCCACCACCACGCCGCCGCCCACCACGCTGCCCCCGACCACCCCGCCGCCGACCACTGCGCCGCCCAGCGGGCCGAACCTCAGTCTCGGCGCCGGCGCGGACGGTTCCAGCAAGGCCGACGGGACCAGCTATGGCAACGTACGGGACGGCGACATCACCACCTACTGGTCACCGGTCGGCGCGACCGGCACGATCTCGATCAAGTGGGGATCGGCCACCCGGGTGTCCCGCGTCATCATCCGGGAGCCCTCCGGGACCCAGGGCTCCATCGGGGCCTGGCAGCTCGTCAACCACGACACCGACGCCGTCCTGGCGGCCGGCACGGGTGCGGGCGCGATCACGTTCGCCGCGACGACACTGAGCAAGATCACTTTTAGGATCAACAGCTCCAGCGGTACGCCCCGGGTGGGCGAGTTCGAGACCTATGCCGGCTGACCATCGGACGGTGAACGCGTCGTCGCCTCTGCCGGGCGGGTGCCTCGACCCGCAATCACGGTCGGTTGTCGCAACGTCACTGTTAGCATGCGGCAATGTCCGCAGGTCAACGGGGGATCCAGGCAGGCGACGGCGATCCCGCGGTGACCGACGCGGGTCGCCTGGCGGCGTTCAGCGACGGCGTGTTCGCCATCGTCATCACCCTGCTGGTACTGGATCTGCGGGTGCCGGATTTCCACGAGGGCGGGCTGGCCGACGGGCTTCTCGACGAAGGGCCGGCATACCTGGCCTTCGTCGTGTCGTTCATCTATGTCGGCGTCCTCTGGCTGAATCACCACGCCGTGCTCCAACTGGTGCGGGGCACCACCCCCGCATTCAGCTCCATCAACCTCGGCATTCTCTTCGGCGTGGTGATCATTCCGTTTCCCACCGCCGTGCTGAGTTCGGCGCTGGCCGACGGCAACACCGACGACCTGCGCGTGGCCGTCGTCCTGTACGCGTTCGCCGCGTCCCTGATGTCGGCGCCCTGGTGGGTCCTCTTCGCCTACGTGCGCCGCCATCCGGCGCTGCGCGCCGAGACCGTCCACCAGGACCAGGTCCGGGTGCAGGAGGCCCGCCCGATCGTCGGCCTGATCCTCTACGGCCTGACCGGTGTGCTCGGCTGGCTGGTGAACCCGTTCCTCGGTCTGGTCGGCATCATCGTAATGATCATCTTCCATGGTGCCACCAGCCAGGGGCTCCGCGCCGGGCGGTGGTGGCCCGGGGGCGGCGCCCGCCGGAGCTGACCCCCGCCCCACCTCGGTTCGCGCAGGTCGCGGCGCTGCGGCTATGTTTGCGCACGCTCGGGGGAGCGTCTGGGGGGTAAGGAATGACCATCATCGGCGATCGGATGGCGGCGGCGTACGACGACGCCATCGAGGATCTGTGCGGTGCGACACCGAAGGGCCACTACGCGCGACGGGGCACCGCCCGTGCGGCGGTCACCCACGCGCGGGCGGCGACGCTGAACGTGGCGTACGACCTGTCGCCGGAGCCGGATCTCGACGCGCTGCACGAGCTGGCGACCGAGGTGTCCCGGCAGGTCGAAGCGTGGTCGATCATGGTCCGGTACGACGCCGACGGGTCGGTGGCCGAGCTCGCCGTCCGCCACGGGCTCGCCGCGCGCAGCGACCTGCCCCTGCTGGCCGGCGCGGCTGACGAGCTGGTCTTGCGGGCGGACGAGGCGCAGCTCGCCCGGGTGCGCCGGGTCGGCGCGGCGGACAGTGATCGGTACACCGACGTCCTGACCAGGGGATTCGAAGCGCCGGACGGACTGTTCGGGCCGCTGATGGGCGGTGCGGTGCTCGACGCCGAGCGGATCGACGGCTACCTGTACGAGGAGGACGGTCAGCTGCTCGGCACCGGTCTCGGGATGCACACCCGGGGCGTGGTCGGCGTGTTCAACATCGCTGTCGTCCCGGCCGCCCGGGGCCGCGGTCTGGGCCGCGCGATCACCGAGAAGGTGGTGCGCGACGGCGTCGCGGCCGGCGCGGACGCGGCGTATCTGCAGTCCAGCGCGCTGGGCCGGCCGCTGTACGAGTCGATGGGCTTCCGTTTCCAGGAGAACTGGATCGCCTTCCATGCCTGAACGGCGGCCGCCGGGGCCGGAAAGCCGCGACCAGCCGGGACAGACGAGGGGAACCGACCGTGAGCTTCAGTGAGGACGTCCGCTCGGCCTTTCGTCGGGGCGAGACCGAGGCGGTGGTACGGATGAGCACGGCGGAGATCGAACGTGCGCGGGCCGCCGGCGACGCCGCCAACGAGGTGGAGGCCCGTTACAGCTTGGCCCGGGTGGCGATTCGCGGCGGCGACCTGGCGCTCGGGGAGACACGGGCCCGCGAGGCGCTCGACGTCGCGGTGCGCTCCGGTGACCGTGCGTTGGAGGAGCGGCCCCGGCACGTGCTGGCCGCCGTGGCGCGAATGGCCGGCGACCTGGACCGGGCCCGCGACCTGTACCGCGAGAGCATCGCGCTCAACGAGTCGCTGGGCCGGCCGGAGATGGTGAACTCCGAGACGCACAACCTGGCCTTCTGCGAGCTGGGCCTCGGCAATCTCGCCGAGGCGCGGCGGCTGTTCACCCTCAGCCGTACCCGGGTGTTCCAGCACGGCTGGGACGATTTTGTGCCGTACGTCTGCGTGGCGGGCGCGGCGCTCGCCTCCGCCGAGGGTGACCACCCGCGGGCGGCGCTCATGGTCGGTCTCGCGGACGCGGCGTTCGCGGCCATCGGCCAGGTGCCGGACCCGGACGACGCGGCCGACCTCGCCGCCGTGCGCGAGGCCGCGATCGAGGTGCTCGGCCCGGCGGCCTACGCCGCCGCGCAGGAGCGGGGTCGGCACCTCGACCCCCGCACGGCGTTCGCCGACGACGACCGCTGAGACGTCCGGGCTGTCAGGCCGACCGCGCGGCGGCGACGGCCTGGCCGCGCTCCGACTCGGGAAAGCGTCGGAGCATGGCGCGCACCTCGTCGGCGCTGACGTTGGCGCCGAACAACTCGCTGCCCGGTTCGAGGCGTACGCCCTCGGCGAGCGGACCGGCGACGACCGGGTCGAAGCCGAGGGCGTCCACCAGCGCGGCCACCGGAGCGAGGTCGGCCTCGTCGTCACCGGCGATCGCGATGGCCTTGCGCTCGGCCGTGCCCGCCGGCCGCGCCCCGTCCTCGAGATCGTGGTAGCCCATGTGATTGAACGCCTTGACGACCCGCGACCCGGCCAGGAACGCCTGGACGATCTCGCTGGACGAGGTGCGCGGATCGGTCAGGTCGTCGCGGATGCCGTCGACCTCCCACCAGTAGTTCATCGCGTCGACGACGAGCTTGCCGCGCAGCGCCTCGACGGGCAGCGCCCGGTACTTGCCCAGCGGAAGGGCCAGGATGACGATGTCGGCGTCTGCCACGGCGTCGACCGCGGTCGTCGCCACCGCGCCGGGCGTAAGCACCTCGACGGTCAGGGCGATCTTCGCCGGATCGCCGGACCCGGCGATGCGCACCCGGTAGCCGGCGGCCAGCGCGAGCCGGGCCAGGACGGTGCCCACCTTGCCGGCGCCAAGGATGGCGAGGGTCCGTGGTCGGTCGGAACCGCTGTCGTTCATGTCTTCCTCTCGAAAGGGGCGGGCGGTGGATCAGCTGGCCAGGATGTCGCGGACCATGGGGATCACCCGGGAGCCGTACAGCTCCACGGCGCGCATCCGTGCGCTCACGGGCTGCGCCCCGGCGGTGTAGATGAGGTCGAACCGGCCGACCCCGAGGCCGCGGATGGCGGCGGCCATCCGCCGGGCGACCGTCTCCGGCGAGCCGATGTAGAGCGAGCCGTGCGCCACCTCCGAGTCGAACTCCTGGCGGCGGATCGGTGGCCAGCCGCGCAGCGCGCCGATCCGGTCGCGCATGACCCGGTAGTGCGGCCAGTACAGCTCCTTGGCCTCCTCGTCGGTGTCGGCGATGAAGCCGGGCGAGTGCATCCCCACCGGGTGGGCGGTGGTACCGAGCTGGTCGGCGGCCCGGCGGTAGAGGTCGATGTAGGGCGCGAAACGCTCGGGAGCGCCGCCGATGATGGCGAGCATGAGCGGCAGGCCGTACCGGGCGGTCCGCACCACCGACTGCGGCGAGCCGCCCACGCCCACCCACGTGGTGAGGTGTCCGGACTCCGTCTTGGGAAAGACGTCGGCGTCGGTGAGCGGGGCGCGGGTGGTGCCGCTCCAGGTGACCGGCTGCTCGTCGAGCAGCTTCGCGAACAGGTCGATCCGCTCCTCGAACAGCACGTCGTAGTCGGCCAGGTCGTAGCCGAACAGCGGGAAGGACTCGGTGAATGAGCCCCGGCCGAGGATGACCTCGGCCCGGCCGTTCGACAGCGCGTCGACCGTGGCGAAACGCTGGAACACCCGGACCGGGTCGTCCGAGCTCAGCACCGTGACGCCGGAGGAGAGCCGGATCCGCGAGGTACGGGTGGCGATGCCCGCCAGCACCGTCTCGGGCGTCGACACCGAGTACTCCGGTCGGTGGTGCTCGCCCAGGGCGATGACGTCGACGCCGAGGTCGTCGGCGAGCACCGCCTCGTCGACGACCTGCCGGATCGCGGCGGCGTGGGAGACGGGCTTGCCGGAGTCGTCCTCCGGCACGTCACCGAAGGTGTCGAGGCCGAACACGAGATCAGACATTTGTGGGCTCCTTCGCCAACAGCTCCCGGACCCGTGGCGCGACCTCGCTGCCGAGCAGCTCGATGGTGCGCGCCCGCGCCTCGCGAGGCAGGTGCATGATGTCGTACTTCAGGTCGAACCGACTCAGTCGCAGGTCGCGGGCCATCGTGGCGATCTTGCGGGCGACCGTCTCCGGCGACCCCACGAACAGCGCGCCGTGGTCGATCTCGGCCTCGTAGCGCTGGCGGTCCGGCTTGTAGAAGCCGCGCTCCTCGGCGAGCCGCGCCACGGTCGGCTGCCAGTACCGCCACCACGTCTCGACGGCCTCCTCGTCGGTGTCCGCGACGAGGCCGAGCGAGTGCTGCCCGACCGGCTGCGCGGCCTGCCCGAACTGGTCGAGCGCCCGATGGTAGAGGTCGACGTGACCGGCGAACCGCTGTGGGCGTCCACCGATGATCGCCAGCATGAGCGGGAGCCCGTGCCGGGCGGCCCGGATCACCGAGTTGGGGCTGCCGCCGACACCGATCCAGGTCGGGATCCCGCCCGGGCGCATCCGCGGGTGCAGCCGTTGCGCGACCAGCGGGGCGCGAACGGTTCCGGACCAGGTGACCGTCTCCTCCTGCTGGAGTCGGAGGAAGAGGTCCAGCTTCTCCTCGAACAGCCGTTCGTAGTCCGCCAGGTCGTAGCCGAACAGGGGGAACGACTCGGTCGCCGATGCCCGACCGAGGACCAGTTGGGCCCGGCCGTCGCTGACCGCGTCCAGGGTGGCGAACTCGTGGTAGAGCCGTACCGGGTCGTTCGTGCTCAGCACGGTGACCGAGGTGCCGAGCTTGATCCGCTCGGTCGCCGTCGCCGTCGCCGCGAGCAGGACGGGGGTGGCCGAGTCGTTGTGCCCCTCCCGGTAGTGCTCGCCCAGGCTGAACACGTCGAGCCCGACTGACTCCGCGAGCCGGGCCTCGTCCACCAGCAGCCGGACGGTCTCGGCGTCACTGAGCGTCCGGTCGCCGTCGGTGGCCACCTCGCCGAACGAGTTGAGCCCCAGTTCGAAAGATCCGGCGGACATGTCTCCTCCTCGGCGTTCCTCGCCGTCGACGCGCGGGAAGCGGTCTTCCCGGTTGACGTGTCAATGATGCTAACCTGCTGATTGACACGTCAATTCCCGGGAGACTGGAATGATCGACGACACCCCCGAGCGGCGCAGGGGTCGGCAACTGCCGACGGCGGAGGAGCTGCGGATCTGGCGGGACTTCGTCGAGACGACGGGGGCTCTCACCTCCCGGGTCGGGTCGCGTCTCCAGGTCGACTCTTCCCTCTCGCCGGGCGACTACGCCGTCCTGCTCGCCCTCAGCGAGGCACCGGAGCGGCGGATGCGCTCCTCCGCGCTGGCCGCACACATCGGGTGGGAGCGGAGTCGGCTCTCGCACCACCTGGGCCGAATGGAGCGACGCGGGCTCATCCGTCGCGAGGAGTGCGCGACCGTCCCACGCGGGGCGGAGGTGATTCTCACCCCGGGCGGGGCCGACGCGTTCCAGCAGGCGACCTTCCCGCACCTGCGCACCATCCGGGAACTGTTCGTCGACGCGCTCACCCCGGACCAGTTGCGCGCCGCCGGCGACATCGCGCGTGCGCTGCGCGAGCGCCTAGGGTCTGACGCCGACGAGTAGTCGGCGCATGGAGGCCGGCACATCGGGTACGCGCCTGCGGCCGTCGAACCCGACGCGCCACAGCAGCCCGAGGAGCACCGACATGTCGAGCACGGGGCGGGCGCGACTCGGACCGAACGTCTCCCTGGTCCTGCTCGCGTCGATCCTCGTGTCGTTCCTGGCCGCCTCGGCGGCCCCGACCCCGCTCTACGGGATCTACCAGGAGCGCTGGCACTTCTCGGCGGTCACCACCACCGTGGTGTTTGCGGTCTACGCGCTCGCGGTGCTGGCGTCGCTGCTCACCTTCGGCAAACTCTCCGACCACGTCGGCCGGCGTCCGGTGCTGGCCGTCGCGATCGCCGTGCAGATCCTGTCGCTGCTGGTGTTCATCCTCGCCAACGGCGTACCCGCGCTGCTGGTCGCCCGCCTCGTGCAGGGGCTCGCGGCGGGCGCCGCCACGGGCGCCGTCGGCGCGGCCATGCTGGACATCGACCGGGCCCGGGGGACGCTCGCCAACTCGATCGCCCCCGGCCTCGGCACCGGTAGCGGCGCGCTCCTGTCGGCGCTGTTCATCCGCTACCTGCCCGCGCCGACGCGGCTGGTGTACGTGGTCCTCGTCGGGGTCCTGCTGATCCAGGCCATCGGGGTCGCGCTGATGCCCGAGACCGTCACGCGGATGCCGGGAGCGCGCCGCAGCCTGCGACCGGAGATCAAACTGCCGCGCGCGGTACGCGGACCGGTGCTGGTCGTCGCTCCGGTGCTGTTCGCGGTCTGGGCGTTGGCCGGCTTCTTCGGCGCGCTCGGTCCGGCGCTGGTACGCAGTCTCATGGACACCTCGATCGTGGTCGCAGGTCTGGTCCTGTTCGTCTTCGCCCTCTTCGGGTCGGTCGCCGTCCTGCTGCTGCGCGACACCGCCGCGCGCACGGTGATCCTGACCGGGATCGTCGCCCTCATCCTGGGCATGGTCGTCACGGTGGTCTCGGTGATGGCCGAGTCCGTACCCGGGTTCTTCGTCGGTCTGGCGCTCGGCGGCGTCGGCTTCGGCGGCGGGTTCCAGGGCAGCCTGAAGACGATCATGCCGTTGGTCGAGGCGCACGAACGCGCCAGCGTGCTCTCGCTGCTCTACGTCGTCTGCTACGTCGGTTTCGGCCTGCCCACCGTGATCGCCGGCTTCCTGGTGGTGTACGCCGGGGGCCTCCCGCAGACCGCCGACGAGTACTCCGTCGCCGTCATCCTGCTCGCGCTGGTCGCCCTGTTCGGGCTGCGCAGGGCGACCAGGGCAGCACCGGGCTGATGTCCCGAACGCCGTACCTCGCCGGGGCGCAGGACGTAGCGTGGTCGTCGACGGTGGGGCGGTACACCCAGGAGGTCGCGATGAGCCCGAAAGCCGATCGGGGCGAGCCCGGCCTCGCGAGCCTCGACGTCAAGGTCGAGGTGATCGTCGTCCCGGTTGCGGACGTCGACCGCGCGAAGCGGTTCTACCAGGGCCTCGGCTGGCGACTCGACCAGACACCGCCCGGGATCGTCCAGTTCACGCCGCATGGCTCCCCGTGCTCGGTGCAGTTCGGCACGCAGCTCACGTCGGCCGCGCCGGGTTCGGCGACGGCGTACCTGGTCGTGTCGGACATCGAGGCGGCCCGTGACGCGTTGGTCGCCGCCGGCGTCGAGGTGGGGGACGTCTTCCACGTCACCCCGGATGGGCCGGCCGACGGTCCCGACCCGGAGCGCCGCAGCTACGTCTCGCGGGCCACGTTCCACGACCCGGACGGCAACACCTGGTTGATGCAGGAGATCACCACCCGTCTGCCCGGGCGCGTCGAGAGCGAACTGACGTCGTACCGGTCGGCGACCGACCTCGCGGACGCGCTGCGGCGCGCGGCGGCCGCCCACGGCGAGCACGAGGAGCGCACCGGCCAGCGGGACGACAACTGGCCCGACTGGTACGCGAGGTACCTGGTGGCCGAGCAGTCGGGGGCGACGCTGCCCGAGTGAGCCCGCGCCCAGCCGCGCCCGCCGGTCCACGAGGCCGACGCGGCGCGGCTGCGGCCAATCATCGGACGTATTGCCGTCCCTGGTCTCGCTCGCCCCTGCCGTGGTGAACGCATCTCCCCACCCCGTTGTCACCCGGGTCGCATCCGGGTCGCCACACGCCGTCGCCGATCAGTGATCCGCCAGCGATCGACCGTTGCCTATTGCGTGACGCCGGAGTAATCTTCCCGAAACACATCGGACGTTTGGTCGTCCACGGGTCTGCCTACGACCTGCGCTGCACGGTCGGTGCCACCGCGCGGATCCACTATCGGGGGTCGTCGTTGTCGCGCTTGGGTGGCCGCACCGGTCACCGTTTGGAGGATCGATGTCAGACCTGACCCGGCGACAGGCCCTCAAGATCGGCGCGGCCGGCGCGGGTGGCGCGCTGCTGCCGCTGCCGTGGACGGCGACCGCCAACGCCGACTCCGTCGCGCCGCCGCAGGTGCTGGCCGCCAACGACCTCGCCCTCTGGTACGACGAGGGTGCCGGCACGGACTGGCTGCGGGCCCTGCCGATCGGCAACGGCCGGCTCGGCGCGATGGTGTTCGGCAACGTCGACGCCGAACGACTCCAGCTCAACGAGGACACCGTCTGGGCCGGCGGCCCGCACGATCCCAGCAACACCCGAGGCGCGGCCGCGCTGCCGGAGATCCGGCGGCTGGTCAACGCGAACCAGTGGACCCAGGCCCAGGACCTCATCAACCAGACCATGATGGGCAACCCCGGCGGGCAGTTGGCGTACCAGACCGTCGGCAATCTCCGGCTGGCGTTCGGGTCGGCCAGCGGAGCGTCCCAGCACAACCGCACGCTCGACCTCACCACCGCGACGGCCACCACCTCGTACGTCCTGAACGGCATCCGCTACCAGCGGGAGGTCTTCGCCAGCGCACCGGACCAGGTCATCGCGATGCGACTGACCGCCGACCGCAACAACTCGATCAGCTTCACCGCCACCTTCGACAGCCCGCAGCGCACCACGGTGTCCAGCCCGGACGGCACGACGATCGGCCTCGACGGCGTCTCCGGCAACCAGGAGGGCGTCACCGGGCAGGTCCGCTTCCTCGCCCTGGCCAACGCCACCGTCACCGGCGGCAGCGTGTCCAGCTCGGGCGGCACCCTGCGGGTCACCGGCGCCACCAGCGTCGTCCTGCTGGTCTCCATCGGCTCCAGCTACGTCAACTACCGCAACGTCGGCGGCGACTACGGGGGCATCGCGCGGCAGCGCCTGAGCGCCGCCCGCGCCTACAGCTACGACCAGTTGCGCACCCGGCACGTCGCCGACTACCAGGCGCTGTTCGGCCGGGTGACGCTGGACCTGGGCCGCACCTCCGCCGCCGACCAGACGACCGACGTACGCATCGCCCAGCACAACAGCGTCAACGACCCGCAGTTCTCCGCGCTGCTGTTCCAGTTCGGGCGGTACCTGCTGATCTCCTCGTCGCGCCCCGGCACCCAGCCGGCGAACCTCCAGGGCATCTGGAACGACTCGCTGACGCCGTCCTGGGACTCGAAGTACACGATCAACGCCAACCTGCCGATGAACTACTGGCCGGCCAACACCACCAACCTGGCCGAGTGCCACAACCCGGTCTTCGACATGGTCCGGGAACTCGCCGTCACCGGAGCGCGGACCGCCCAGGTGCAGTACGGCTCGGCCAGTGGTTGGGTCACCCACCACAACACCGACGCGTGGCGGGCCACCGCCGTCGTCGACGGCGCGTTCTGGGGCATGTGGCAGACCGGCGGCGCGTGGCTGTCCACGTTGATCTGGGACCACTACCTGTTCAACGGTGACATCGAGTTCCTGCGGACGAACTACCCGGCCATGAAGGGCGCCGCACAGTTCTTCCTCAACACCCTCGTGACCGAGCCGACCCTCGGTTACCTGGTGACCAACCCGTCGAACTCGCCGGAACTCAGCCACCACTCGAACGCCAGCGTGTGCGCCGGCCCCACCATGGACAACCAGATCCTGCGCGACCTGTTCGACGGCGTCGCCCGGGCCAGCGAGATCCTCGACGTGGACAGCACCTTCCGGGCCCAGGTCCGGGCCACCCGGGACCGGCTCCCTCCGATGAAGGTCGGCTCGCGTGGCAACATCATGGAGTGGCTCTACGACTGGGTGGAGACCGAGCCCAACCACCGGCACATCTCCCACCTGTACGGCCTCGCGCCGAGCAACCAGATCACCAAGCGCGGCACGCCGCAGTTGTTCGAGGCCGCCCGTCGTACGCTGGCGCTGCGCGGCGACGACGGCACCGGTTGGTCGCTGGCCTGGAAAATCAACTTCTGGGCGCGGATGGAGGAGGGCAAGCGGGCCCACGACCTGATCCGCTACCTCGCCACCACCGCCCGGCTCGCCCCGAACATGTTCGACCTGCACCCGCCCTTCCAGATCGACGGCAACTTCGGCGCCACCGCCGGCATCGCCGAGATGCTGCTCCAGAGCCACATCGGGGAGCTGCACATCCTGCCCGCGCTGCCGCCGGCCTGGCCCAGCGGCCGGGTGACCGGGCTGCGCGGCCGTGGCGGGCACACGGTCAGCATCACCTGGGCGAGCGGCGCGGCCACCGAGGTGCTGGTACGACCGGACCGCGCCGGCACGGTCCGGCTGCGGTCGCGGTTCCTGACCGGCACCGTCAGCGTCGTCGACACCGCCGACGGCACGTCACCGCGGGTGACCCGGGTCGAGTCCGACCTGATCGAGGTGACCGTGCAGGCCGGACGCACCTACCGGGTCACCAGCACGGGCGCCACCACGCCGACGCTGGAGCAGAGCTTCACCAACGCGGGTATCACCAACGACAGCAACACCAACGTCGGCAACTTCGACGGCAACGGGGCCACCCTGTCGGCGCAGGCCCTGGCGCAGGCCGGCGCGAGCCCGGGCAGCACGGTGAGCCGCAACGGGGTGAACTTCCGCTGGCCCAACGTCAGCCCCGGCACCGCCGACAACGCCATCGCCTCGGGCCAGACCATCGGCATCAGCGGCACCGGCAGCACGCTCGGCTTCCTCCTGACCGGCACCTACGGGGCCGTGTCGGGCACCGGAACGGTGGTGTACGCGGACGGCACCCGCCAGACGTTCACCCTCAGCACGCCCGACTGGTACGGCGGCCCGGTGTCCGGGGCGACCGCCGCCATCGTGTCCGCGTACCAGAACCGGCCCAACAACGGTCGCCAGGCCACCGCCGCGTGCATCTACTACGTGGGCGTCGCCCTGCAGAACAAGGCGGTGACCCAGGTCGTGCTGCCCAACATCAGCGCCCGTGCGGCGGCGAACGTGCCGACGATGCACGTCTTCGCCATCGCGATCGGGTCCTGACACTCAGCTCGCGTCGCGCCGCCGGTGACGGCACGGTCACCGGCGGCGCGGCGTGATCAGTCCCGACTCGTACGCCCACACGACCAACTGCGCGCGGTCCCGGCAGTGCAGCTTGGTCATGGCCCGGTTCACGTGCGTCTTGGCGGTCAACGGGCTGATCACCATGCGCTGGGCGATCTCGTCGTTGGTCAGCCCTCGGGCGACCAGCTCGACGATCTCCTGCTCCCGGGCGGTCAGCACGTCCCGACCGGCGGTCGGCACGGCCGGCGGTGGCCCGGCCACGAACTCGCTGATCAGGGTACGGGTCACGGCCGGCGCGAGCAGCGCGTCGCCACCGGCCACGACGGCGACGGCCTGCAACAGGTCGGCCGGGTCGGCGTCCTTGAGCAGGAAACCGCTCGCGCCCGCGCGCAGGGCGGCGAAGACGTACGAGTCGAGCCCGTAGTTGGTGAGGATGAGGACGCGGGTCGCGGCGAGGTCGGGGTCGGCGGCGATGCGTCGGGTCGCCTCGATCCCGTCGAGTCCGGGCATCTGCACGTCCATCAGCACGACGTCCGGGTGGAGACGTCGGGCGAGTTGGACGGCCGACGTGCCGTCGGTCGCCTCGCCCACCACCTCCAGGTCGTCCTCGGCGGCCAGCAGCGCCCGGAAACCGGCCCGCATCAGCGCCTGGTCGTCGGCGAGCAGGACCCGGATCATCGGTGTGACCGCCCGGTCATGCCGGCCCGTCCAGCGGGAACGTGGCCCGCACCGTGAACCCGTGGTCGTCGTTGGCGGTGGCGCGCAGGGTGCCGCCCAGCCCGCTGACCCGCTCCCGCATGCCGCGCAGTCCCACCCCCGGCGTCGGCGGTCGGGCCGGTGACGCCTGCCCGTCGTCGCTGACCGCGACGGTCAGCCCGGCCGGGGCGTACTCGACCAGGACGCGTGCGGTCGCGGGCCCGGCGTGCCGGGCCACATTGGTCAGCGCCTCCTGGACGACCCGGTAGCCGGCCTGGTCGACCTCGTCGGGCAGGGGCCGTGGCCGGCCGGTGACGGTCACCTGGACCGGCACGCCGACCGCCCGGGTCCGTTCGGCGAGTTCGTCGACCCGGGCCAGCCCGACGCGGTCGTCGTCGGGCGTACGCAGGACGTCCAGGGTGGTGCGGAGTTCGCGCATCGCGGCGGCGCTGGCCTCCTGGATCGCCAGCAGCGTGGCCGACGGCTCGTCGCCCTGCTTGCGGGCCAGATGCACGGCGATGCCGGCCTGCACCTTGATCACCGAAATGCTGTGCGTCAGGGAGTCGTGCAGGTCGCGCGCGATGCGCAGGCGCTCCTCGCCGGCCCGCCGCAACGCCATCTCCTCACGGGTGCGTTCGGCCTCGAGGGCCCGCTGTTCGACCTGCTCCAGGTAGGCCCGACGGTGCCGGCCGACCAGTCCGGCGACGTTGGCCGCCACGAACCAGCCCAGCAGCAGCGCCGTCCGCTCGACGATGAGCTGGTTCGGACGGTCGACCGGCGCCACCGAGACGTCGTGGGCCAGGAAGCCGCCGAGGAAGGCGACGCTGGCCACGACGGAGGCCAACCGGTACCCCCGCCACGCGGCCAGGTAGACCACGCCGAGCACGGGGAACGCGGCGGACACCCCGAAGTGCACCCGGACGTGCAGGGCCAGCATGGCGACGGTCACCACGCCCAGCGCGAGCACCGGATGGCGTCGGCACACGCCGAGGGCGGCGGCCATGACGAGCACCAGGGTGACGTCGAGGGCCCCGACCGTCGCGGCGTCCGGTGCGAGCGCGGCGTTGCCGAGCAGGAGACCGCCGAGGACGAGGCCGCCGACGACGTACGGCAGGTCGCGGCGCATGGTCGCACTGTAGAACGACCGTCCGCACGGGAGCATCCCGCCCGCGCGGTAGATCAGGCGTACCACGGTCGTGGTATCCGGGCGGCGGGAAGTGTCTGCGCCGGCACGACGCCTTCGCGGGCCGTCGCCGCGAGCATCGACCGCATGACATACCGCTTTTTCACCCCCGTCCCCACCAGGGCGGCCACCGGTCGCACCGCGGCGGTCTACCAACAGCTCCGCGAGGACTTCCTCGGACCGCTGCCCACCTTCCAGGCGCTCTCGGCCGTGCCCGAGGTGCTGGCCGCGACCTGGTCGCTGCTGCGCGAGGCCCTGCTCGCCGGCGACACGTCCCGGGTCGACCGCGAACTCGTCGCGGCGGTGGTGTCCCGGGCCAACGGCTGTCAGTTCTGCCTCGACGCCCACGTGCTGCTGCTGCACGCCCTGGGCGAGCACGGGTTGGCCGAGGTCGTCGCCCGGGGCGAGACGCCGGCCGAGCCGCGACACTCCGAACTCGCCCGCTGGGCCCGGGCCAGCCGCAGTCCCCGCGCCGGCGACTGGACCAGCCGGTACGGCCCCGAGGTCACCGGCACCCTGCTCGCGTTCCACTTCGTCAACCGGGTCGTCTCGGCGCTGCTCGACCCGGACCTGCTCCCCGGCGGCCTGCAACGCGCCCCGCTGGTGCGCTCGGTCGGGGGACGGCTGTACGCCAGGTCCGCGCGGGAGCCGAAGGAACCCGGACGCAGCCTCGCACTCCTGGACCCCAGCCCGACACCACCGCCGGCCTGGGCCGGGGACAGCCCGGTCGGAGTCGCGTACGCGTCGTTGCGCGACGCCGCCACCCGGGGCGGCGAGCTGCTGGGTGACGTGGCCCGCCAGACCGTGACAGCCACCGTGCGCTGGGAGGACGGCCGGTTCCCGACCCGGCCCGCGGACTGGGCCGTCGACCTGGTCCGGGACGTGCCCGGCCGGGACCGGGTCGGCACGCGGATCGCGTTGCTGGCGGCGTTCGCGCCCAGTGCGGTGAGCCCGGGCGACGTCGCCCTGTGGAAGCTGTCGCACCCGGCCGACGCCGACCTCGTCCGGATCGTCGCCTACGGGGCGATCACCGCCACCGACCACGTCGCCCGGGCGTTGAGCTCGGCGCAGCTCTAGGAGCCCAGCATGCGTAAGGCATTTGTCGTCAGCAGCGGACTGCTCCTCACCGCGTTCGCCCTCCAGTTCGTCTTCGCCGCCGTCGGCGCGTTCACCAAGCCGGCCGGGGACGGCGCGTACGCCCTGCACAGCGTCAACGGCATGGCCGTCATCCCCGTCCTCACCCTGCTCACCGTCCTGCTCGCCGCGTTGGCGAAAGCGCCGGGTCGGCTCGTCGGGCTGGCGGTCCTGCCGCTGGGCCTGGTCGTCGTGCAGGCGCTGCTCGCCATGCTCGCCAGTGCCGGCACCGACGCCGTGGGCGCCAGCACGCCGTTCGGCCTGACCATCGGTGGGCTGCACGCGGTCAACGGCATCATCGCGGTACACGTCGTGGTCGGCGTGATGCGGGGAGCGCGCCGGCTGGCCGCCGGGACGCCGACGCCCGACGCTGCTGTGGTCGTACCCCAGGGGGAGCCGGCATGACGACCGCCTCGCTGCTCGCGGCGGACCTCGTGCTGACGGTCCTGGCCGCCGCCGGCTGGCTGGGCGGCGGCGCCGCGGCGGCCGCCCGGCGTCGGCCCCTCGCGCTCGCGCTGGCCGCCGTCGCGCTGCTCGCCACGCTCGCCCGCGCGAGCACCGTGGTCGCGCTCGCCCGGGCCGGCTGGTGGTTCGCCGCCGAGAAGGTCGTCGTCGCCGCACCGCTGTCGCTCGCGGCCGTCGCCGTCGCCGGGCCGCGGCTGCTGCGGGCCGCGGACGACATCCGGTCCGTCGCGGTGCCGCTCCTGTTCGCCGGGTACGCCGTGAGCGCCGCCCTGCTGGTGACGGTCCTGCACGGCTACCCGGTGTCGGCGTCGGTGGGGCTGCTCGCGGTCGCCGGGGTGGTGGCGGCGACGGCGGTCTCGTGGCGTCTGCTCGCCGCGCGCCCGTCCCGGACGGTGTCCCGGGTGGCGGTCGCGGTGGCGGTCGCGGCGCTGCTGGCCGGCACCGGGTCGGCCGTCACCCCGGGGACGGCACCCGCCGCACCCCACGAACACGGGTACCCGCAGGCCCGGATCTCCGACCAACCCACCCGACGGTTCACCCTGACGGCCGGTACCGCCTCGGTGCGCGTCGGCGGTCACGACGTCGCGGCGTGGGCGTTCGACGCGCAGGTACCCGGACCGGAGTTGACCGCCACGGTCGGCGACGTGGTGGAGGTGACGCTGCGCAACCGGGACATCGGGCGGGGCGTCACCCTGCACTGGCACGGGTACGACGTGCCGAACGGCCAGGACGGGGTGCCCGGGGTGACCCAGGCGGCGGTGCTGCCCGGTCAGGAGTTCGTCTACCGGTTCCGCGCCGACCAGGCCGGCACCTACTGGTACCACACCCATTCGGTGTCCGACGTCGGCGTACGGATGGGCCTCTACGGTGTCCTGGTGGTACGTCCCGGGCCGGCGACCGGCCTCGACGTCGTCGTGCCGGTGCACACCCTGGCGGATCGTCCGCTGCCCGACGCGCGGGTGGAGTCCGTCGAGGCCGGCGTTCCGGTGCGGCTGCGGTTGATCAACACGGACAGCACCACACACCGGTACGCGCTGGCCGGCACCGATTTCCGGGTCGCCGCGATCGACGGCCACGAGCTGAGCGGTCCGACGCCGGTGCGGGACACGGCCGTGCTGATCCCGGCCGGGGGCCGTTACGACCTGGTGTTCGATGCACCGGCCACCCCGGTGGCGCTCCACGTCGACGGACGCCGCGTCTACTCGACCGGCGCGGGGTCGACGGCGACCGACGGGTGGCCGGTCCTGGACCCGCTCCGCTACGGCCGGCCGGCCCCGGCGCCCTGGTCCCGCTTCGACCGGGACTTCACCCTCGTCCTCGATCGCGGTCTCGACCTGCGCGGACTGCTGCCCCGGTACGCCCACACCGTCAACGGCGCGGCCGATCCGGACATCCCGCCGCAGGTCGTCCGCCGCGACGACGTCGTCCGGTTCACCATCGTCAACCGGTCGCAGGTCGTGCACCCGTGGCACCTGCACGGCCATCACGTGCTCGTGCTGGCCCGCGACCGGCGGCCGGCCACCGGAAGCCCGCTCTGGCTGGACTCGTTCGACGTCCGGCCCGGTGAGGTGTGGGAGGTGGCGTTCCGGGCCGACAATCCGGGCGTGTGGGCCAACCACTGCCACAACCTGGGGCACGCCGACGCCGGAATGATGCTGCACCTCGTGTACTCCTGAGCACCCGGACAGCGCCCGGCCCCCGTCGCGTGGCGGCGGGGGCCGGGGCGTGCTGCGGTGGTACGGGTCAGCTGGTGCGACAGCTGATCGTCGGCCAGGTCCAGTTGCCGTTGGCCATGATCGTGATGCCGAAGTTGTTGCCGTTGCCGTTCGGTCGGGCGGTCACCGTTCCGCTGGTGCCGCTGACGGACGCGTTCCAACTGTTCTGGATGTACTGGCCGCCGTTGAGGTTGAGGCTGACGATCCAGTTGTTGGTGCCGCTGACCGCGACGTTCAGGTTGAACCGGTCACCCCACTGCTGACCGGCGGAGAGCGTCGCGTTGCAGTTGCCGCCGCCCGGGTTGCCGGTCGTCGGTCCGGAGGTCGGCCCGGAGGTCGGGTTGCCGCCACCGCCCTCGGACACGGTGACGTCGGAGCTGCCGGCGCTCTGGTAGCCCTCGGTCGCCATGATCTGGTACGCGTGGTTGGTGCCGAGGTTCAGGCCGGCACGGGCCCAGGCGTCGAAGTGGTTGGCCGTGGTGATGGTGCCGCTCGACCGCTTGTTCTGACGGACGCTCCAGTACTGGTAGAACGTCTGGTTGCCGTCGATCGACGGGGCGTTGGTCCGCAGGCTGCGCAGGATGTCGTAGGTGCCGCCGTCGGTGGTGACCGTGCCCAACCGGGTGGCGCCGCTGCTCGGGTTGTAGCTGCCGAAGTTCTCCACCACGTAGTACTCGATGAGCGGGTTACGCGTCCACCCGTACAGCGCGAGGTAGGTGTTGTTGTTCCCCGGGTTGTAGTTGGCCGAGTAGGTGACCGTCCGGCGCGAGCCGGTGGCCCAGCCCTTGCCGCCGACCCAGTTGTTGGTGCTGCGGTCCCAGCTGCTGGAGTACCGGCCGTTCTCGCGCAGCGTCATGCTGGCGTTGCCACTGTCCTTCCAGAAGGAGAAGTAGTAGCCGTTGTGCGTGCCGGTCAGGTTCGAGGTGAGCGTCCGGTCGGCCTCGGCGTACGCGCTGGTGGCCGTGACCGTGCCCGTGACGGCCAGGACGACCGCACAGGCGGCGCCGAGGAGCAGCCGCATCCGGCCGCGCCTCGGCGCTGCGGTGGGCGTGTGGTCGGTGTCGATCATGTAGGTGTTTCCTCCTCGTCACGGCTGGCGCGGGGCCAGCGGTGCGGTGCGACGCGGCGGGCTGTCGGCCACGGCGTCGCACCGCGTGGTGGTGGTTGACCGGTTGTCCCGCACCACGACCGGAGGCGGCAGTCGCGGTACGGACGACGACGGTGATTGAATGCCGTCGATGGGGACGGTATTGAGCCGGTCGTCCACTTGTCAACATTTTCCGGAAGCCTGGCGGCGGTGCCCGGTCCGCCGTCGGCCTCGAACGGATGCGTGTCTGCCGAGGTCAGTAGTCGATCAGGGGCGACCGTGGCGAGGGCGGCGGGCGGTGGGCTGGCGGACATCATCGGACGAATGTCGGCCGGAACTTCCGGAGAGTTTCCGGACTATCTCCGGCGGCGGGGAGTCCGCCGCGGCGGCCCGCGACCGCCGGCGCGCCCGCCACCACCGGGTGAACCCGGGGTGAAGGTTGCGCCACGCCGACCCGAGAGTGGGCAAAACTTGATCCGTTCCAAAAAAGTGAGCTAGTGTGCAGCGCGTGATGTCCGACCTCGAAGCGCAGCTGAGAGGGGTCTCGTTACGAGTGACGCGACCCCGGCTGGCCGTGCTCGCGGTGCTGCGGGATCACCCCCACGTCGACACCGACACGGTGATCGCGCTGGTCCGGGCGGACCACCCCACCATCTCGCACCAGGCGGTGTACGACGTGCTGCGCGCGCTCACCGACGCGGGTCTGGTGCGGCGCATCCAGCCGGCCCGCGCGACCGCCCGCTACGAGTCGCGGGTGGGGGACAACCATCACCACGTCGTGTGCCGCTCCTGCGGCGCCATCGCCGACGTCGAGTGCGCCGTCGGCCACGCACCCTGTCTCACCGCCTCGGACGACCACGGCTTCGTGGTCGACGAGGCGGAGGTCGTCTACTGGGGCACCTGCCCCGGTTGCGCGTCCGACCGCACCTCCCAGCGATCCGCCAGTTCGGAAGGAAGTACATGAGCGACACCCAGGACAACCGCCCCGCCAGCGCGCAGGGCGTGGACCAGAAGGCCGCGGCGGGCTGCCCGGTCGCGCACGACTCGGTGACCGCCCAGGGCAGCGAGAGCGAGAACCCGGCGATCGACTCGCCGACCCCGAAGACCGGTGGTCGTCCGCGTACCAACCGGGACTGGTGGCCCAACCAGCTCGACCTCTCGGTGCTGCACGCCCACTCGCCCAAGGGCAACCCGCTCGGGCCGGACTTCAGCTACGCCAAGGAGTTCGCCAAGCTCGACGTCGAGGCCCTCAAGCGGGACATCACCGAGGTCCTCACCACCTCGCAGGACTGGTGGCCGGCCGACTTCGGCCACTACGGCGGCCTGATGATCCGGATGAGCTGGCACGCCGCCGGCACCTACCGCATCGAGGACGGCCGTGGCGGCGCCGGTGACGGTGGTCAGCGGTTCGCCCCGCTCAACAGCTGGCCGGACAACGCCAACCTGGACAAGGCCCGCCGCCTGCTGTGGCCGGTCAAGCAGAAGTACGGCCAGAAGATCTCCTGGGCCGACCTGCTCGTGCTCGCCGGCAACGTCGCCCTGGAGTCGATGGGCTTCAAGACCTTCGGCTTCGGCTTCGGCCGCGAGGACGTCTGGGAGCCCGAGGAGATCTTCTGGGGTCCGGAGGACACCTGGCTGGGCGACGAGCGGTACGCCTCCGAGAAGGAGATGACGCCCGGCGTCGGCTCGACCGAGATGGGCCTCATCTACGTCAACCCGGAGGGCCCGCGCGGTAACGCCGACCCGGCCGCGGCGGCGCACTTCATCCGGGAGACCTTCGGCCGGATGGCGATGAACGACGAGGAGACCGTCGCCCTCATCGCCGGTGGACACACCTTCGGCAAGACCCACGGCGCCGGTGTCGCGGACAACCACGTGGGCCCCGAGCCCGAGGGCGCCCCGATCGAGGCGCAGGGCCTGGGCTGGCTGAGCACCCACGGCAGCGGCAAGGGCGCCGACACGATCACCAGCGGTCTCGAGGTGACGTGGACCGACGTGCCGACCCAGTGGAGCAACCGCTTCTTCGAGATCCTGTTCGGCTACGAGTGGGAGCTGACCACCAGCCCGGGTGGCGCGAAGCAGTGGGTCGCCAAGGACGCCGAGGCGATCATCCCGGACCCGTTCGACCCGTCCAAGAAGTACAAGCCGACGATGCTCACGACCGACCTGTCGCTGCGCGTCGACCCGGCGTACGAGAAGATCTCGCGGCGCTTCCTGGAGAACCCCGACGAGTTCGCGCTGGCGTTCGCCAAGGCCTGGTACAAGCTGCTGCACCGCGACATGGGTCCGATCGAGCGCTTCCTCGGGCCGTGGGTCGCCGAGCCGCAGCTCTGGCAGGACCCGGTGCCGGCCGTCGACCACGAGCTGGTGGGTGACGCCGACGTCGCCGCCCTCAAGGCGAAGGTCCTCGACTCGGGCCTCACGGTCGAGCAGCTCGTCTCCACCGCCTGGGCCTCCGCCGCGAGCTTCCGCAACACGGACAAGCGCGGCGGGGCCAACGGCGCGCGCATCCGCTTGGAGCCGCAGCGCAGCTGGGAGGTCAACCAGCCCGAGCAGCTCGCGACGGTGCTGAGCACGCTGGAGGGCATCCAGCAGGAGTTCAACGCCGCCGGTGGGGCGAAGATCTCCCTCGCGGACCTGATCGTGCTGGCCGGCTCGGCCGCCGTCGAGAAGGCGGCCCGCGACGGGGGCGTCGAGGTGACCGTGCCGTTCCGGCCGGGCCGCACCGACGCCAGCCAGGAGCAGACCGACGTCGACTCCTTCCGGGTCCTCGAGCCGCGCGCGGACGGTTTCCGCAACTACCTGCGCGCCGGCGAGAAGACCCAGCCGGAGGTGCTGCTCATCGACCGGGCGTACATGCTGAACCTGAGCGCGCCGGAGATGACCGTCCTCGTCGGCGGCCTGCGTGCCCTCGGCAACAACGTCGGGGGTGCGTCGCACGGCGTGCTCACCGACCGGCCGGGCGTGCTGACCGGTGACTTCTTCGCCAACCTGCTCTCCCCGGGCACCCGGTGGAAGGCGTCGGAGACCGACGAGCACGTGTACGAGATCCGGGACCTGGCCACGGACGAGGTGAAGTGGACCGCCACCGCGGTCGACCTCATCTTCGGCTCCAACTCCCAGCTGCGCGCCCTCGCCGAGGTCTACGCCAGCCAGGACGCGCGCGAGAAGTTCGTGCACGACTTCGTGGCCGCCTGGACGAAGGTCATGGAGCTCGACCGGTTCGACATCGCCTGATCCCGCGTCACCGACGAGCCCCGGCCGAATCGGCCGGGGCTCGTCCGCGTTTCCCGACGCAGCGGGCCCCGACCGTCGGACCCGTTTGCGATGCTGTGCCCGTCCAAGAGCCCACAGCATGTGATGTGAAGGAGCACCGCGATGGCGAAGGTCATCTCCACGCTGTTCATCTCGGCCGACGGCGTGGCCGAGATCGACCCGGACTGGCACTTCCCGTACTTCGACGAGAACATGGGCCGCGCGGTCACGGAGGACTACGACACCTCCGACGTGCTGCTCATCGGCCGGGTGACCTACGACAGCTTCGCCGGGGCCTGGCCGGACCGGGAGGCCGCCGGTGGCGAGGACGCCGGGTTCGCCAAGCAACTCGGTGACACGCGCAAGGTCGTCGTCTCCCGTCAGCCGCTGGACTTCTCTTGGCGCAACTCGGAACTCGTCGCCGGTGACCTCGCCGAGGCCGTCGCCGCGCTCAAGGCCGATCCCGGGATCAAGGGCATCCTCATCCCCGGGTCCATCTCGGTCGTCCAGCAGCTCCTCGCGGCCGGTCTGGTCGACGAGTTGCGTCTGCTGGTGCACCCGGTGGCGGCCCGCAAGGGGCGCCGGCTCTTCGACGACGGCGACACGCCGTACCACCTGCGGGTCACCGCGACCGAGGTGTTCCCGACGGGCGTGCTCCGCGTGATCTACGCGCCGACGACGGCGCCCGGCGCGGTCGGGTACGACGAGATCGTCGACCAGGTACCCGCCGGCAACTGAGTCGTGCCGGCCCCGCCGCCCTGGGCGACGGGGCCGGCTCGGTCTCCGGTGGACCGGACCGCCGTGCTCAGGCGATCGTGCAGGTCGCGCCGTTGAGGGTGAACGAACTCGGCCGCGCGGTATTGCCGGTGTGCGTGGCCTGGAAGCCGACGGTCACCGACCCGTTCGGCGGAATGCTGGCGTTGTACGAGGCGTTGCGGGCCGTCACCTGACCGGACGTGGGGGAGTAGGTCGCGTTCCAGCCCGAGGTGATGCTCTGGCCACCGGGCAGGGTGAAGACGAGCGACCAGCCGTTGACGGCGCTGGTTCCGGTGTTGGTGATGGTGAGGTTCTCGGTCAGCCCGTTGTTCCAGGCGTTGATCGCGACGCCCACCCGGCACGCGCCCGAACTCGGCGGCGGCGTGGTCGGGTTCGGCGGCGGCGTGGTCGGGTTGGGCGGCGGGGTCGTCGGGTTCGGCGGCGGCGTGGTCGGGTTGGGCGGCGGGGTCGTCGGGTTCGGCGGCGGCGTGGTCGGGTTCGGCGGGGCGGTCAGGCCGAAGAAGGCGACGGCGGCGGCGGCCATGCCGCCGGCCGGCAGGCTGTGGCCCGCGCCCTGGATGCTGTACGCCTCGACCTGGACGGTTCCGTTGGCGTCGGCGTACCGGCGGCGGTTCCAGTTGGCCTGCGGCGTGTCGGTGGAGGTCGGTGTCTGGCTGAGCCCGAACACGTTGGTCCACTGCTCGATCGTCTCCTGCAACAGCGAGAACGGGACGAGCGTGTCGCTGGTGCCGTGCCACAACTGCACCCGCGGGCGGGGGCCGGAGTAGCCCGGGTACGCCCCGCGCACGGCGTCACCCCACTGCTGCGGGGTCCGGTTCATGTTCCCGCCGGTGCACTGGCTGCTCCCGGGCGGATAGTCCGCCGCGTTGGCGAAGCAGTTGTAGGGGACGCCCATGAACGCCGCGCCGGCCTTGAAGACGTCGGGGTACAGGGCCAGCATGTGGTTGGTCATCATGCCGCCGGACGAGCTGCCGGTGGCGTACACCCGGTCGGGGTCGCCGCCGTACTGCTGCTGCGCGTAGCGGATCATCGAAATGATCGACACCGGGTCGCTGCCGCCGCCACGGCGCTTGGCGGCGTCCGACCAGGTGTCGAAGCAGTTGCCGAAGCCGGCCTGCTGGGTCGCCGTCGGGTAGATCACGATGAACCCGTACCGGTCGGCCTGGGCGGCGAACTCGCTCCCGGAGTAGAAGCCGGGGCCCGACCCGCCGCAGCCGTGCATGGCCACCACGATCGCCGGCTTGGCCGGGCGGGCGTCCGGCACGTAGACGTGCATGCGCATGCGGCCCGGGTTGTCGCCGAACGCGGTCACCTCGGCGAGCGAGGCGGCGTACGCGGGTTGCAGCGCGGGGGCCACCAGGCCGGCCGCCACCAGTGACGTGACCAGGCCGAGCAGCAGTTTCCTTCGGATCTTCACGGGGATGACTCCTTCGATCACCTGTGCGGGGTGGGTGTGGGGTCGCGCGCTGTGCGGTCACGGGTGCGCCCGACTCCCGTGGTGATCGCGCCTCGCCCACTACGTGTGCTCGCCCTGTGCCCGGCTGCGTACGGCGTCGCGTAGCAGATAGTGTTCCTCGCGGTCGCTGAAGTGTCAATCGACGTCTCTCGATCAGGAGGTGTTGGTGCCGACACCGCCGTCCGGGCGGTCCGTCTACAGTCGGTGCACCGTCCCTGAGCCGAGCCGGGAGCGCCTGTGGCAAACCCCTTCACGATCGAGGAGATCTATCCCGACGACGGGGACGAGCCGCCGCGACTGCCCCGACGGCAGACCGGCAGCTCCCCGCAGGATCTCGCGGTGACCCTGCTGGCCGACTACACGCTGCGGACCCGGGCGCGGGTCCCGTCCGCGGCCCTCGTCGCCCTGCTCGCCGAATCCGGTGTGAGCACCGCGGGTGCGCGCGCCGCGATCAGCCGGCTGGCCCGGCGCGGCGTGCTGGAGGGCAGTCGGGAGGGTCGGCGCAGCTCCTACCGGCTCAGCCGCGCCGCCGCCGCGTACCTGTCCAGCGGCGGCAGTTGGATCCTGGCCGCCACCACCGAGGTGCCCGCGTGGGACGGCTGCTGGACCATCGTCGCCTTCTCCCTGCCCCAGGACCGTGGCGCGCAGCGGCGGGCCCTGCGGGGTCAGCTCCGCTGGCTCGGGTACGCGCCCCTGTACGACGGCTTGTGGGTCTCGCCGTACGAGCTGAGCCCGCAGGGCAGAGCCCAGCTCGCCCGGTTCACCCCCGGCGCTGTCACGGTGTTCCGGGGCCGACAGGCCGACCTCGACGCCATCGCCCAGCGCACGCCGATCGACGCCTGGGACATCGAGGCGATCGGCCGGCACTACGAGGAGTTCCTGCGCCGGTGGACGCCGCTGGTGCCGCAGACGCGGTCCACGGGTGTCGACGGCGCGACGGCCGTACGGACGCGTACCGAGGTCATGGACACCTTCCGCCGTTTTCCCACCCTCGACCCGCGGCTGCCCCTGGACCTCCTGCCGGCCGGCTGGCTGCGGCGGCCGGCGCGGGAACTCTTCGAGACCATCTACGACGGCCTCGCCGCACCCGCCGAGCGGCACGTCCGCGCGGTCGTCGCCCGGTTCGCCGAGGAGGCGCAGTCCGGCATCCGGGCGCACACCACCGCCGACATCCTGGCCGGGCTGCGCGACCTGGAGCCGGCCGACATGGCCCCGGACTGCGCCTCCTGAGCGCGCCGTCGCCGGGTCCCCGCCCCGCCGCCGATCTGTGTACCTTGTGGAGGAACGCACGACGACGGGGAGGTCGGATGACGTCGTACGGCGGGCACCCCGCGGCCACCGACCGGATCGACACGTCGGTCGCGCACCCGGCGCGCAGGTACAACTACCTGCTCGGCGGCAAGGACAACTTCGCTGCCGACCGGGCCTCCGGCGACGCCCTCGCGGCGGCGATGCCCACCATCCGGCTCGCCGCGATCGAGAACCGGATGTTCCTGCAACGGACGGTGCGCTTCCTGGCCCGGCGCGGTGTCCGGCAGTTCCTGGACATCGGCACCGGCATCCCGACCGCCGACAACACCCACGAGGTGGCGCAGGCCATCGACCCGTCGGCCCGGGTCGTCTACGTCGACAACGATCCGATCGTGCTCGCCCACGCCCGCGCGCTGTTGTCCAGCACGCCCGAGGGGCGGACGGCGTACCTCGACGCCGACCTGCGGGCACCGGGCGAGATCCTCGCCCATCCCGAGCTGCGCGCGACGTTGGACCTGACCGAGCCGGTCGCGCTGATGCTGGTGGCCATCCTGCACTTCATCCGCGACGACGAGGACCCCAAGGGCATCCTCGACCGGCTCGTCGCCGCGCTGCCGTCCGGCAGCTACCTGGTGGCCTCGCACGTGACCTGGGAACACCTGCCGCCGGCCGTCACCGCCGAGTTGGCCGCCAACAACCGCGACGGCCGCTTCCAGGCACGCAGCACCGAGCAGTTCGCGGCCCTGTTGGACGGGCTGGACCTCGTCGAGCCGGGCATCGTCTCGGTGGCGCGCTGGCACGCCGACGACGCGCCGCAGCCGCGTCCGTCCGTGCGGGACGTGTCGTTCAACGGCGCGGTCGCCCGCGTCCGCTGACGCACCGCCTCACCGACGAGCGGACCCGCTCAGCGGGTCTTCTTCGTCGGTCGCTTGCGGGGCGGGGTCAGCAGGTCGGCGATCGCCGCGATCGCCGAGGGCACGATGCGGTAGTAGGCCCAGACCCCACGCTTCTCCCGCTCGATCAGGCCGGCCTCGGTGAGGATCCGCAGGTGATGGCTCACGGTCGGCTGCGAGAGGTTGAGCGGCGCGGTGAGGTCGGTGACCGAGGCCTCGCCGTCCGGGGCGGCCTGGATCAGACTGAGCAGACGCAGGCGGGCCGGGTCGGCGAACGCCTTCAGCACCCCGGCGAGCCGTTCGGCGTCGGCGCGCTTGATCGGCTCACCGGCGAGTGGCGAGATGGCAGGCATGGCAGTATCGGCAGTTCCCACGACAGTCATCGTTCCACCAACTTGGCGAATCGAGCGGCTGAACCGGACAAATCGCCGGACCGATGATGTGCTTCGCACGACACCGACGCGTCGGCCACCGCCGATGCGCTCTCCGGCGCGGTCACCGCAGAGCGCATCGGCGCGGGCGTACGGGCTGCGTCGCGGCGGTGTGCCGACTCAGGCCGCCGCGAACTGCTCGCGGTGGTCGTGCGCGAACTCGGCGAAGGTTCGTGCCGGTCGGCCGGTCACCCGGGCGACGTCGTCGTTGGTGAAGTCGCCCCAGCCGTCGCCGTAGGCGACCCGGTACTCGGCGAGGACCTCCGCCGACCACTCGTCCAGCCCGGCGGCGAGGAGCCCGTCCCGGGTCTGCTCGGGGCTCTGCGGGACGTACCGCACCGGGCGGCCGATCGTCCGGCCGATGTCCTGGGCCGCCTGGTCCAGGGTGATGCTCTCCGGACCGGTGGGCGTGTAGATCATGCCCTGGTGCGGCTGTGGCGCGGCGAGGATCGCGGCCCCGATGGCGGCGATGTCCCGCGCGTCGACCAGGCCGACCCGCGCCGCGCCGAAGAGCCCGTACAGCTGCTCGCCGGCCAGCGACCCGAGCAGGTTCTGCATGAAGTGACTCGGGCGCAGGATCGTCCAGGGGATGCCGGACGCCTGCACCTCCGCGTCGGAGAGCGCGTGCAGCCGGCCGTTGCGGGTGGGTGCGTCGTGCGCGGCGCCGATCGCGGAGAGTCGGACGATGTGCTGCACGCCGGCCTGCCGGGCGGCCCAGACCGCGTTCATGCTCTGGCTGGGCGCGATCGGGCCCATCGGGGTGAGCAGCCACAGGGTGCGTACGCCCTCGAACGCCGGCGTCAGCGTCGACGGACGGTCCAGGTCGCCGACGACGTACTCGACGCCGTCCAGCGCGGGTGCTCGGGACGGGTCCCGGACGAGCGCCCGCACCTGCTCGTTGCCGGCGAGTTCGCGCAGCACCTCCCGCGAGACCGTGCCGGTCGCTCCGGTGATCAGAATGGTCATGGTCGTCCTCCGGATTCAGGGGGGCCCGCTCGGGCCCGCTGATGACCGGCACGACGTTATAGTCCAAAACTTGTACCGTCCAATGATTGGACCAAGATATGAAGCGCAGCACACGTAAGGAGCAGGACCCCGATCTCGGCATCCTGGCCGTGCAGCTCTCCGGGCGTGTCCAGCGGGAGATTTTCACGCGGTCCGCCCACGAGGGCTTCGACGACGTGCGACCCCGCCACGGCGCGGTCCTGGCCTACCTCGACCCGGAGGGGACGCGCCCCGGCGAGCTGGCGCGACTGGCCGGGCGGAACAAGCAGACGATGGGCGCGATCCTCGACGAGCTGGAGCGGCTGGGCTACGTCCGGCGTACCCCGGACCCGGCCGACCGCCGGGCGAAGCTGATCGTGCCGACCGAGCGGGGACTGCGGCTCATGACGGCGTCCGACGGCTTCGTGGCGGCGATCGAGCGGCAGCTCTCCGACGCGCTCGGCCCCGACCGGTACGAGGAGTTCCGGACCGCGCTGCGCGACAGCCTGGCGCACCTGCCGCCGAGCGGCCACGACACCGAGGGCTGAGCGCCCCCGGATGCCGAGGCCGGACGGGTCAGCTCCCGGCCGGCGCCGGGGAGACGGGCGTCAGGTCGGCACGCCGACGCCGGGACACCACGCCCACGATGACGTCGACGGCTCCGAAGGCGAGCAGGCTGAGGCCGAACAGAGGCAGTGCCCAACCCACCGCCACGGTCACCGCCGCGCCGAGCAGCACCGCCCACAGTGGCAGCCGCCGTACGCCGCCACGGGCCGGCGGTGCCCCCACCAGCGCGCGGCGGTCGACCCGGGTCGGCCGGCGCTGCCACCACATCCGGTAGCCCCAGAGGATCACGCAGAGCAGCCCGAGGGCGAGCGCGGCGAGCAGGATCTGGTTGACCGGGCCGAAGAGCACACCCATGTGGGCCTGGGTGCCGAGGCCGCTCAGTTTCGCCAGCAGGGGCCAGTCGGCGAAGTCGCTGCGCGCGGTGATCGTCGCGCCGGCGGGGTCGACGGCGACCCGGTCCTTCGCCACCGGCCAGGTGTTGTCGATCTGCGTGACGGTCCACGCGGTGCCCGGCTCCTGCGCCGGGGTCATCTCGACCGGGCCGGAGAGGCCGGCCGTACGGGCGGCCGCCAGGACCCGGTCGAAGGCCGCCGGGTCGACCACCCCACCCGCCGGGGCGTCGCCGTGGTGGTGACCGCCACCGGTCTCGGCGGGGACGGCGGTGAGGCTGGTGGAGATCTCCGGGGAGCGCGCGTCGAGGGCGTCCAGGCCGGCCCCGAAATTGCCGCCCGCGTAGCGCGACCAGGTCAGTCCGGTCACCGAGAGGAACAGCAGGCCGACGACCAGCCAGACACCGGTGGTGGCGTGCCACCCCCGGGTACGGCGCACACCCCGGCCGGTGGACAGGTTCGGCACGAACAGGTGCCGCGCGGCGGACCGGGAGGCGGCGCGTCGTCGCCACCACAGGACCAGCCCGCCGAGGGCGAGCACCCAGAGCCAACTCGCCGCCAGCTCCGAGTAGTGCCGGCCCACCGCGCCCAGGTGCAGGTTGCGGTGCAGGTCGTCCAGCCAGGTGGTGGCCGGCGTGGAGCCGAACCAGGTGGTCAGCTGACCCCGGACCTCGGCGGTGTACGGGTCGACGTAGACGGTGCGCACCTTCTCGCCGAGCTCGGGCAGGGCGAACGCCACCCGGGTGGTCCGGTCGCCGTCCCCGGGTTGGACGGTGGCGATGGTTCCGGTGGGATGCGCGGCGCGGGCGGCGGCGATCTGGTCGGCGAGGGGGAGTGGACGGTCACCGCGCGCGCCCACGGTCAACCGGTCGCCGTAGAGCGCGCCGTCGAGTTGCGGCGCGACCGTGTAGGCGAGCCCGGTCAACGCGGCGACCACGAGGAACGGCGCGACGAGGACGCCGGCGTAGAAGTGCAGCCGGAGCAGCAGCGCGCCGAACGGCGAGGTACGCCGGGTCGGCGGGGTCGGCGGTTCCGCCGGGGCGGGTTCCGGCGTCGGTGCGCCGGACAGCTCGGTCAGAGACATGTTTTTCCGATCGGGATTGTCGGGAGGCGCCCGAGGGCGCTCCCGGTGCTGGCGGTTCGCCCGGCGTGGTCTGTCGCGTGTGGCCCGGTGAGGTAGTCGTGACACGGGCCGGTGTGGTTCCCGCCACTTCCCGGATCGGATCGGGACGCGGCGACGTACGCCGCCGGTCAGGGCAGGTCGATGGTGTACTCGGCGGTCTGCACCGTGCCGTCGACCTGGAAGTCGAAGAAGGCCCGGTACCGGCCGGCACTGGGGACGGTCAGCCAGAAGGCCACCGCGCCGTCGACGAGGTCCCGTTCCGGGTGCACGTGCACGTAGCCGAGGTCACCCTCGCGGACGACCACCAGGTGCCCGTACGCGCCCAGGTAGCGCTGCGGCTGCACCGGCCCGGTGGCGCCCGTGCGGCTGATCTGGAAGCGGACCGGTGCCGTCACGCCGGCCGTGGGTGTGCCGGTCATCGACACCGTGAACTTCCCGGCCGTCGCCTGCGCCTGCGCCGGTGGCAACGCGACCGGCGCGTATCCGCCCGGCACGTGGTGGTCGACGCCCAGCACGAGAGGCACCTGCCGGCCGTCGGGGGCGTCGACGGAGAAGTCGGCGAAGACGCGGTAACCGCCGGGCCGGGCTAGGGTCAGCGGGACGCTCCAGGTGCCGTCGGCCGCCATGCTCGGGTGCAGGTGCTGGTAGCCGCCCAGGTCACGACCGACCACGATCAGGTGCAGGGGCTTGTCGTGCACGACGGCGAACCGCGTCACCGGCTGCCGGTCGGTCCCGATGATCCGGAACCGGTAGTCGGCGCGTAAGCCGCTCGGCTGGGACCGCTCCAGGGGCTGCAACGTGTACCCGCCGACGCTGACCGTCGTCCCGGCGGCCAGGGTCTCGCCCGCGCCGGCGTCCCCCGGGTGCGAGTGCGGTCCGGTTCCGGGGGCGTGGTCGTGGCCGACCCCCGCCGAGAGGGCGGAACTGGACGACGCGCCGCCGGGACCCGCCGGCCGCCGCGCGTCACCGGCCGGGGACGCGTCGTCCGCACCGATGCGGGCGAGGCCGAAGCCGGCCAGCAGCGCCACCACCAACCCGCCGACGAGCAGCGCCAGGCGGGCGTTGGTGAGCCGCTCCCCTCGTACCGACGAGGTGTCGTCGGGCTCGGGCCGCGACGGTTCGGCGGACGATCCACGCACCGGGACCGGTACGGCCGACGAGGACCCGACCGCGACCCGGCTGCGCGCGGCGGGCACCGCGCCGCCGCGCGGTCGGCCGCCGGCCCTGCCCTTGCGGCCGCCGCCGGACCGGGGCGCGGCCCCGCGCCGCCCGGCGGGCGTCTTCGACCCACGGGCCCGGCCCGAGGCGCTGCCGGCGGCCGGGGAGCGACGACGCCAGGTGACGTAACCGGCGATGGCCGCCAGGACGGCGACCGCGCCGCCGATCCAGAGCAGGGCGCCGGAACCGCCCTCGTCGTCCGAGGACGCCGCCGCCGGTGCGGAAGGCGCAACCGGCGACCCGGTGGGCGCGGCCGACGTGGCGGGCGGCTCGCCCGAGGACGAGTGCTGCTCGATGGCCGCCAACAGCGCGGGGTCCGGCTGCTGGGTCGGTGGCTGCCAACCCGTCGGAGCGGCCGTCGCGCGGCCGGAGTAGCGGAAGGTCATGGTGCCGCGCACCGCGTCGCCGTCCGAGGCCACCGACAGGTAGCTCACCGAATACTGTCCCGCCGCCGGTAGGTGCGCGACCGAGACCACCGCCGGAAAGCCCGTCGTGTACTCGCGGGGCTGGAACTGCCCGTCGACGAGGAAGTACTCCCGCACCGGTTTGGTCAGCGGCTTCGGCTCCCCGTAGGTCCAACCGTTGTCGACGCGTACGCCGTTCGGCGCGGTGATCGTGAAGTACGCGTTGGCGCTGACCTTCTCGGTGAAGTACAGCGCCACCGTCGGCACCGCATCCTTGACCGTCGCGCCGTCGGCCGGTGTCGACATCGCGAGCGTCCCGTGCGCCGCGGCGGGGTGCGCGGACGCGAGCAGGGTGACCGCCGTGGCGAGGGCGAGCGCGAGCAGGCCCGAGACCAGCCGGCCGAAGCTCTGGGGGAGACGACGCATCTGAATATCGTCGCCACGGCGAGGCTTTTTTCAAGAGGAGCCGATCTTTTTTCGGGAAAGAAAAAGGGGGTGGCGGCGTCGCGTTGGGCCGGCGAGCCCGGTCGGCCCCGTCCCGTGTGGCCGTGCTGCCACGCGGGACGGGGTCGAGGTGTCAGCCGGCGGTACAGGAGCGGATCTGTGGCCGGGCGTTGCTGTTGCCGTTGAACATCGTGGTGAAGCCGAAGGTGTTGCCGCTGCCGTTGGACCGTACGGTCATCACGGTGCCGCTGCTGTCCCAGGTGGCGGTGGCGTTCCACACGGTGGAGACCCGCTGCGGCGAGGTGAGGGCCACGACCACGGTCCAGGTGTTGCTGCCGCTGACCGTCACCGAGGTGTTGTACCGGTCGCCCCACACGTTGGTGGTCGACGCGGTGGCGGTGCAGGAGCCGCCGCTGGGCGGAGGGGTCGTCGCGCCGGGGGGCGGCGTGGTGCTGCTCGGCGGCGGGGTGGCGCCGTCGGGAGCGACCGCCCGGCCGGTGGACGGCGAGATCATGCCCGGGCAGAGGTTGCGGCTGGTCAGGTTGGCCATGATCTGCCCGATGGCGTCCCGGGTGTTCTGGATGCCGTCGTGCATGAGGATGACCTGGCCGGCCTGGAGGCGGCTGGCGTTCGACACGATCTGGCTGACGCTGGCGCCGTTCCAGTCCTGGGAGTCGACGTCCCAGATCACCTGCCGCATCCCGAGCGAGGAGGCGACCGACTGGAGGGTGGAGTTGGTCTCCCCGTACGGGGGCCGGAACAACTGGGGTCGAACGCCGGTCGCCGACTGGATGGCCGAGCTCGTCTGGGACAGGTCGGACTGCATCTGGGACTGGCTCATCGACGTCATGTGGGCGTGGTTCCAGCTGTGGTTACCGACCCACATGCCGGCGGCCACCTGTGCCTGCGCCGCCGACCGGTTGTTCTGCACGTTCTGCCCGACGTTGAACATGGTGGCCCGTACGCCGTTGGCGCGCAGCACGTTCAGCAGGGCGCTGGTGCTGCCGGTCGGGCCGTCGTCGAAGGTGAGGCCGACATAGCCGTTGCAGGTGGCGGCGCTGGACGGGGTGGCGGTGGCCGCGATGACGATGCCGCAGGCCGCGGCGGCGGTGACGAGGATGGACAGCGCGGCCCGTAGTGGCCTGGACCGTACGAGCGTGCCAGCGGAGACGGTGCTCATCTGTGCCCCTTCTACCGGCCCGGGTCCGTCCCGGTGTGGCAGGACAGCACGGTCCGGACGTTGTGGTGGTGGGTGCGGAGATCGACGGCGATCTCGCGGACATCGGACCGCATCGATCGCAGTGGATCGGAGTATTGCAGCGCAAATTCGGGACCGTCAATAACTTCCGGAAGTCCTCCGGGAGCCCGGCGCGGGCGTCGCCGATCGGCCATCCGGCGCGGAGCAGTGGCGATCCATCTGCGCCGAGGTGTCGACCGCCGACCCGACGGGCGTCAGCAGTCAAGCGGAGGTCGACGTGATCCGGAAATTCATCGGAACTATCGGCGTCAATCTGATCGTGCGACGACAATCTGCGCTCCCGGTTGTGAGCCTGCTTGCCAGGCCGGTGCCACGGCCAGCGAAGACGACTATTGGCGGTCAGTCGATATGCCGTCCGACCTTTCGCAAAGTTTCCGAGAAACGTTGACACCGCGCTCGCGTCGTACCAATACTTTCGCCACCGACGGACCTCGATGAGCGTCGATCAGGGTCGTCCACGGCGACCCGAACGCCGGCCGCCGATGGCGGGGCGGGCCGGCCGACGCCGTCGCGTCGCACGACGTCGGTGCGCGCAGGAATCCACCCGCCGGGAGGCCCGCCCGGCCGGGTGGCGACTGCGCTGCGGGGCCGCCCGGAGCGGCGGACCGGGCGGTCCGGCTCGGCGCCGACAGGCGCTGGTGGCGCGGCGGTTGCTGGGCCGCCGCGCCCCGCCGCCCCCGTCCCCATCC
>NZ_JBYIRN010000043.1:0-36423 GCF_057708145.1 Micromonospora sp. bgisy143
AACACTGGGGGGGGCGGGGGGTTCCCCCCCCCCCCCCCCGGGCACCGACATCCTGGGGAGGAGTACGTCGTGACGGTGCAGGACCTGCTCACCGGCCTCTACAGCGAAGAGGGCCGCCAGAATCCGTACCCGTGGTACGCCCGCCTGCACCGGCTCGGGCCGGTCAGCGCGGTGCCGCCGCGCGCCGAGCACCGCACCGTGGCGGCGGTGGCGGTCGGCTACGACCTGATCGACGGCATGCTGCGCGATCCACGGTGGACCAAACAGCCGCCGCCCGGCTGGGAGGAACACGAGATCCTGCGCACCTTCCAGACGTCGATGATGTTCATCAACCCGCCCGACCACACCCGGATGCGGCACGTCTTCTCGCGTACCTTCACCCCGCGCCGGCTCGGCGCCCTGGAGCCGGTGATCCTGCGCGTCGTCGACGACCTGCTGGACAGGATGGCGGACGCCGGTGACAGCGTCGTCGACTTCGTGGCCGACTTCGCGTACCCCATCCCCGCGCTGGTGATGGCCGAGTTCATCGGCATCCCGGCGGGGGAGTTGCCCTGGTACCGGGAGCGGGTGGAGCGCATCGACGAGTTCCTGGACGTCGCCGGGAAGACCCCGCAGCGCCTCGCCGCCGCGAACACCGCCGCCGAGGAACTGCGGGCGTTCTACCGGGAGCTGCTGGCCCACCGCCGTCGGACGCCCGGCGAGGACCTGATCAGCGCCCTGGTCGAGGCGGTCGGCGCGGGCGAGGTGGAGCTGACCGAGGAGGAGCTGATCAGCAACCTGATCGTGCTCTTCAACGCCAGCTTCGTCACCACCGTCTACATGTTCAGCAACGGCCTGCCGCTGCTGCTGGCCCACCCGGGCGCGGTCGCGGCGCTGCCCACCGACGACGCCCTCGCCATCGGGTGCGTCGACGAGGTGCTGCGCCTGCAGAGCCCGGTGCACTTCCTCGCCCGGGCTGCGCCGAAGGACACCGTGCTGGCCGGGGTGCCGGTCGCCGAGGGCGACAACGTGCTCATCATCATCGGCGCGGCCAACCGGGACCCGGCGCGGTTCCCCGACCCGGACGTCTTCGACCCCACCCGTACCGGGCCGCCGTCGCTGGCCTTCGGGGTGGGCCTGCACTTCTGCCTCGGCGCGGCGGTGTCCCGGCTGGAGGGACGCCTCGCGCTGCCCCGCCTGTTCGCCCGGTTTCCCCGGATCGCGGTCACCGAGACCCCGACGTACAGCGGCAGCCTCTTCCTGCGCGGCATCGACAAGCTGCTGGTCAGCACCGGCGGATAGGAGATCAGCATGGCCCTGCACCCGGAGGTGGCGGCCTACCGCGCCGCCCGCGCCGCAGCGGGCACGCCGCCGCTGTACACGCAGACCCTCGCCGAGGCGCGCGCCGCGGACCTGGCCGCGATCCGCGCCGGCGGCGGCGCGGTCGAGCAGGTCGCCGAGGTACGCGACGAGCACGTCCCCGGCCCGGACGGTGACCTGCCCGTCCGGGTGTACCGGCCGGACGCGTCCGGGCCGCTGCCCACCCTGCTGTACTTCTTCGGCGGCGGCTGGACGCTCGGCAGCATCGACACCGCCGACGGGATCTGCCGGCGGCTGGCCAACGCGGTGCCCTGCCAGGTGGTGACCGTCGGCTACCGGCTCGCCCCGGAGCACCCCTTCCCGGCCGCGGTGCACGACTGCCACGCGGCGACCGTCTGGGTCGCCGAGAACGCCGACCGGCTCGGCGTGGACCCGTCGCGGCTGGCGGTGGGCGGCGACAGCGCGGGTGGGAACCTCGCCGCCGCGGTGAGCCTGCTCTGCCGGGCGGACGGGCCCCCGCTCGCCGGGCAACTGCTGGTGTACCCGAACACCGACATCGGCGGTGAACCAGCCGGTCCGGTCGGCGACGACCCGACGCTGTTCAACCGGCACTCGGTGGCCTGGTACCGGACGCACTACCTCACCGACGAGGCGCAGGCGCGGGACCCGCTGGCGTCCCCGCTGCGCGCCGACGACCTGTCCGGCCTGCCGCCGGCCCTGGTGATCACCGCCGAGCTGGATCCGCTCTGCGCCGAGGGGCAGCGCTACGCCGAGCGGTTGCGCGCGGCCGGCGTGTCCGCCCGCCTCGACCACTATCCGGGGATGATCCACGGGTTCTTCGCCATGCCCGGCGTGTTCACCGACGGCCGGCGCGCGCAGGACAGCGCTGCCGCGTTCCTGCGGGACCGGTTCGGGCTGCCGGCGGACCGGGAGGCGACGCCGGCCGAGCCGGAGGGCACGGCGGTGCGCGGTGCGTGAGCCGGCGCTGGCCGATCGGCCGGTGACGTTCGCCGACTACGCGGAGCGGGCGCGGGCGGTGCTGGCACCGGACGTGTGGGACTACGTCGCCGGTGGCGGCGCGGCCGAGGTGACCCTCGCCGCCAACCGGAGCGCGCTGGACCGGGTCGCCGTGCTGCCCCGGGTGCTGCGCGGCCGGGAGGCGGTGGACACCGGCGTACGGCTGCTCGGTGAGTCGTACGCACTGCCGGTCGGCGTGGCGCCGATGGCCTACCAGCGGCTCGTGCACCCGGACGGGGAGGTGGGTCTGGCGGCGGCGGCCGGCGCGGCCGGGGTGCCGTTCGTGGCGAGCACCCTGAGCAGCACGCCGATCGAACAGATCACCGCGATCGGCGCCCCGGTCTGGTTCCAGCTCTACTGGCTGCGTGAGCAGGCGCTGGTGCGCGACCTGCTGGACCGGGTCGTGGCGGCGGGCTGTCGTGCCCTGGTCGTCACCGTGGACGTCCCGGTGCTCGGTCGACGCCCCCGCGACCTGCGCAACGCGTTCCGGCTGCCGGCCGACGTGGTCGCCGCGAACCTGCCGTACGGCCGGGACACGCTCGCCCACACCGGCGTCCCCGGTGAATCGGCGATCGCCGCGCACACCGACGCCTCGTTCGAGTCGGCCCTGCGCTGGGCGGACCTGGCCTGGCTGCGCGAGCACGTCGACCTGCCGCTGGTCGTCAAGGGGGTGCTGGACCCCCGCGACGCGGTCGAGGCGGTGAAGATTGGGGCGGACGCCGTGGTGGTGTCGAACCACGGGGGCCGGCAGTTGGACGGCGCCCCGGCCAGCGTCACCATGCTGCCCGAGGTCGTCGACGCGGTCGGCGACGGGTGTCAGGTGCTGCTGGACAGCGGCGTCCGCGGCGGCACCGACGTGCTGCGGGCGCTGGCGCTGGGCGCGGCGGGTGTCCTGGTCGGCCGGCCGCTGCTCTGGGCGCTGGCCGTCGGCGGGCAGCGTAGCGCGCAGGACGCGTTGGCGCTGCTCGCCGCCGAGGTGCGGGATGCACTCACCCTCGCCGGCTGCGCCGACACGGCGGCGGCGGGCGGGCTGCGTACGCTGACGGTGGGTTGAGCGGTGGCCGCGACCGAGCCCGCCGACCTGAGCGTCGCCCACCTGCACCCCGCCCTGGGCGACCCGGCGCTGACCTCGATGAACTTCCTCAACGAGGTGTCCGAGCGGTATCCGGCGGCGGTCTCGCTGGCGGCCGGCCGCCCGTACGAGGAGTTCCTCGACGTCGCCGCCGTGCACCGGCACCTGGACACGTTCCACCGGCACCTCGTCGACGAGCGGGGGCACTCGCCCGAGCAGGCGCGCCGGCTGCTGTTGCAGTACGGCCGGACCAAGGGCATCGTGCACCACCTCGTCGCCCGGAACCTCGCCCTGGACGAGGGGATCACGGTCGACCCGGAGGCTGTGGTGGTGACCGTCGGCTGTCAGGAGGCCATGTTCCTGGTGCTGCGGGCGTTGCGGGCCGGGCCGGCGGACGTGCTGCTGGCGGTCGCGCCGACCTACGTCGGGCTGACCGGGGCGGCCCGGCTGGTGGACCTGCCGGTGTGGCCGGTCGCCGGCGGACCCTCCGGAGTGGACCTGGCCGACCTGCGGGCCCAGGTCCACCGGGCCCGGCAGGCGGGTCTGCGGCCGCGTGCCTGCTACCTGATGCCGGACTTCGCCAACCCGTCCGGGGTCAGCATCGACGTGGCCGACCGGCAGCGGCTGCTGGCCCTGGCCGTCGAGGAGGACCTGCTGCTGTTGGAGGACAACCCGTACGGGCTGTTCGCCGTCGCCGACGGGCCGCGTCCGCCCACCCTGAAGGCGCTGGACACCGACCGGCGGGTGGTCTACCTCGGTTCGTTCGCCAAGACGGTGCTGCCCGGGGCACGGGTCGGTTACGTGGTCGCCGACCAGCGGGTGGCCGGACCGGACGGCCGGGTCGGCCCGCTCGCCGACCAGCTCGCCATGATCAAGAGCATGGTCACCGTGAACACCTCACCGCTCGCGCAGGCGGTGATCGGTGGACGGCTCCTGGAACACGGATGCAGCCTGGTGCCCGCGAACACCCGGGAGCGGGCCGCGTACGCCCGCAACCTGCGCCACCTGGTCGCCGGCCTGGCCCGGCGTTTCGCGGACCGGCCGCAGGTGCGCTGGACGGTGCCGGCCGGCGGGTTCTTCGTGGTGGTGACCGTGCCGTTCGCCGTCGACGACGCGTTGCTGGACGTCTCGGGTCGGGACTACGGCGTGCTCTGGACGCCGATGGCGCACTTCTACGACGACACCGCGCCGGTGCGCGCGTTGCGGTTGTCGGTCAGCGCGGTGACGCCGGAGCAGATCGACGTGGGGTTGGACCGACTCGCCGCCCTCGTCGGCGACGAGCTCCTGGATGGACGGTCATAATGGGCCGCATGGTTGCCTGGGAGTACGCCCTGCTCGTTCGTCGCTATCAGGGACAGGGTCGCAATTTCACCGTCTCGTTCGTCTGGTACGGCCCGGACGGGTCCCGTAAGGACATCACCGCCTACGGCGACACGGCCATCGCGCACCTCAACCGGGCCGGCCGGGAGGGCTGGGAGCTGGTGTCGGCAGCCGAGGACGTCAACAACGTCCAGGGCAGCACGGAGGTCCACCGCTACCACCTCAAACGCCCCCTGAACTAACCCCCCCGGGGGCTCCGCCCCGGCCCGCCCCCGCCCCCGCCCGCGTCCGCGCCCGCCCGCGTCGATCATGAAGTTGTGGTGGTGGACAAGTGTCGCCATCCGCCCGGATTCGGGCACCACGACTCCATGATCGACGCGGACTTCCGCGTGCGGCGGCCGTCAGGTCAGGTCGACGGCGGGGTAGAGGGGGTGGGGGGCCAGCAGGTCGGCCGCCTGGCGGGAGACCTTGTCGGCCAGGTCGGCGTCGAGCGTGTACTTCGCCTTGGACGGGGTGCCGTCGGCGTTGGCGCCGGCCGTGGTCTGGGTCAGCACGGTGTGGATCAGCTCCGCCGTCTGGTCCATCTCGGCGGTGCCCAGCCCGCGGGTGGTCAGCGCCGGGGTGCCGATCCGGATGCCGGAGGTGTACCAGGCGCCGTTCGGGTCCTGCGGCACCGAGTTGCGGTTGGTGACGATGCCCGAGTCCAGCAGCGCCTGCTCGGCCTGCCGGCCGGTCAGCCCGTACCCGGAGACGTCGATCAGCACCAGGTGGTTGTCGGTGCCGCCGGTGACCAGCGTCGCGCCCCGGCGCAGCAGCCCGTCGGCAAGGGCCTGCGCGTTGTCCACGATCCGCTGCGCGTAGTCGGCGAAGTCGGGGCGGCGGGCCTCGGCCAGGGCGACGGCCTTCGCGGCCATCACGTGCGGCAGCGGACCGCCGAGCACCATCGGGCAGCCCCGGTCCACCTGGTCGGCCAGTTCCGGCTGGCAGAGCACCATGCCGCCGCGCGGGCCGCGCAGCGACTTGTGGGTGGTGGTGGTGACGATGTGCGCGTGCGGCACCGGGTCGAAGTCGCCGGTGAAGACCTTGCCGGCCACCAGGCCGGCGAAGTGCGCCATGTCGACCATGAAGGTGGCGCCGACCGAGTCGGCGATCTCCCGCAGGATCCGGAAGTTCACCTTCCGGGGGTACGCCGAGTAGCCGCCCACCAGGATCAGCGGCTCGAACTCGCGGGCCGCCTCGGCCACCCGGTCGTAGTCGATCAGCCCGGTCGCCGGGTCGGTGCCGTAGCTGCGCTGGTCGAACATCTTGCCGGAGATGTTCGGCCGGAAACCGTGGGTGAGGTGACCGCCGGCGTCCAGCGACATGCCGAGCATCCGCTGGTTGCCCAGCTCGCGGCGCAGCGCGAACCAGTCCGCCTCGGTGAGGTCGTTGACCTGGCGTACCTGGGCCTTCTTCAGAGCGGGGGACTCCACCCGGTCGGCGAGCACCGCCCAGAAGGCCACCAGGTTGGCGTCGATGCCCGAGTGCGGCTGCACGTACGCGTGCGCGGCCCCGAACAGCTCGCGGGCGTGCTCGGCGGCGAGCGCCTCGACGGTGTCGACGTTCTGGCAGCCGGCGTAGAAGCGACGGCCGACGGTGCCCTCGGCGTACTTGTCGCTGAACCAGTTGCCCATGGCCAGCAGCGTCGCCGGGGAGGCGTAGTTCTCGCTGGCGATGAGCTTGAGCGACTCCCGCTGGTCGGTCAGCTCGGCGCCGATGGCGTCGGCCACCCGCGGCTCGACAGCCCGGATCACCTCGAGGGCGCTCCGGAATGCGGTGGACTCGGCGTTGCGCGACATGCGACCTCCTACGAACGTGCGGAAGGCCCAGGCGCTCGGCAAACGTCCTCGTGACGGGGCCGCTCCCCGATGGTTGTCCATCCCAACGCGCCAGTAACGGCCCGCGCCGATCCTACCGGGCCGACCCCGGCCGGCCCGGCCGACCTCCCGACGGGTGGTTGAACCGACCCCACCCGGGCATGGGATCAGGGGGCGTCGCGCCGGCACGGGCGCGATGGTCCCGTCCACGAGAGGAGTCGACTCCCATGACCACACCGACCACCGGCCGGCCGTTCGCACTGGTGACCGGGGCGTCCAGCGGAATCGGGTACGAGCTGGCCGGGCAGTTCGCCGAGCACGGCTTCGACCTGGTTGTCGCCGCCGAGGACGACGGCATCACCGCGGCCGCCGACAAGCTGCGCCGCGACGGCGGCGCCCAGATCCATCCGGTACGCGTCGACCTCTCCACCGAGCAGGGCGTCGAGGAACTGGTGAGCGCGGTCGCCGCGACCGGACGCCCGTTGGACGCGCTGGCGCTCAACGCCGGCCGGGGCGCCGGCGGCGCGTTCGTCGGCGGCACCGACCTGCGCGACGAGCTGGAGATCGTCGACCTCAACGTACGTTCGACGGTGCACCTGGCCAAGCGACTGCTGCCCGGCATGGTCGAGCGGGGCGCGGGCCGGGTCCTGTTCACCTCCTCGATCGCCTCGACGATGCCGGGCCCCTTCCAGGCGGTCTACAACGCCTCGAAGTCGTTCGTGCAGTCCTTCGCCGAGGCGCTGCGCAACGAGCTGAAGGACACCGGCGTCACGGTGACCGCGCTCATGCCCGGGCCGACCGACACCGCCTTCTTCGACCGGGCCGAGATGCAGGACACCCGGGTGGGGTCCGGCAAGAAGGACGACCCGGCCGAGGTCGCCGCGCAGGGCTACGCGGCGATGATGAAGGGTGACCAGACCGTCACGGCCGGTTCGCTGATCAACAAGGTGCAGACCGCCGCCGGCAAGATCATCCCGGACAAGCTCAAGTCCGAGCAGCACCGCCGGATGGCCGAGCCAGGCTCGGCCGACTGACCCCCCGCCCCCGCCCCGCCCCCGCCCCCGCCCTCCGCGATCTTGCACTTTCTGTGGCGACAAAACGACACGAAAATTCACCAATCGGCAACAGAAAGTGCAAGATCGCGGGCCGGGGCCGCGGGCCGCGGGGCGGGGCGGGGCGGCACGACGAAGGGCCCGGCACGCGTGCCGGGCCCTTCGGTACGAACGCCTCGCCTCAGGCGGTCACCGCGTCGAGCGCCTTCTTGATGGCCTTCGGCTGGGTGGGGGTACGCGGCGCGTCCGCGCGCAACGCGATCATCTTCTCGCCGATCTCCTGGAGCTGCTTACGACCCAACGCCTCGCGGACCTTGGGGAACCACTCCTGCTCCTCCTCCTCGACGTGGTGCGTGACGTTCTCGATCAGCACCGTCGTCTTGGCGACGAAGCGCTCGTCGTCGGCGTCCATGCTGGCCAGTTCGGCGCAGAGCACGTCGGCCACGTGGTGCTCCTCGTACGACTCGAGGATGTCGTCCTCCAGGTCGGGCAGGAGCCGGCGGACCTCCGGGTACATCACCTCGTTCTCCAGGTAGGTGTGCACCGTCAGCGCCTCCAGGATCTGGCCGACCAGCTTCTGTCGCCGGCTCGCCGGCCCCTCCTCGGCATCCTGGAAGGCCTTGAACAGACGGCGCATCTCCTTGTGGTCCTCTTTGAGCAGGACGATGGCATCGGTCGACACCGGTGTGCCCCCCTTGTTCGGTAGCTCGGCTGGTGTCGATCCGGTACCCCGAGCCCGGGTGGCGAAACAGCCGAACTCCGTTCACATCGCCTGGTCAGACCGTGGCGAGGGTACGCGGGATCTCGTCGAGCAGTTCCCGGGCCAGGAAACCGATCCGGCCGTACCGGGGGATCAGTCGTTGGCCGCTCACGGCGTGCGCGAAGGCCCCCCAGCAGGCGGCCTGCGCCGGGTCGGCGCCCCGGGACAACAGCCCGGCCAGCAGGCCCGCGAGCACGTCGCCGCTGCCGGACGTGCCGAGGCCGGCGTCGCCGCTCTCCTCCCGCCACCCGCGCCCGTCCGGGGCGGCCACGTGCCCGTAGAGCGAGACCACCGCGCCGTACCGGTGCGCCAGCTCGGCGGCCTCGGCGCTCAGGTCGTCACCGGGGTCGCGGCCGAGCAGGTGGCCGGCCTCGGTGACGTTGGGGGTGAGCACCACCGGGCGACCGGAGCCGACCAGCAGCTTCGGGTCGTGGCTGAGCGCGCCCAGCGCGTACGCGTCCAGGACCAGCGGGGTGCGCGGCCCGGCCGCCGCCAGGACGAGGTCGAGCAGCCGGCCCGTCTCCTCGATGCCGGTCAACCCCGGGCCCAGGGCCACCACGTCGGCCGCCGCGACCAACTCGCCGAGCTGGCCGGCCCGGTCGGCGGCGACCGCGCCGTCGGACGTCTCCGGCAGCCCCACCACCAGCGCCTCCGGCACCTGGATGCTTAGCGTGGCGGCGGTCGACTCGGCGAGGGCGAGTTGGAGCACCCCGGCGCCGGCGCGCAGCGCGGCCACCCCGGCGAGCAGGACCGCCCCGGGGGTGAAGCGGGAGCCGCCGACCACCAGGACGGTGCCGCGGCTCTCCTTGCCGCCGGCCGGCACCGGCAGCGCCCAGTCCCGCAGCAGCGCCGGCGTGATCACCTGCACCTCAGACCGGTTCGGCATGGATCTCGTCCTCCCTGGTCGCCTCGGTGCCCTGCCGGTGCAGGTGGCCGACCTCGTTGAAACCGCCCAGCCGCAGGCTGCCCCGCTCGTCGGCGGACCAGTCGGTGATCGAGCAGTTGGCGATCACGTGTTCGCGGGTCAACGCCATCAGCTCCGGCTCGGTCAACCCCTCGATGAGGTAACGCAGCAGGAAGACCAGCGCGTCGTGGCCGAACAGCAGGACCCGCTGGCCCTCGTGGTCGCGGCGCAGGTCACCGAGGAGCGTCCGCAGGCGCAGCGCCACGTCGGTCCAGGACTCGCCGCCGGGCGGTCGGTAGTAGAACTTGCCCAGCCGGTCACGGCGCTCCGCCTCGTCGGGAAACCGCCGGCGCACCCCGTGCCCGGTCAGGCCGTCCAGGATGCCCAGCTCCCGGTCCCGCAGCCGCTCGTCCCGGCTCACCGGCACCCCGGTGCCGTGCAGCGCCAGTTCGGCCGTGGACACCGCCCGCAGGTACGGCGACACCACCGCGACGTCGGGCCGTCGGTCCTCGGGCAGCGCCGCGAGCCAGCGGCCAGTCGCCCGCGCCTGCTCCTCGCCGGTGTCGGAGAGCGGGACGTCGGCGTCGCGGTGGCTCAGGGCGATCAGGTCCGCGCCGGTCTGCTCGGCCCGGGTGGCCGCCACGTTCGCGGTGCTCTCCCCGTGCCGGATGATCCAGAGCGTCGACAGTTCCGCCATGCCGACCCCCTACCCGGGCGCGCCACGGGGTAACCGTGCCGCGCCCGCGCCGGGCGTCGAGTCAGCCGGCCCGCGCCGGGCCCGGCTCGACTCAGCCGCGCCGTTGCAGCAGGGCCACGGTCATCCCGGTCACGTGGTCGACGCGGACCACCTCGTAGCGCTCGGTGAGCACGGCGGACTGCTTCTTCGGCAGGCTGGCCAGCGGCGTGTCGGTGACGGCCGGCAGCAGCACCCACAGTCGCGGCTCGTCGTGCAGACAACGGGCGGGGTTGGTGCAGGCCGAGTTGAAGAGTTCATTGCGTTGGACCGCGGAGCGCTGCTCGAAGACGTTGCGCAGCTTCACGTCCTCGGGAAGGTAGTACCGGACCCCGCCCTCGGCCGCCCACCACCAGGCGCCACCGACCACCAGCCCGTCGCCGGGTTGGTAACCGGCCTCGACCACCCGCGCCGCCTCGGAATACCCGAACGGCGCGAACGCCCGCTTCTGCGGATAGGTGTACCAGCTGTGCGAGTATTCGGCGCGCAGTGCGAGCTGGCCGGGCACGCTCAGGGCGGCGAGCACCACCAGACCCACCACGACCAGCGGGACGCGGCGCAACGCGGCGAGGCCCGCGCCGGCGAGCACCGCCCAGGCCGGCAGGACGAAGAGCAGGTACTTCGAGAAGAAGTAGTTGATGTCGCCGGTGGAGGCCAGCAGGACCACCGGCAACGGCACGGCGGCGATGAGCGCGAACATGACGGTCCGAGCGGCGTTGTCGCGGCGCAGGTGGGTCAGCACACCGATCACCGCCAGCGCGGTGACGGCGAAGGCCAGCAGCACGGAGCCGAGGACCTGTTCCCAGACCGTCCAGGGCGCGCTGTCCGGGATCCAGCTGATCTGCCGGCCCGCCTGCTTCATGCCGCGCAGGATCACCGGGGCGGCGATGCCCACGCCGGCCAACGCGGCGAGCCCGAACCAGACCACCGACCACCATCGACGCTCCCGCCAGCAGTGGATCAGCACGGCCAGGCCGTGCCCGATCAGCAGGGTGAGCCCCACCACATTCGCCAGGCCGATACCGGCCACGGCGAGCGTGTACGGTGCCCAGCGCAACCACCCCGGCCGTTCCAACGCCCGGAGCAGGAACAGCGTGGCCGCGGCGGCGGCGAGGACGACGAAGGCGTACGACCGGGTCTCCTGCCCGAAACGGGTCACCGTGGGCACGAGGGCGAAGGTGAACCCGCCGGCGATCCCGGCGGTCTGGCCGAAGATCCGTCGCCCGGCCAGCGCCACGCACGCGGTGGCCAGGATCATGGCCAGCGCCGACGGCACCCGCAGGCTGGTCGGTCCGCTGCCGAAGACGGTTGCCCAGGCGTGCATGAACAGGTAGTACGCGCCGTGCACGGCGTCGACGTTCTTCAGCATGCCCAGGATCTGGCTGGTGGAGCGGTTCGCCAGGTCGGCGGTGACCAACTCGTCCTGCCACATCTCCGGGCTGCCGAGTCGCCAGCCGACCGCGAGGGCCGCGAACGCCGTCGGCCAGAACCAGACACTGAGCGCCAGCCGGCGGGCGAACGAAAGTCGTCGGCGGGCCGGCTCGGTGGTCGGCGGGGGCGAGCCCACGTCGGTCTGCGCGGGGGGCGCGTCCGTGATGGCGGCACGGTCTGGCATCGGCGTCCAATCCGGGGGCGTGCGGTGGGCGCGACGATGATAGCCCCGGCAAAGGCGTCAGCGGAGCCGTCGTCCCGGTGCGCGAAGGCGGTGTCGCGACGGCCGGCGGGCCGGTTCGCCGGTGCTGGATCCGGACGCCGTGCCTGATAATGTGGCCCGCGCCCGTCGCGCACGTCCACCACGCACAGTAAGGCCCGGGGAACCGATGATTGTCGACATCATGTTGCCGTACTACGGGAGCGTGCCCCTCATGCAGGCGGCGGTGCGCAGCGTGCTGGCACAGACCGACCCGGGCTGGCGGCTGACTGTGGTCGACGACGGCACCGAGCCGGGCGTGCCGGAGTGGTTCGCGCAGATCACCGACGAGCGGGTGCGCTACCAGCGCAACGAGCGCAACCTCGGCATCACCGGCAACTTCCGCAAGTGCGTCGGCCTCGCCGAACACGAGTACCTGGTGATGATGGGCACGGACGACATCATGCACCCCAACTACGTGGCGACGGTGCGGTCGGTGATCGAGCAGTACCCGGGCGTCGGCATGGTGCAGCCGGGAGTCGAGATCATCGACGCCGACGGCACGGTGGTCAACACCATCGTCGACGAGGCCAAGCGGCGGCTCTACGCACCGCGCGTCGAGTCCCGGGCGCTGATGGGTGGCGAGGATCTGGCGGCCAGCCTGCTGCGCGGTTGCTGGTTCTACTTCCCGTCGATCTGCTGGCGGACGGACGCGCTCAAGGCCGTCAACTTCCGCGAGGAGCTCCAGGTCATCCAGGACCTCGCGCTGGTGATCGATCTGATCCAGCGGGGCGAGCAGATGGCGGTCGACACCACCCTGTGCTTCCAGTACCGGCGGCACGCGGTCAGCAAGTCTTCCGCCGACGCGATCACCGGCTCCCGGTTCGACGAGGCGCGGGCGTTCTTCGTCGACGTCGCCAGGCGGATGGACGAGCAGGGCTGGCCCCGGGCGGCGCGGGCGGCCCGCCGCTACATGTCGTCCCGGCTGCACGCCATCACGCTGCTGCCGACGGCGATCCTCGCCGGCCGGATGACCGGTGTGAAGAGCCTGTCGCGGCACGCGTTCGGGCCGGGCCGGTAAGCGACCACGACCAGGGGGCGGCCACGACCGTCGAACGGCGGCAGCGCCCGTGACATGGCCCACCTCCTCGTCGACGCGAGCGAGGTGCCGACCGACCTGATCGAGGCCGAACAGACCGGCGGTCCGGCCGCGCAGCAGCACGCCACGCTGGCCACCGGCCGGTAGCCCACCGGCTCCGCCGTCACGTCGTACCCTCGGGGGCGTGGCCACGGCGGCGGAGGAGATCCGGGTGGGGGAGCGGCTGGTCCGCGTCTCCAGCCCCGACAAGCCGTACTTCCCGGAACGCGGGCTGACCAAGCTGGACGTGGTCCGCTACTTCCTGGCGGTCGGCGACGGCATCCTGCGGGCGCTGCGCGACCGGCCGACCATGCTGGAACGGTGGCCGCGTGGCGTCTTCGAGGGCGCGACGATCGCGACCCGGCAGACCAACCGGGGGGACGCCTTCTACCAGAAGCGGCTGCCGGCGGGCGCGCCCGAGTGGGTGCGCACCGCCCACATCACCTTCCCCAGCGGCCGGACCGCCGACGAGGTCGCGCCGAGCGAGCTGGCCGTGGTGATCTGGGCGGCCAACCTGGGCACCCTGCGCTTTCATCCGTGGCCGGTGTCCGCCCGTGACGTGGAGCGGCCGGACCAGTTGCGCATCGACCTCGACCCGCTGCCCGGCGTCGGCTTCGAGCAGGTGGTGCCGGTGGCCCGGGAGGTGAACGCGTTCCTCGCCGAGCTGGGCATGACCGGCTACCCGAAGACCACCGGTGGGCGGGGTCTGCACGTGTACCTGTCGATCGAGCCCCGGTGGAGCTTCGGCGAGTGCCGCCGGGCGGTGCTCGCGCTGGGGCGCGAGATGCAGCGCCGGCTGCCGGAACTGGTCACCACGACCTGGTGGCGGGACCAGCGGGACCGGCCGGTCTTCGTCGACTACAACCAGATGTCCCGCGACCACACCATGGCGTCGGCGTACTCGATCCGGCCGACGCCCCGGGCGTTGGTGTCGGCGCCGTTGGACTGGGCGGAGCTGGACGACGCCCGTCCGGAGGATTTCGACGTGCTCACCGTGCCGGCCCGGTTCGCCGAGCGCGGCGACCCGCACGCCGGCCTGGACGGTGACCGGCACTCGCTGGAGCCTTTGCTGGAGCTGGCCGACCGCGAGGGCCTGGAGGCGCCGCCGGAGCGGTGAACCGCCGCGGCCGGCCTACCGCCACGGGCTCTGCGTCCCTTCGAACTCCTCAAAGACCAGCCACGACCGGGTCGACAGCACCCCGGCGATGCGCTGCACCCGGTCGAGCACGACGTCCCGTAGGGCGGCGTTGTCCGGTGCCCGGACCAGAGCCAGCACGTCGTGCTCGCCGCTGAGCAGCGCGACGTGCTCGACGTAGCGCACCTGGGCCAGCTCGGCCGACACCTCCCGCCAGGTGTTCTGCTCGATCGTCAAGGCCATGTACGCCGAGGTGCCCAGCCCGGCCGCCTCGGGCGCGACCTGGGCCCGGAAACCCGTGATCACGCCGTCGCGCACCAGGCGCTCGACCCGGGCGTACGCGTTGGTGCGCGAGATGTGGATCCGCTCGGCGAGGGTGCGCACCGAGGTCCGCCCGTCGCGGACCAGCTCGGCCAGGATCCGCCGGTCGACCTCGTCCATGGCTCGGGCCGATCGTCCCGCTCCGGGCGTCCGGCCCTCCTCGTCTTCGGTCTCCTGGCTCACCGATCTGTCTCCCACATGCCAAACGTCCCGCCTTCTTCGTGGATCTTGAGTCAATCATCCGTCAGGCGGAAGCATAGGCTCACCACACGTCCCAGGAGGTCCCGCCGTGACGACCACACCCCAGGCGGTCCGCAGGGCATCCCCGCGCGCCCGTCGGACGGTCACCCCGCCCGACCCGGCGCGTCCGCTGCTGCCGGCCGCCGACCCGGTCCGCCTGCTCGACGAGACCGGCACGCCGTTGCCGGCCCGCACCGACTATCCGGAGCCGCCCGTCGAGGCGCTGCGCGAGTTGTACCGCCGGATGGTGCTCGGCCGCCGGTTCGACACCCAGGCGACCGCGCTGACCAAGCAGGGCCGCCTCGCCGTCTACCCGTCGTCCCGGGGCCAGGAGGCGTGCCAGGTGGCCGCCACCCTCGCCGTCCGGGACACCGACTGGGTGTTCCCCACCTACCGCGAATCGATGGCGCTGGTTGCCCGGGGCATCGATCCGGTCGAGGTACTCACCCTGCTGCGCGGCGACTGGCACTGCGGCTACGACCCGACCGAGGTACGCACGGCACCGCAGTGCACCCCGCTCGCGACCCAGTGCGTGCACGCCGCCGGTCTCGCCCACGGCGAGGCGTACCAGGGGCGCGACACCGTGGCGCTGGCCTTCATCGGCGACGGCGCGACCAGCGAGGGCGACTTCCACGAGGGCGTCAACTTCGCCGCCGTGTTCAAAGCGCCGGTCGTCTACTTCGTGCAGAACAACAGGTACGCCATCAGCGTCCCGCTGTCCCGGCAGACCGCCGCGCCGTCGCTGGCGTACAAGGGCGTCGGCTACGGCGTACCCAGCGAGCAGGTCGACGGCAACGACCCGGTCGCCGTGCTCGCCGTGCTCACCCGCGCCGTCGCGCACGCCCGCGCCGGCAACGGGCCGTTCCTGGTGGAGGCACACACCTACCGGATGGAACCGCACACCAACGCCGACGACGCCAGCCGCTACCGCGACGGCGCCGAGGTCGACGCCTGGCGCGACCGGGACCCGGTCGCCCGCCTCGAGACGTACCTGCGCGCCCGTGGGGTGCTCGACGACGCGGCGGTCGCCGAGATCGCCGAGCAGGCCGAGGCGTACGCGGCGGACCTGCGGACCCGGATGAACAGCCAGCCCACGGTCGACCCGCTGAGCCTGTTCGACCACGTCTACGCCGAGCCCACCCCGCAGCTCGTCGAGCAGCGCGAGCAGGTCCGCGCCGAGCTGGCCGCCGCCCGCGACGAGGAGGGTGACGCCTGATGGCCACCACCATGGCGAAGGCCCTCAACACCGCCCTCGCCGACGCGCTCGCCGCCGACGACAAGGTCGTCGTCTTCGGTGAGGACGTCGGCCAGCTCGGCGGCGTCTTCCGGATCACCGACGGCCTGCAGGCCCGCTTCGGCGAGGACCGCTGCTTCGACACGCCGCTGGCCGAGGCCGGCATCGTCGGCTTCGCCGTCGGCCTGGCCATGTCCGGGCTGCGGCCGGTCGTCGAGATGCAGTTCGACGCGTTCGCGTACCCGGCGTTCGAGCAGATCGCCTCGCATGTGGCGAAGCTGCGCAACCGCACCCGGGGCGCGCTCAGCGTGCCGATCGTCATCCGGGTGCCGTACGCGGGCGGGATCGGCGGCGTGGAGCACCACTGCGACTCGTCCGAGGCGTACTACGCGCACACCCCGGGCCTCAAGGTGGTCACCCCGGCGACCGTCGACGACGCGTACTCGCTGCTGCGTGAGGCGATCGACGACCCCGACCCGGTGGTCTTCATGGAGCCGAAGAAGCTCTACTTCGCCAGCGCCGACGCGGACCTGCCGACGCGGACCGCGCCGTTCGGCCGGGCCGTCGTGCGCCGGCCCGGCCGTGACGCCACCCTCGTGGCGTACGGGCCGGCGGTGCCGGTCGCCCTGGAGGCCGCCGAGGCCGCCCGCGAGGAGGGCTGGGACCTGGAGGTCGTCGACGTACGCACCATCGTGCCGTTCGACGACGCCACCATCACCGCGTCGGTCCGCCGGACCGGCCGGTGCGTGGTCATCCAGGAGGCCCCCGGGTTCGCGGGTGTCGGCGCGGAGATCGCCGCCCGGGTGCAGGAGCGCTGCTTCCACGCGCTGCACGCCCCGGTGCTGCGCGTCGCCGGGCTGGACATCCCCTACCCGGCGCCGATGCTGGAGCACACCCACCTGCCCGGCGTGGACCGGGTCCTGGACGCGGTCGCCCGCCTCCAGTGGGACGACCAGCCGGATGCGCGTTGGGCGGCGGCATGACCACCGTCGAGCGCACGCAGGTCTTCCTTCTGCCCGACCTGGGCGAAGGGCTGAGCGAGGCCGAGATCGTCGAGTGGCGGGTCGCCGTCGGTGACGTCGTCGAGGTGGACCAGAGCGTGGTCGAGGTGGAGACCGCCAAGGCGGTCGTCGACGTGCCCTGCCCGTACGCCGGACGGGTCGTGGCCCTGCACGGCGCGGCCGGCGAGGTACGCCCGGTCGGCCAGCCGTTGATCACCATCGCGCCGCTGGACGGCGGCGACGAGCCCGCCGGGCACGCCACCTACCGCGAGGAGGAGCGGGCCGGTTCCGGCAACGTCCTGATCGGGTACGGCACCGGCCACGGCGGCGCCACCCGGCGTCGACGTCGACCCCGGCTGGCCCTCGCCCCCGAGCCGACCGACTCCGCTGCGCCGGATGCCGCCGCGGCGGTCGTCGACCCGGCCGACGCCGGGGCGCAGGGTGCCACCCGGGTCGCGCCCGGTTCGGCCGGCGTTGCCCGGTCCGACGGGGGCACACCGACCGGTACCTCGTCGTCCGCCCTGGTCATCTCGCCGATCGTGCGCCGGTTGGCCCGCGAGCGCGGCGTCGACCTCGCCACCGTGCGGGGCACCGGGCCCGGCGGCGTGATCCGTCGCGCCGACGTGGAGGCCGCGCTCACCGCGCCCGCCGCCCGGCTCGCCGCCGTGCCCGACGCGCACGTCGCCCTGGCCCCGGCCGGGGACGGCGACGTGATCGTCCCGCTCACCGGCGTCCGCAAGGCCATCGCCGACAAGCTCTCCCGCAGCCGGCGGGAGATCCCCGAGGTGACCATCTGGGTCGACGTGGACGCCACCGGGCTGCTGGAGACCCGGGCGGCGATCAACGCGGCGACGCCCGACGCCCCGGTGAGCATCCTGGCCCTGCTGGCCCGGATCTGCCTCAGCGGCCTGCGCCGGTACCCGCAGCTCAACGCCCGCGTGGACACCGAGGGCCAGCGGATCGTCCAGTCCGCCGGCGTGCACCTGGGGATCGCCGCGCAGACCGACCGGGGCCTGCTGGTGCCGGTGCTGCGGGACGCCCAGCGGCTCAGCACCGCCGAACTGGCCGCCGCGCTGGCGGAGACCACCGCGGCGGCCCGGGCCGGTACGCTCGCGCCGGCCCGGCTCACCGGCGGCACCTTCACCCTGAACAACTACGGGGTGTTCGGCGTGGACGGCTCCACGCCGATCATCAACCATCCCGAGGCGGCGCTGCTCGGGGTGGGGCGGATCGTGGACAAGCCGTGGGTGGTCGACGGGCAGTTGGCCGTCCGCAAGGTCACCCAGTTGAGTCTCACGTTCGACCACCGGGTCTGCGACGGTGGGGTGGCCGGCGGCTTCCTGCGGCACGTCGCCGACTGCGTGGAGCGGCCGGCGCTGCTGATCGCTGCCGTCTGACGCGTACCCGCCGGGCCCCGGCGCCGCCCGCGCGGCGTCGGGGCCCGGCGCGTGCCCCCGGGGTTTCCCGGCGGTGTCACCGGGAAGTCGGCCCCGCCGGTACGCGCCGGACGCGTCGAAGGGAGCCGACAGGTGGGCGTGGCGAACGAGCTGCTACTCAACTCGATCCGGGTTCGGCGGCCCGCCGCGGCCGGCGCGCCGCTCTACTGCGACGCCCGGGAGTACGGCCTGACCGGTGACGGCGCGACCAACGACCAGCCGGCCCTGGCCGCCCTCGTGGACCGCCTCGGGGAGGGGTACGCCTCGGACGGCCGGGCCCGCGTCATCTACTGCCCGCCGGGCATCTACTCGATCCGGGACGCCGGAACGGTGTGGCGCAGCGGCGTCTCGCTGATCGGCGCCGGCCCGGCGGCGACCCGGTTCATGCTCAGCAACGAGGGCAACCGCGCCGACCCGACCCCGCTGGCCTTCTGGACCACCGTGCAGCACGGCGCGGACCGGGACCGCCACATCGCCGACTGCACCTTCGCCGACTTCCAGATCGACGGCTCCGGCGTCGCGATGGCCGAGTACAGCTACCTCGCCAAGGGCCTCGGTCTGCAGTACGTCGTGCGCGGCGTGTTCCGCAACCTCTACATCCACCACACCGCCGCCACCGGGCTGGGCTGCGACTTCCTCCAGGACTCCCTCATCGACGGCGTGGTGGTGGTCGGCTGCGGCCGGCTGGACAACGGCGAGCAGATCGGCGGCGCCGGGATCGGTGTGGGCATCGGCGGGTGGGGCGCGGTGGAACGCCTGACCATCGCGAACTGCACCACCCTGGCCAACGGCACCAACGGCATCTTCCTCGAACTGCAGAAGGACTACTGGCCGCCGCCGCGCGGCTACCGCATCGTCGGCTGCCACAGCCAGGGCAACCGGTTCGGCATCTCCGACTGGGGCGCCGACGGTCTGATCGTCTCCGCCTGCACGATGGTCGGCAACCTGGAGGCGGGCTTCGACATCTCCGCCATGGGCACCGCCGGGGTGGCCGGGCGCGGCGGGCTGGTCGCCGACTGCGTCATCGACGGCAACATCCGCGACGGGGTCAGCGTCGGCAACACCCCGGGCCCGTACACCATCCGGGGGAACCGGATCAGCGGCAACGGTCAGCACGGCTACCACGCGCACGACCTCGGCCGGGGCTACCAGGGCCCGGTGCGGGACGTGGTGATCGAGAGCAACGACTTCTGGGGCAACGGACTGGACGCCATCCGGATCGACCACCAGATGACCGACGCGGTGCTGCTCAACAACCGGATCCGTAACAACGGACGGCAGTACGCGGAGGCCGCCAGCGGCAGCGGCGAGACCGTCCGCTACTCCGAACGGTCGGTGGTGGACCGGTCCGCGAACTGGCCGCACGACGGTCACCGGGGCAAGGTCCTGCGGGTGGGGCGGGCCGTGGCCATGGTCGCCGCGAACACCGGTGACGAACTGACCCTCGCCCCGGTGCGTCCCGACGGCATCAGCGCGTGGAGTGGGGACATACCGCCTCCGGGCTGCGGGTACGAGCTGTCCGCCGCGCCCGAGCGGCGGGCCGGCATCACCATCGACGCGGCGTTCGACTCGGCCACCATCCGTGGTAACCGGGTCTGGGACAACCACGACGATCGGACCCAGACCCACGGTCTGTGGATCACCGGGCGGGGAAGCTGCGTGGACTGCCGGGTCGAGGACAACGACCTGGCCGGCAACGCCGAGGACGGGATGTGCCTGGACACCCCGCCGGTGGGTGGACGGTGGCGCGACAACCACGTCGACAGCGACTGGGAATGAACGCCGAGGCGGCGGCGACCGGAACGTTCTCCGGTCGCCGCCGCTGGTGTGGTGGGCCCGTCAGCCGGCCAGGCCGGCCACCGGGGTGGGATCGAGCACGACCGTCGCCGAGGCGGTCTGCGGCGGCACACCGGGCTCCGTCGGCGCGTCGGTGTACTCCGCGACGAAGACGGCGGTCAGGTTGTCCGCGCCGCTGTGCCCGCCGTCCACGAAGGTCGGGATGGTGCCGGAGCACCCGGTCGTCGTGGAGAGCGGGTGCCCGTGCTCGTCGTGGCCGAGCACGTAGGTGACCTTCACCCGGGAGCAGTCCACCGGCAGGTCGTCGGTGACCTTGACCTCGTACGCCACCGTCTGGCCGAACTGGAAGGGCTGCCCGGCCACCGGGGCGACGAACTCGACGACCGGCGCGGTCGGCCCGACCAGCAGCGGCAGGGTCGCGGCCGCCGACCGTCCGGTGCGGTCGGTCACCTTCAGCGTCGGCGTGTACGAGCCGTTCTCCTGGAACGTCCACGACGGATTCGCCTCGGTGCTGTCCACCGAGCCGTCCGCGTCGAAGTCCCACGCGTAGCTCAGCTTGTCACCGTCCGGGTCGGTGGTACCGGCGCTGGAGAACGCCACGGTCAGCGGGGCCTGCCCGACCGTCGGGGTACCGCTGATCTTCGGGATCGGCGTCCGGTTGCCGCGGACGAAGTCGATCCGGGAGAGCTGGGCGTCCGGGTTCTCGGCGAAGTAGCCGTCGCCGTACTCCAGCACGTAGAGCGCGCCGTCCGGGCCGAACTCCATGTCCATCGGGTTGTCCACCACGATCGACGGCGCCACCGGCCGGATGTCCGTGACGTCGCCGTCGGTGTCGAGGCGGAACTCCTTGATGTAGTCGCGGCTCCACTCGTAGAACAGCGGCACCCCGTCGTAGTAGGCCGGCCACCGGGTACGCGACGTGCTGGTCCCGTCGTAGTCGTACGCCGGGCCACCCATCGGGGCGATGCCGCCGGTGCCGAGCTGCGGGAACTCGGCCGAGGCGGCGGCCGCGTACCAGACCTGCGGGGCCTCGACCGGCGGCAGTTGCCGCTTGCCGGTGTTGTGCGGTGAGTCGTTCACCGGGCGCTTGCAGTTGAACTTCGGACCGGACTCGCCGGTGGCGAAGTCGTAGTCGCGGTAGGCGATCGTCGGCGTCACGCAGTACGGCCAGCCGTAGTTCGCCGGCTTGTCGACCACCATCCACCGACCGTGCCCGGCTGGCCCGCGCTCCGGGTTGGCCGTGGACGCGTCGGGGGAGTAGTCGCCCAGGTACACGTTGTCAGTACGCCTGTCGACCACGAACCGGAACGCGTTACGCAGCCCCATCGCGTAGATCTCCGGCCGGGTCTTCGCCGTGCCCGGCTTGAACAGGTTGCCGGCCGGCACCGTGTAACCGCCGCCGGGCTTCACCTTGATGCGCAGCAGCTTGCCGCGCAGGTCGTTGGTGTTGGCCGCGGTGCGCTGCGCGTCGTACGCCGGGTTGCGGTCGGCCCGCTCGTCGATCGGGACGTAGCCGTCGGAGGCGAACGGGTTGGTGTCGTCACCTGTCGACAGGTACAGGTTGCCCTTGCTGTCGAAGTCGATCTGGCCGCCGACGTGGCAGCAGATGCCCCGGTCGGTCGGCACGTCGATGATCTGCTGCTCGCTGGCGAGGTTGAGCTTCATCCCCTCCAGCTTGAAGCGGGACAGCCGCAGCGCGCCCCGGAACCGCTGCCAGTCCGCCTCGGTGCCGACCAGCGGGGCGTCCCCCTCGTTGACGTCCGGCGTGGCCGGGTCGTCCACGGGCGTGTCCAGGGGCGGGGAGTAGTAGAGGTACACCCACTTGTTCTGGGCGAAGTTCGGGTCGATGGCGATGCCCTGCAACCCCTCCTCGTCGTGCTGGTACACGTCGATGTCGGCGGCGAGGGTGTTCAGCCCGGTACGGGGGTCGTGGATGCGGACCTCGCCGGTCCGGGAGGTGTGCAGCACCCGCAGGTCGGGCAGGACGGCGAGGCTCATCGGCTCGCCCGGGAAGTCGTTGAGCGTCACCTTCTGGAAGCTGCTGTCCGGTGGCGGGGCCGGCGCGGCGGTCGCCGTCGTCGGCGCGGCCAGCCCGGCGGTCACCAGCAGCAGGGCGGACGCGAGTGCGGTCCGGTTCATCTGGTAGCCCTTCACGATGCTCAGTACCGGAGTGCGGCGAGGTAGTCGAAGCCGACCCGGGCGGTGTCGAGGGCATCGGCGGGCACCCGCGGCGAGGTGCCCGCGTCGTCGCGCTCCACGATGTACTCCTCGATGCCCGCCTCCCGCTCGTGGGCGAAGATGCGGCCGAAGTCGATGACACCGTCGCCGAGGTCGGCGAAGCCACCCTCGACGTCCAGGTCCTTGACGTGCACCTGACGGATCCGTCCCCGGTTCTCCCGGATCACGTCGACCGGGTCGTGCGCGCCGCGCCAGGTCCAGTACAGGTCCAGCTCGAAGTGGACCAGCCGAGGATCGGTCTGGCTGGTGAGGATCTCGAAGCCGGTCGAGCCGTCGGTCAGCGGCACGAACTCCAGCTGGTGGTTGTGGTAGCCGAAGTCGAGGCCGGCCCGCTCGGCGAGCCGACCGGCCTGGTTGAGGTCCCGAGCCAGGGCACGGTAGATGGCCGGGTCCCGGTACGGGCGGCCCTCGGCGTCCCGACCGAAGTACGGGTGGACGATCTTCTTGCAGCCCAGCGTGTTGGCGTCGGCGAGAGCGCGTTCCCAGGCGGCGGCATCGAACGGTTGCGGGATGCCGGTGTGCCCGGAGGTAGCGCGCAGCCCGGCGGCGTCGAGTGCGGCGCGGAACTCCGCGGCCGTACGTCCGACGAAGCCGGCGTGCTCCACCCGCCGGTAGCCGATGCGACGCAGGGCGGCGAGGGTGCCCGGCAGGTCGGCGGCGAGCTGGTCGCGCAGGGTGTAGAGCTGGATGCTGATGCGGTCCACCGGCACCCGACGCCGCCCGTGGGACTGGCCCGCGGCGGCGGTGTCACCGGCGGGCGCCGCGCTGGCCGGGCCGGCGAGAATCCCGGCGGCGCCGACGGCGGCGGCGGAGACGGTCGCGGCACGGAGCAGTCCGCGCCGGCTGACCGGCTCGGAGGTCACGGTCGGCTCCGAGCGGTTGGCCTGGTGATCCATGGTGGTGGTTCCTTCCTGACGGATGGCGTGCCGTCGGCAGCGGTCAACCGGCCGTCCGGACCGGGGCGCGCCGAACCGGCCGGAGGCGTGCTCCGGCGGGACGGTGAGGTTGGCGCGTTATGCGCGGTCGGTGACCCGGCGGGTGGACCGCGGCCGACCCCGGCAAGGGCGGCAGGCAGGCTGATCGACGAATGGGCAACCCTCTATCTGGAACGCGACCCTACCCTTGACTCCGGACAAAGGCAAAGCTCCCTCGCGATCAGCAGAAGTTTCGCTCCACCTGACAAAAGTCCGCCCACCAGGTGCGCGACGGCGGACTCCACACCCCACCCGCCGCGCCGATCTTGCACTTTCTGCGCCGACATACCGGGACATTCCGCCCCTAACGACAACCGAAAGTGCAAGATCGGCGGGGGAGGGGGCGGGGACCTCGCGTTTTGTCCTGCTTGTTCCGTGCGCCCGGGGGCGGGCTCGTCAAGATCTGCGCAACTTCGGGGATGTTGCTGTGTCCTGCGCCGCGGAGGCAGCAACATCGGGGAAGTTGCGCGGATCTTGCCCGCCCAGCCCCGCCCAGCCCCGCCGCCCAGCCCCGCCCAGCCCTCGCCCAGCCCTGCCCGGCCTGCCGGGCTCTTGTGCCTGCTGTGGGAGTCGTGCGATCGGGGAGATAGGTGGCGTCGGGGTCGGACCGGACGTTGCGGGTCGGTGCGCATGCGGACGGGCGGAGGTGCGCACAGCCGGCAGTGGTGCGCTTTTTCGACAACCGGCGCAGTGCGGGAAAATGTGCCGATAAATGCGCGCGCGATTATCTCCGAATGCCTGAATGCTCCTGTCGAGGCGACCAGAATGTGACCGAGGGAAGCCGAAAACGGGGGGACTGAACATGACGTCTAGGCGGCGATTGACGCTGTTGGCGGTAACTATCGCAGCCGCACCGCTCGTGCTGGGCGGGTGCACCGTCGGCCGGGACTCGGCGGCCGGGCCGGCGAAGGGACACGCCGCGCCGCCGGAACTCACCGTCACACCGGGCGACAAGACCCGCGACGTACCGGTCAGCGCCGAGGTCGGCACGGTGGTCAAGGGTGGACGGGTCACCGCCGTCCGACTCACCGACGACAAGGGCGCGCAGGTCAAGGCGGAGCCGCGCGAGGACGGCTCGGGTTGGGTGCCGAGCGCGCCGCTGCAACCTCGGCGCACGTACACCGCGGAGGTGACGGCGACCGGCGACTCGGGCGCGACGACGACCCGGACCACCACGTTCACCACCATGGCCGCGTCCACGAAACCGCAGGTCACCAGCACGCTCTATTTCGTCGGCAACCGGACGTACGGCACCGCCATGCCGGTGACCGTCGCGTTCGACCCGGCAATTCCGAAAGAGGCCAGGGCGGATGTGCAACGTCGATTGTTCGTGAAGACGAATCCGCCGCAGCCGGGCACCTGGTCGTGGCTGGACGACGGAAGTCAGGTCTATTACCGGGCGCCTGATTTCTGGCGGCCGGGGACGACTGTCAGCGTCCGGGCGGGCCTCCAGGGCCTGCCGATCGGCAAGAACCTGGTGGGGGACGCCGAGCGGACGGCGACGTCGAAGATCGGCAAGCAGGTCTCGTTGGAGATCGACAACGCCACGAAGCAGATGTCGGTGCTGCGCGACGGCAAGCTGATCCGCCGCATCCCGGTCAGCCTGGGCAAGCCGAGCACGCCGAGTTCCAGCGGCAAGATGGTGATCATGGAGAAGCACGAGCGGACCACCTTCGACACCCGGGGTGAGCCGAACGGCGGCTACGTGGTCGACGTCGACGACGCCCAGCGGCTTACCTGGGGCGGCGAGTTCATCCACTCGGCCCCCTGGTCGGAGGGCGAGCAGGGCTACACCAACACCTCGCACGGCTGCGCGAACGTCTCCGCCACGGCCGCGGACTGGCTGATGGGGGTGACCCAGGTCGGCGACCTGGTCACCGTCAAGGGCACCGAGGTCGAGTTGCAGCCCGGCAACGGCTGGACGGCGTGGAACGTGAGCTGGGACGAGTTCGTCAAGGGCAGCGCGCTACCGGTGCCGCCGGGTCTCAAGCCCGCGCCGGTCGCCCCGGCCCACCCGGGCGCGGTCGCCGGCGGGTCACCCGCCCCGGCGCCCTCGGTGAGCGGTCGCTGACACGCCCGCGCGGGCCGGTCCACCCCACCCGGTGGGCCGGCCCGCCCACGCCCCGGGGCGGGCCCACCCGCCCGCGTCGGGGTCGGGCGTCGCCGAGGGCGCGGCCCGGGCGCCCGACCTTTTTCACCCCAGGGGTACGCGGGCCACGCCCGACCCGGTCAGGCTGCCCAGCCAGAGCTGGTCGCCGTGCTGTCGTACCCCGGTGATCATCGAGTAGCGCCCGGTCGGGCCGTGCAGCGTACGACGGACCGTGCCCTCGCCGTCGACCAGCGCGACCAGCCCGTAGCGGCGTGGCTGCGGCTGCAGGGCGTCGGGCAGCAGCGCGGCGAGCTGGCGCAGCCGCGGGTACGGCAGCAGCCGTTCGGCGATCGGCACGCGGGGACTGGGCAGAGCGATCCAGTACGTCCCGTCGCCCACCGCGCAGAGATTGTCCGGGTACGCGGGCAGGTCGGCGAGTACCCGCACCCCGCGGCCCAGCTCGACGCGGAGCAGCCGGTGGGTGGTGGTCTCCACCAGCATCAGCGCCGACTCGTCGGGCGTCAGCGCGATCCCGTTCGGAAAGTACAGCCCCTCGGTCACCACCTCGGTACGCCCACTGCCCGGGTGGTGGGCCAGCACGCGACCGTTGGGGCGGTGCTCCAGCAGGTCCCGTTTCCAGTGCGAGACCGGAAACCGGTCCGACGAGTCGGTGAAGAAGACGGTGCCGTCGCGGGCCACGGTCGCGTTGTTCGCCAGGTGCACGGGCGGCGCCGTCCCGGTCAGCTCGCGGACCGCCCCGTCCGGCGTGACCCGCAGCAACCCCCGGTACGCGTCGCAGACCACCAGAGCCTCCCCGGACGGGTCCAGCTCGATGCCGAGCGGCCGGCCGCCGGTCTCGGCCAGCAGCCGTCCCCGGGTGCCGGCCGGCGCGTCCACCGGCCACCACCAGAGGTTGCCGTCCTCGTCGCCGCTGACGACCCGACCGGTCGGGTCGACGAGTACGTCCTCGGGCCCGACGGCGCCCTCGGGCAGGGGCAGGAGTTCGACCTGGTCGAGGCGGCGGTCGGTGGCAGCCCACACGCCGCGCAGCGGAGGCGGAACGGTGGCCGGTTCGCGGACCGGCCGGATCAGCCGGGGCGGCCGGGGTCGGGGGATCACCATCGGCTCATTCTCCAACGCCGATCTGCGGCCTACCCGGTGCGGCGCGCCACCGGCCGTTCGGCCGATCCGGAGGGCCCTGGCCTGCGCCTTCAGGCGGATGGGGGGAACCCTGGGGGATGACCCTGGACGTACCCGGAATCACTCCCCGGACGGGCGAAACTGTCGGTGGTGGCGGCTAGATTTCAGGGCATGGGAGAGCGCAGCGACCGGATCGACGTGCAGGTCAGCGTGGGTGACCAGGTGGTCCAGGTGCGGGTGGCCGGCGAGGTCGACATCGCGACGGTGGCCGCGTTCCGGTCCGCGTTGTGGTCCGTGCCGGTGCGCCCGGTGGTCCAGCTCGAGTTGTCCGGGCTGCGGCTGCTCTCGGCCGCCGGGGTGCGGGCCCTGCTGGCGGCGCATCTGCGCGTCCGGGCGCGGGGCGGCGAGCTGGTGGTGGTCGACCCGACGCCGGTGGTGGCCCGCGTGTTGCGCGCCACCGGTCTGCACCGGGTGATGCCGATCCTCGAGCCGGCCCGGGTGGTCGAGGCCGCCCGCCGTGGGGCGCCCGCCGATCTGGTCGCGTCCGTCCGCCGTCCGCCGGCCGCGGCCGGTGACCTGGTGCTGGCGGCCTGACCCGACCGGGCGATCCGTCCGAAGAGGGCGGCCGGACGTCGACTCGGACAGGGACAGGGGCCGTCCCGCGTCGCGCCGGACGGCCCCTGTCCCTGTCGATCAGCGCACGCCGAGCAGGTCGACGATGAAGATCAGCGTCTCGCCCGGCTTGATGACGCCGGCGGCGCCGCGGTCGCCGTAGCCCAGGTGCGGCGGGATGGTGAGACGACGACGGCCGCCGACGCGCATCCCGGCCACGCCCTGGTCCCAGCCGGCGATGACCTGGCCGCCGCCGAGCGGGAACTCGAACGCCTCGCCCCGGTTCCAGGACGAGTCGAACTCGCCGCCGGTGGAGTGCGACACGCCGACGTAGTGGACGCTCACCAGTTGGCCGGGCTCGGCCTGCGGGCCGTCGCCCACGGTGATGTCCTCGGTCACGAGGTCGGCCGGCGGCGTACCCTCGATCGGACCCACCTCGGGCTTGCCCGATCGGGCGCCTGCTGCCTGGTTCATGCGGGATCTCCTGCCGTGTCGTGGTGATGTCTGCGGTCACCGTCGATCCTGCCGGATCGCCGGTGACCGATGGCGGCACACCCCGAACCCGGCGCACACGACGGTGGCGGGCGTCACCCGGAGGTGACGCCCGCCAGGCGGGGATGCTCACCGCAGCCAGGGCGCCTGCCGGACGATCGGCAGCCTCGCCCACACCTTCCCGAGGCCCAGGGTGTCACCGGCGTTGAGCAGCGCCAGGACGGCGAGCACCGCGGCGTAGATCAGGTGGTCGTCCATGAAGAGGTTGTTCTCCGGAGGCAGGACGGCGGTCCACATGAGGACCAGCAGCAGCCCGCCGGTGACGGCCGCGACCCGCATGCCGACACCGAGCAGCAGCGCGATGCCGATCCCGGCGAGGCCGGCCATGAACAGCCAGTCCGCCCAGGCGGCGCCGGCGATGTTCGTGTACACGTCCTTGAACGGGCCGGCGACCCCGAAGGTGAGGAAGCCCTTGGTGGGGCTGCCCCCGTTGATCCAGGCGTTCTTCGACTCGGTCTCGTGGCCGAGGCCGAACAGCTTGTCGAGGAAAGCCCAGAGGAAGATCCAGCCGAGCGCCAGCCGGGTGCCCGCCAGGACGTACCGGGCGGCCCTCTTCCGGGTGGTGCCGGCCGCCGGAGCGGTGGTCTCGGCGGTGGTCCGCTCGATCGTCGCGGTCATGGTGTCCACGTCCCTTCTCAGCCTCGCACCGCGCTTCCCGGTGGCATCTCCATTGGACGCCCGGTGGGCGGCCCGGCAGCAGGGTCGACCGGACCGCACCGGCCCGGGACCTTGGACCCCAGTTGGCCCGGCCGACGGACCCTGAGCACGGCCGCCGTCCGGCCGTAGCGTCGGGAGTGCAGGTACGAGAGGGAGGCCGTGATGAGGACCTGGCAGGTGGGTGACGTGATGACCCGGGAGGTCGTGACCGTGACGGCCACGACGCCGTACCGGGAGATCGTCGACGTGCTGCTGCGCCGTGGCGTCAGCGCCGTTCCGGTGATCGACGGGTTCCGCCGGGTGCTGGGTGTGGTGTCCGAGGCGGACCTGCTGCATCGGATCGAGCATGCCGGCGAGCCGGCGCAACGACGGATCTTCGAAAGCCGTCGTCGCCGTGGCGCCCGGGGCAAGAGCGAGGCGTTGCTGGCCGGCGACCTGATGACCGCGCCCGCGGTGACCACCGGGCCGGACGCGCCGCTCTCCGCCGCCGCGCGGCTGATGGACCACGAGCAGGTCAAGCGGCTGCCGGTGCTGGACGACCTGGGCCGGCTGATCGGCATCGTGAGCCGCGCCGACCTGCTGCGGGTGCACCTGCGGTCGGATGCCGAGATCCGCGAGGACGTGGTCCAGGAGGTGCTGCGCCGGGTACTGGCCGTGCGGGACGGCCTGGTGACGGTCGAGGTCCGGCACGGTGCGGTCACGCTGGCCGGCCGGCTGGATCGGCGCTCCGCCGTCGACCTGGCCGGTCGGCTGGCCGGCCAGGTCAGCGGCGTCGTGCAGGTGATCAACGCGATCGCCTACGAGGCCGACGACACGGCCGCCGATCCGGGCCAGTTCATGCCCGTCGCCTGAGCGGCCCGGCCGCCCTGCCGGTCTGGCCCGCGACCGGGGCCTTGACCGGCGGGTGCGCTTCGCCGGAGCGCCGACGGCCGGTGCGTCGTTCGCATAGGCTCGGGGAGCGCCGGCCGGCCGACAGCGGGCGGTGCGCCGTGGTCGATGCGGGGGGCACCGGTGGCGGAGGCGACGGTCGCGGTGCCGCCGTGGGCGTGGGCGGCGGTCGGCGGTCTGCTCGCCCTGCTGCTCACGGTCGACGTGGTGGCCCACCGTGACAACCACGTCATCGAGCTGCGCGAGGCGCTGCTCTGGAGCGGGGTCTGGGTCGGCGCGGGCCTGCTGTTCGGGTTGGTCGTCTGGTGGGGGTTGGGTGGCGACCCGGCCATCGCGTACTTCTCCGGCTATCTGCTGGAGAAGGCGCTCTCGGCCGACAACGTGTTCGTCTTCGCTCTGCTCTTCGGCTATTTCCGGGTGCCACCGGGCTACCAGCACAAGGTGCTGTTCTGGGGCGTCGTCGGGGCGCTGACCTTCCGGCTGTTGTTCATCCTCGCCGGCGCGGAGCTGTTGGCCCGGCTCACCTGGGCCGGGTTCGTGCTCGGCGGGTTCCTGGTGTGGACCGGCTGGCGGTTGGCCGTACGCGGCAAGCCGGACGTCGACCCGGAGCGCAACCTGGCGGTGCGGCTGTTCCGCCGGGTGGTGCCGACCGACGCCCGGTACCACGGGGACCGCTTCACCGCCCGGGTCGGCGGGCGACGCGTGGCGACCCTGCTGCTGGTGGCGCTGATCGCCATCGAGGCCACCGACGTGGCCTTCGCCGTCGACTCGGTGGCGGCGATCCTCGCCATCACCACCACCACGTTCCTGGTCTGGACGGCCACCGCGTTCGCCGTGCTCGGGCTGCGGAGCCTCTACTTCTGCCTCGCCGGTCTGCTGCGGCACTTCGGTCACCTGCGCTACGGACTGGCGCTGCTGCTCGCGTTCGCGGGGGTGAAGCTGATCCTGGCCGAGACGCCGGTCGGCAAGCTGCCGGTGTGGTTGACCCTCGCCGTGGTGGTGCTCACCCTGGCGGTCTCCATCTCGTCGAGCGTCGTGGCCGGCCGTCGGGCCGGGCGCTGACCGGCGTACGCCTGGCTCAGGGCCGGTCCGGCTCGATCCGGGCCGTCACGTCGAGGTGCGCGGGTTCGCAGCCGGCCGTCATGGCGAACCTGCGGACGGCGGCGTGGACGTGCTCGCGGACCCGCGCGGCGGGGGCGTCGCCGGTCAGGTCCACCTGGACCCACACGTCGGGTCGTGGTGGCGCGCCGGTGAGCACGACCCGGGCGCGGCGTACCCCGGCCGCCCGGACCAGGTCGCGCTCCAGCGCGCGTACGAGCACCTCGGTGGAGAGCCGAGTGCGACCGGGACGGTTCCCGGCATGGCTCAGCATGCCCCGCAGGGGCCGGTCGGGTCGGCGTACCGTCCGGTGCAGCAGGCGCTGGCCGGCGACGGCGGTCAGCAGCCCGGCCACCACTGCCGCCAGGGTGCTCCAGGGCGTCGCCAGCCGCCACGCGTCGACCAGGCCGTCGCCGAGCAGGACCGGGTCGGGGTCGCCGCCCGCCAGCGCGCCGGCGCCGATCGCCAGCGCGGTCGCCCCACCGGCCACCAGCAGCAGCGCGACGATCGTCCACAGCAGGCGGTGTGCGGCGTCGGTCATGCCGGCCGCCGGGCGGGCAGCAGTCGGATCTCGACACGGTCGACACGCGGCCGGGCGAGCCGGCGCAGCTCCTGGCGCACGGCGAACTCGACCTCGGCGCGGGCCGCCGGGTCGCCGGTGGCGTGCAGCCGGGGCCGCCACCGGTCACCGTGGCGTCGGATGCGCACCCTCGTGCGGCGTACGCCCGGCACGGTGTCCACCGCCTCGGTCAGTCGACGTTCCACGCACCGTCGGCGCAGGTGCCAGCCGTCGCCTTCGTCGACCCGCAGCCGGACCGGCGTCCACCGGCGCAGTTGAGCGGCGAGGACGACGAGGCCCAGCAGGATGGCGGCGCCGGCCGCCACCCGGACGCCCGGATCGGCCCAGCGGGTGCCGGTCAGCGTCTCGTACCAGCCGGGGCGGACGAGCCGCGGCGTCGGGACACCGAGCGTCACCAGCAGCGCCTGCGCGGCCAGCAGGGCGCCACCGGCCAGCAGGGCGACACCCAGCAGGAGTGAGGCCACCCGGTTGACGGTCGCCATGGTCAGCTCTCCCCGGGTGGTCGGGGGGCGGGGAGCGGCCTGGTCCGAGCCGGGCACCACGAGATCCCGCACCGTGATCGTCACCGCGACGACGGTGTGGCCGGTGTCGGCGTACACCCGGTCGGCGACCGCGCGCCGGACCGCGTCGGCGACGGCGGGCACGCTGTGCCCGTACTCGGTGATGAGGTCGAGGTCGAGGCCCACGGCCCGGTCGTCCACGCGGACGGTGACCGGGCGGACGTCGCAGATGCCCGGCACCCGGCCGGCGGCGGCGACGGCGCTCCGACCGATCTCCGCTGCCGCGCCCCTGTCGCGGCGTGGTGGTGCGGCGCCGGACAGCGCGCCCCCGACCGGCGTCGCAGGGGTGGGAGTGGGTCGCCCGGGAAGCCGGTGGTGTCGTCCCGCCCGACCGTCGGTCGGTCGACGGCGGATGGTCGGCTCGCCGGCCGGTCGCGGGTGCCGGGGCCGGCGGGGATGGCCTGCCTCGCGTCGGCGGGGACGCGGCCCGCTCGCGGCGAGGGTGCCGAACCGCAGCTGTCGCGACATGCTCCGACCTCCCAGCCGATCCGCCTTCGGCGACCCCGCTGGATACACCCCGACAGGCTGACTGGAACGCGACGGCGGCGTGATGTGGGTCACAGGAGGTTGGCGAGCGCTGGCGTGGTCCGGTGTCCGTTGGCAGGCTTCTACAACGTTGTAATACGTGCCCGCGGCACGACATGGCCGTCACCCGGGGTTACTGGGAGCGGCTGCCCGAGGCGGTACGCCGGCACCTGCCCTGCCCGGTGGTGGATCGGCTGGAGCCGATCCGTCAGAAGCACACCATCGAGGGTCTGGTCATGGGGCCGCCGAGTAGGGCCCCGGCCTTGACGTCCGGCGTCGACCGGGACACGATCCCAGTGACGAACATCGATGACGGGGGTCGTGTGATGAGGAATCGGGTCGTCCCGCTGGCCGTCGCGGCGCTCATCGCCGTCGCGGGTGCTCTCGCAGTGGTCCTCCCGGCCTCCGCCGCCAGTGGGTGCGCGGCGCAGCTCGTGATCAATACCCGGCACCCGTCGATCCTGCGTGGCGAGCTCAGGGTGCACAGTGCCGGTCAGTCGCTCGCGGAGTGGACGCTGCGGTTCCCGCTGCGATACCCGACCGAGCAGGTCAAGAACGTCGACGGCGTGCGCTGGGAGCAACACGGCGGGCAGGTCACGATCCGTAACCTGCCCGGTGTCACGCTGCCGGCCGACCGGACGGTGTCCTTCCCGTACGTCATGACGCACGGGGTGGTCTGGACCGACCAGCCGCAGGACTTCACGCTCAACGGCATCACCTGCACCACCGCCGTGCCCGCGCCTCCGCCTCCGTCGACCCCACCGCCGACCTCGCCGAGTCCGACGCCGAGCGGTTCACCCAGCCCCACCCCCGACCCGAACCGCCCGTCGGTGCGGATCACGAAGCCCGAGGATGGTGACCACTTCTTCGCCCCGGCCACCATCACGGTGCAAGCCGCCGCCACGGCCGCGCCCGGCCGACGGATCACCCGCGTCGAGTTCTTCGGCTGGGGCAACGGGTCGGACACCATCTCGCTCGGCACCGACACGACCGCGCCGTACACCGCCCGGTGGCGTGACCTGTCGGCCGGCTTCTACGGCGTGTACGCCCGGGCGTACGACGACCAGGGCGCGACGGGGACCAGCAACGCAAGCGGCTGGGTACGCGTGTTGACACCGGGCGAGGAGCGGCAGGCCCCGTACGTCAGCGTGGTCCGCGACCAACTCTGGGGCATCTCCCCGGTCATCGACACGGCGGCGCCCCGACCCTTGACGCCACTCGTGCGCACCGGGGCGGAGGCCCGTTGCGTGCAGGGGCGGGGCATCTGGGACGGCCCGGTCGACGCCGCTGCCGTGGCCCGGCTCGTCGCCCGCGACGTGCAGGCGGTGTACCTCCCGCTCAACGAGGCATGCTGGCTCGGCCTGTCGTACGTGGACACCCGCTACGGCGGCGAGCCGTACCGGCAGGAAGTCGTCGCGTACACGCAACGGTTGACGGCGGCCGGCATCACGCCCATCGTCGCCCTGGCGTGGAGCCACGGCCGCTACACCGGCCCGGGGGCGGCCTGCCGGGACGAACGTGCCGTCTGCGCCAAGCCGATGCCCGACGCCGCGTACGCCATCGACTTCTGGCAGAGCGTCGGTCAGACCCTCGGCACCGAGGCGGTGGTGTACGACCTGTTCGCGGCCCCGTACCCGGATCGGGCCATCGCCGACCCGGAGCTGGCCTGGACGTGCTGGCGCTGGGGCGACGAGGCGTGCGCCGCGCTCGGCTATCCGACGGTCGGCATGCTGCAGTTGCTGGCCGCGCTCCGGACGGGATCCCCCGGCGTGGCGCTCGCCAGTGGCCTGGACGGCGGCACCGACCTGTCCCAGTGGGCCGCGTCCGTGCCGGACGACTGGTATTACAACGTCGCGGCGGCGTGGCGGCCGGCCGTACCCGGGGACTGCCACCCGCCGACCCTGCCGCAGGCGCCGGTCGTCGCCACGGCGGTCTGCCGGTAGCGGACCCGGGCGCGGCGCTCCGGTGACGGGCGGGCCGCGCCGCCGGACCGGGTGGCCGACCGCCTAGACTCGGCGCGGTTCGACCGACCGGCGGATGGATCAGGCAGATGACGAGCAGCGACGACCGCGGCTGGCTGCGGGCGTTGCCCGCCGATGGTGGACGCGACGCGCTGTTCAGCCGCGCCGGCCACCGGGTGTACGGGCCGCGCCGGCTCAGCGAACTGGTGCAGGGACGCCCGCCGGGAGTCACCGGCAGCCAGTGGGGCTCGGCCAGCCGGACCGCGTTCGACCTGGTGGTCTGCGCGGCCGACACGCACCGTCCGGTGGTCGCCGTGACGATCGGGCCGGTCCCGCTGCCCGGCTCGGCCGAGCAGCGCGCCGAGCGACTCACCGACGCCGTGAGCGCGGCCGTCGGCCTGCCCGTGCTGCGCATCGGGTCGCCGACGCTGCGGGCCGCCGAGCACGGCCGGCGCCTGATCGAGTACGTGCTCGACGCGCGCGCCTACGCCTCCGGCGGCACCGGCGACGAGCCCGCCCCGGTGGGCTTCCGCGACATCCTCGGCCGACTCCCCGACGGGCGGACCGGCCCGGTGAACGACCTCGGCGCGTTGGCACGGGCGGCGGCCGTCGAGGCGTACGTGGCCGGGCAGCTCGCCGACCCGATCGTGCGCGGGCTGCACGTGCACTGGACCGACGGCCCGGCGCAGGGGTGGAGCTGGGTCCAGCCGCGCCTGGACAGCTGTCTCGTCGAGCGGGTGTCGATCACGGCGCGGCGCTTCTCCTGCGGCGTGGACCCGGCCCGGCTCGCCGAGGACCTCGCCACCGTCGCGATCGGCGAACGGCTGCGCGCCGCCCGGTCGGACGGTCCGGATCTGCTCGCGCGCGTGGACCTCACCGCCGAGATCGCCGCGCTGAGCCGGCGGCGTGACGAGCTGGTGGGCGGTTTCGCCTTCGATCACCTCTGCGCGGACTGACCGTCACTGTCCGTCGCTGGACGCTGCTCCGCACCCGATCCGATCGGTGCGGAGCATTTTTCTGTGCGTGGGTTGAACCTTCCCCGCCGTCGTCCCGTACTCCTGCGCGAATGAAGAGGATCTCCCCAACCGCGTCGACCGGGCGCGGGCGACGGTGCGGAAAGGGCATCGTCGGCCATCGACACGTTACCGGGTAGGTCGCGGTGGCCGCCGCCATGGCGTGCCATCTCACATCCGTCGGTCCGCCGAGGGCAGGAATCCACTACCGGATCGAGAAGGAGAGCAATTCGATGCGCAGGTCCACTCGGGCGCGCCGGTCACCCGGCATCGCGCGGAGCAAGCGTCTGCTGGCCGTTGTCGGCACGCTGGTGGTCTTCGGTGGAGTAGTCGCCGTCACCCAGATTTCGTCGGCCCAGGACCGGCGGACGAACAAGCCGCGGCCCGCCGCCGGGCAATGCGTGGAACCGAGCCCGGGCTCGACCGCGCCGAGCGGCACCTCGACCAGCCGTACGTGGCAGAACGGTCGGTGGGTGCGCAACCACTGGGGTGACGGTCAGGAATCGGTGGCGGAGTGCGAGGACGGCAAGGACGGCACGGTCGGCACCGGCTCGGCCATCGCCTGTCCGGATGTCCTGTCGAAGCTGCCGCAGGTGCCCGAGCGGGCGCGCGCCGAGGTCGACCGTAACCTCGCGCAGCTGCAGAGCCAGATCGCCGAGGCCGACCGCCGGCTCGCCGCCGAGGGCAACAAGGGTCAGGGGTTTATCAACAACGCGATTCTGCGGCCGTTGGCCGACAAGCGTAAGGCGGTGCTGGACCGGATCACGACCGCCATCGACCGGGTCGGGCCGCGTCCGCAGGGGCTGGCGCAACTCGCCCAGTGCCAGGTGCAGCCGACCGGCAACAACAACGGTGGCGGCAACAATGGCGGAAACACCGGCGGTGGTACCAACAACGGTGGGAACACCGGTGGCGGTAACAACAACGGTGGGAACACCGGCGGCGGCAACAACGGTGGGAACAACGGCGGCAACGCTCCCGGCGCGGGCCTCGGCGTCCTGGCCAACAACTGCGACGAGAGCAGGTTGGAGCCGCACAACGGTTTCCAGCTCGGCAACCGCTGTGTCAGCACCGAGTTCGGTGAGGTCGGCGCCGCCGCCAACAACCCGTCGCTGCTGATCACCCAGTTCCCGCAGCAGGTCGGCCGCAACCAGCCCTTCACCCTGCGGGTCAGCACCAAGAACCTGGTGCGGGACCGGTTCCTGGCCGCCGGCCAGGGTGGCTACTACGTGGAGAGCTCGCTGCTCAACGACCAGGGCCTGGTGCGGGGTCACTTCCACACCGCCTGCCGGATGCTGGACAGCCTGACCGCGCCGCCCGAGCCGCAGGAGGTGCCGGCGTTCTTCGTCGCCACCGAGGACGGCCGCGGTGGCGCCCAGCCGGACGAGGTGACCATCCAGATTCCGGGTCTGCCCGAGTCGGGCACCGCCCAGTGCTCGGTCTGGGCCGGCGACGGCTCGCACCGGCTGCCCATGATGGAGCGGGCGAACCAGACCCCGGCGTTCGACTCGATCCGCATCACCGTCAACTGATCAGCGGCCGGCCACCCGGGCGGACAGCACCCGGGTGGCCGGCCGCGCACACCGCGAAG